>CALZGC010000190.1 GCA_945786985.1 uncultured Nitrospirota bacterium | reverse complement strand
TTGTGGGTTTCAAAACCTGCCAATCCTCCTTCATCAAGATAGGTCCCGTAGTCCAGCCCGAAACGGCGCTTCGGGCAGAAACTGGCGGGCGCCTTGCCGACAATGACCGTCCCCTGTTTGGGCTGGGGAATGCCCGCGTTCAGAATCGCCGGCAAGGTCCCCTCTCCCGGACCCAGCACGGCCAGATCCGCTCCAACAAACTGGAGGATTCCTTCGGGATCCGCCGGCATGGCCGCGCCACCGACGATCACCGGTGCCTGGCTGAGCGCGCGCACTTGATCGATCAGTGCCTTGATATGAGGAAGGAAAAACTCGGTATCCGGATAAAGGACGGAATCGACGTTTCGGATGGTCAGCCCTACCGCATCCGGTGGAAAGTCCCGGATCGCCTCCGCCAAGTCGCGACGCGGCTCCTCCGAAAAACAAAGATCGGCGATCTTCACTTCGAAGGCGTTCTGCTGCAGGGCATGGGCGAGATACTCGAGCCCCAGTGGCATGACGGGAGGATGGCGGTAACGGTTCGGATTGACGAGGAGGACTCTCTGTTTCTCAGCCTTCATATTCCCTCCCGACTGCAAACAGAGTCGCAAATGAGATCCATGGGCGTCATTAAAGAACAATCGGGCGGGAGGTGTCAAGCCTTAAGAATAATGCCCGAAGTTATGAAGCCGGGGGTGACCGGGTCGACGCCTCTCTCGCGTCTAAAGGCCCATCAGCTCCGGATCCACTCCAACGCCTGCTCCTTCTCTTCGAAGGAGAAATGCCGGGCTTCGATAGTGGGGAACAGCTTGTCCGCCACCGAAACGAAGGCCTTGAGCCACCCTTTGTCGGAAACGACGGCCTCCTTGTCGAAGCGCCTGAAGTTTCTGAGACTGTATTGAATGTCTTTGAAAAAAGCTTTCAGGGACATACCGCCGATGCTTTCAATCTCGGCATAGATCCGCAGTTTCTCGTGGCGTTTGAACTTCTCATCGAGGAGTCCGACCACCTCGTCAAAGTCGCTGGTCTCGATTCTACCGCGAATCCGCAACCCGATTACCTGGTCGGCATCCGTCGGTATCAGCTCGATCATAAGACAACCCTCTGCTCGGTTCAATAGGAACTTGATCCGCTGTGAGTCTACTCCCCGTTTCCGAAAACGTCCATCAGGCGTGTTTGATCGTATTGTTCGCCCGGACTGCTTTGCATTGGCGTCCGGGCCGCTCGCAGCCATCAACAAAGACAGATACCCGGCGGGTAATAGGCGACAACACCACGGCGAAAGGAGCTGTTACTTCAAACGGCTTACCGGCCCGTGGCGGAAGCAATCGATGGTGTGATCGTTGAGCATCCCGATGGACTGCATAAGGGCATAACAGATGGTGCTGCCGACGAAGTTGAATCCCCGGCGCTTCAGGTCCCGGGACATGGCATCAGACTCGGCCGTGTTCGCCGGGACATCCCGCTGCGATGTCCAGTTGTTAACGATCGTTTGTCCATCGACAAACTGCCAGATGTAGCGGTCGAAAGTGCCGAACTCCTCCCGCACTTCGAGAAACCGTTTCGCATTGTTGATGGAGGAGAGAATCTTCAATCGATTCCGGACAATGCCCGGATCGCCGAGCAGCTTCTCCACCTGGTGCGCATCAAAGGCCGCCACCGCCTGATAGTCAAAGCCTTGATAGGCCTTACGATAGGCATCCCGCCTTTTCAGGATGGTCAGCCAGCTGAGTCCCGCCTGGGCGCCCTCCAGAATCAGCATTTCAAAGAGTTTGCGGTCCTCATGAACGGGCACCCCCCACTCGGCATCATGGTACTGGATATACACGTCATCCTGGGTGACCCAGTCACATCGCTTGGGCATCATGGTCCTGTCTCAGAGGATTTCTTCGATGATCTCGGCGGCCGTTTCGACCACTTTGGGGCAGACCGCGGCAGAGCGGCTGCTGCGAAGCGCAAACCACGGCTTCCGGGAAGATGCGGTCTCCGGGGAGAGGAGATTCTTGCAGACTATGGTCTCATGTCGGGCTTCGAACCGCGTGACGAACTTCCGCACCAGTTTGGCCGTCTTCACTTTGGCCCGACGGTCGGAGACCGCGGTGCGGCCGTGTTTCAGTCCGATGACCATCACAGCCCCGGTCACGGCCCCGCAGGTCAGCTCCAGCCCCCCCATGCCGCCGGCAAACCCTTCGCCGAGCCTGAAGGCCGTCTCCCGGTCGATCCCATACGCCTCTCCGTAGGTGGCCAGAATAGCCTGAGAACAGGCAAAGCCGTCGTTAAATAGTGAAACGGCCTGTTCGATCTTGCTCATCGTAATCCTCGCGTCTCATGATCCGTAAGCTCAGCAAACACAACGTCACCGCCCGACGATTTCCGTCCACGCTTCCGCGCCCCGATCCCTGATTGGATCAACACGAATATAGCACACGACAGCCCTCGGCATACAGCAAAAAGAGGCGTACCGCCCCGTCGCAGCGGCGCAGGGAAGCCAGAAGCCCATCGACCGGCAAGCCTCAGGCAGACCCGGCCGCCGCCTTTTCCCTATCCTCCGCCAGAACTCAATGGCTGCTGCGACCTTGGTATTGACAGCAGGCGAAGATACTGCTAGCGTTTTAGCCCGGATATTGCATGAGTGATCGTCATGAGAGGCTGTAGAGGCGCCACTGGCAAGGCGCAGAAAATTTACTGGCTGAAGACATATTGCAATATTTCGAAGTCAGGAAATTTTCTGTAACGCAGCATGGGGCAGCCTATCCGGCCTCGTAATAGATGTGCTCATGCAATATCCGGGCTAGCCCGGCGGAACGTCTCTCTTGATTATCGGGTTTGTCCCCTGGGCGCGGCAGTTCCTAATAGAGCGAATCCTGATGGGCCCGCGAACAGGTGCTTCTCTCGTCTGAGGCCGCGCAGGAGTGCTGCCACAAAGTGGAGTTCGCCAGCCATGCCTCTACGACCCATTCTTATCACGCTTGCATCGATTGCTCTACTCTCCTCTCTTCTGGCCGGGTATTTCTTTTATGTGAACGTAAAACTCGACCTCAGCCATGAAGCCAATCAACAGGCCGTGAACAAGGTCGCAGAAACGACGAGTCGTTTCACCTTCTTCCTCGGAGAACAGCTGAAACCTGTGCGGACGTTGGCGGGTTTGTCTGAAATTAAGCAGCTCTTCGTGGAGCAATCGCCCGAAAATATCAGTAAAGCCAATGCGATTCTTGACCTGTTTGCCGTCACACTCGGCGCTGATGCCTGTTATTTGATGGATTATACCGGCATGACAATCGCGTCAAGCAATCGCCTCGAGCCGGAAAGCTTTGTCGGGGTCTCCTTCGCGTTTCGCCCCTATTTCAAGCGGGCCATCCGGGGGACCTCCGCCACCTACATGGCATTGGGAACGACCAGCGGCGTTCGAGGCGTTTACTACAGCTATCCCGTTTTGGATCCCCCGAATCGGCAGGCGGTCGGTGTGGCCGTTATCAAAGCCTCCGTAAAAGACAGCGAGAAGGAATTCACCGCCTTCATCAAAAACGATGAAACGCTTCTGCTTACCGATCCGCACGGCATCATTTTCATTTCAAGCCGCAAGGATTGGCTCTTTCGCTCGCTATGGTTACTGTCGGAGCAGGACAAGCAAAGTATCGCTACCTCCCACCAATTTGGCGACGGCCCCTGGGAGTGGCTGGGGTTCGCCCGTTCTTTGACGGACGACAAAGTACGTGATCGCCAAGACCAAGCGTTGAGTTTCTATGAACAACCGATCGAAGCCTTCCCCGGCTGGAGTATCGTTTACCTTCGGCCCCTGCCCTCAGTCTGGTCGCGGATTCTGGCACCGATTCAACACCTCCCCGGATTTCTGATGGCGATCTTTTCTCTGTCAGTGGTTGCGACCGTCCTATACCTGTACCAGCGGGCAATCTCTGAAATCATCCGCCGCACGAAGGCGGAGGAGGCCCTTCAGGAGAGTGAACAACGATTCAGAAAATTCTACTTTCAAACGCCCGCCATGCTTTATTCCCTCGATGCAAATTGCAGGATTGTCCGCGTCAGCGATTACTGGTGTCAGGCTCTGGGCTACGGTCGGGAGGAAGTGCTTGGCCGGAAGATCACGGATTTTATGACTCCCGACTCGAGAACGGCCGCCGACGAGTGCGTCATTCCGAAATTGATTGACAGCGGTGCCTGCATGGACGTCGCTCATCAATTCGTGACAAAAGGCGGGGAGAGTCGCGATATGCTGCTCTCCGCCGTGACGGAGCGGAGGGCGGGGGGGAAAACGCTTGGTTCGCTCTGCATCCTGGTCGATGTGACCGAGTTGAAACGGGTCGAAGAGAAACTCCAGAAAGCGACCCAGGAACTTCGCGCCCGTTCCCGAAATCTTGAGCGTCAGGTCGCGGAAAGGACCCGTGAAATATCGAGCATTCTCAAGTACTCCCCGGCCGTGGTCTATTTGAAAGACATGGAAAGTCGTTATCTGCTCGTCAATTCTCGGTTTGAAGATCTTTTCAGTGTTCAATCGGAGGAAATACGGGGCAAGACGGACCAGGATATTTTTGGCCCTGCCACGGCGGAGCAATTCCAAAGCAATGACAGGAAGGTGCTGGAGACGAAAGAGCCTTTGCAAATTGAAGAAATTGTGCCCCAGGCAGATGGGACCCACACCTATCTTTCGGTAAAATTCCCCTTGTTTGATGAGGAAGGCCGGATCATCGGAGTGGGTGGCATCTCCACAGACATTACCGACCTGAAAACGGCCCAGGAGAAACTACGCCAGTTGTCGAGCAGACTATTGACCAGCCAGGAACATGAACGCGCGGCCATCGCCAGGGAACTGCACGATGAACTGGGTCAGGCCCTCACGGCGCTCAAAATGGATGCCGTTTGGCTGGAGAAGACTCTGGTTAAGCACAACGCCGACATCACGGCCCGTCGTTCACGTGCGATGGCTGAACTCATTGACAAGACCATCGATGAGGTCCGGAATATGGCGGTTCGCCTGCGGCCCGGTGTTCTCGATGACCTGGGGCTGCTTCCCGCCCTGGAATGGCTGGTGCAAGACTTCGAGAAACGTATGGCCGTGTCGTGCACCTTCAGACATCATCAGGTTCCCGACCTGGACGACGAGACGGCCTCCGCTGTCTACCGCATCACGCAGGAGGCGCTTACCAATGTTGCCCGTCACGCCGAGGCCAGTCGTACCGACGTTTCTCTGGCCTTGAACGGCACAAACATCATCCTCACCGTCAAAGATGACGGACGGGGATTTGACACCGATGTCCTTGGGGAAACGGAGGGACTGGGTTTGGCGGGCATACGGGAAAGAGCGAGTCTGATCAACGCCAGGGTGCAAATCGAATCGAACCCTGATTCGGGAACCCGGATCGAAGTCCAGTTCCCGATGGAAGATGGTAAGGCCTAGCCCAATCCTGCTGATTTGTGGTATAGTGGGGCACATTTCTTCCGAGCGTCTCAGAAAGAGTAGTCTCCATGCGCCACAGCCGGACTCCCATGGAAGGCGCCTCCACCCGGACCGAGGATCCCGCCGTGATTAATGTACTCATCGCCGAAGACCACAGCCTCGTTCGAGCCGGTCTCTGCCGGATCATCGAAGAGACAAGGGAAATCTCCGTGATAGCTGAGGCGGACAATGGCCGCCAGGCAATACGCAGAATTCGCGAGATGAAACCTGATGTCGCTGTTGTGGATATCTCCATGCCGGGAATGGACGGTCTGGAAGTGATCGAGCAGGTTGTTGCCACGTGCGGTGATGTGCCGATCATCATGCTGACCATGTATGAGGAAGACCAGTATATCGTCCGGGCGATCCAGGCCGGCGCAAAGGGATACGTCACCAAGAAGTCGGCCCCGGAGCAATTGGTGGCGGCCATCAAGAAGGTCTATCAGGGCGGCCGGTATTTGACTGCGACGGCAGCGGAGGCTTTGGCCGTTCATGCGGTGGAAATGCAAAAAGGCACTCGTTCACTGCTGGACAGCCTATCCAAGCGGGAAATTCAGGTTTTGCGTCGTCTCGCCATGGGGCAGACGAATCGCGAAATAGCAGAGTCCTACGACATCAGTATCAAGACCGTGGACACCTACCGTCTCCGGATTCTCAGGAAGCTGAATCTCCGCAATAACGCAGATATATCCCGGTTCGCCATCCGGCATGATCTGGTGCAAATCTAATGGCACGCCGAACAAGACCCTTTGCGCAGAAGTCCAGTTCCGCCCGAAGGTCTGGCCCATCTTGGGGTGGTGACTCCGGCCGGGGTCTTCCACGACGACACCCGCCGTTAACCCCAAACGGACGCCCTTGTCGCTCAAGCCGCCCCGGTTCTCTCTCAGGAACATATCCCAATCTACATTCTCTGAACCGGCAAGAAATCTTCTTACAGGAAAATCAGAATTATTCGACTTCCGAAGGTGCATTATTTCCATTACAGTCGGTAGAATCCCGACTCCATACATAGCCCCAGGCATGCTGAGACGGCGCAGTCTCTGATGTCCATGCTCAACGAACCATACATCCTTCACGGTGCTCTCCATGTAGCGGGTTCACCCGTATGAGCCGACACATGGGGCACTGCCTACGACGGCAGGACAGGACGATGCCTCAGTTCACATACCAGGACCCCTTCCCACTCGGCGAGCAGAAGACAGAATATCGGCTGGTCGAAGGCTCCCAGCGTTATGTGAGTGTCGCCCATTTTGACGAACAGGAGGTGCTCCAAGTCAACCCCGAAGGTCTGGCCTTCCTGGCCTCCCAGGCTTTGCGTGAAGTCTCCTTCCTGCTCCGTCCCGAGCACAACGAACAGGTTGGCAGAATTCTGACCGACCCGGAGGCATCCCCCAACGACCGCGCCGTTGCCCTGGCCTTTTTGCGAAATGCAAACGTGGCCGCACGATTCGAACTCCCGATCTGTCAGGACACCGGGACAGCGACCATTGTCGGCAAGAAGGGCCAGAACGTCTGGACCGGTTGCAATGACGCCGAAATGCTTTCCAAAGGTGTTTATCAAACCTACCAAGAGGAGAACTTGCGCTATTCGCAGACCGTTGCCCTCGACATGTACACCGAGAAGAATACCGGCACCAACCTGCCGCTCCAGATCGACCTTTATGCCGTCGAGGGAAACGAATACAAATTCTTATTGCTCGCCAAGGGGGGGGGCAGCGCCAACAAGACCTCCCTGTTCCAGGAGACCAAAGCACTGCTCCACCCGGATAAACTCCTCCCGTTCCTCGTGGCAAAGATGAAGACCTTGGGGACAGCGGGCTGCCCCCCCTATCATCTCGCTTTCGTCATTGGCGGCACAAGCGCCGAGGCCTGTTTGAAAACGGTAAAGCTCGCCTCCGCCAAGTATCTGGACCACCTCCCCACAACGGGCAATGATCATGGTCGGGCTTTCCGCGACCTGGAACTTGAGAACAAGCTGCTCGAGGCCGCGCAGCGGTGCGGCATCGGCGCTCAATTTGGAGGCAAGTACTTCGCCCATGACGTCCGCGTGGTTCGCCTGCCCCGACACGGCGCCTCCTGCCCCGTCGGCATGGGAGTTTCCTGTTCCGCCGACCGGAACATCCAGGCCAAGATCAATCGAGAGGGCATCTGGATCGAGGCCCTCGACCGAAACCCGCGCCGCCTGATCCCGGAGCAGTATCGCTGCAAGCGTGAGCAGGGCGTCAGAATCAATCTGAACCGGCCCATGAAGGAGATCCTCGCTGAGCTCACAGGACATCCCGTCGCCACCCCGCTGCTGCTGACGGGCACCATCGTCGTCGGGCGCGACATGGCCCATGCCAGATTCAAGGAACTTCTGCATGCCGGCAAGCCGCTGCCCGATTATCTGAAGAGCCACCCCATCTACTATGCCGGCCCGGCCAAGACCCCTCCCGGCAAGCCCTCGGGGTCCTTCGGCCCGACCACAGCGGGCCGCATGGACGCTTATGTCGATCTCCTTCAGGCGCACGGAGCGTCCCTGATCATGATTGCCAAAGGAAACCGTTCCCGGCAGGTGACCGATGCCTGCAAGAAACACGGCGGCTTTTACCTCGGCTCCATCGGCGGCCCGGCGGCCCTGCTGGCTGAAGAGAACATCAAGAAGGTGGCGTGCATCGATTATCCTGAACTCGGCATGGAGGCCGTCTGGAAGATCGAGGTGGAGGACTTGCCCGCTTTCATCCTGGTCGACGACAAGGGGAACGACTTTTTCAAGGATCTGATGTGAACCCATGCATGCTCTCGCACAGCGATGGTGTGGTATGGAAGGCGCATAGCATTGCCGGGCGCCCATTGCCGTGGAACATCCTTATCCCGCGTGTTCCATACGGTGGTCAACTCATTGATACCGGATAGTGTCACATTGAAGGCATGTTTCAGGGCCGGGGCGAGGTGGGGGTTCCGGCCTTCGGGGCGAAAAGGGTGCTGCTCTGATTCTTCACAACCGCGGTGAAGACCTTGGCCGATTCGGCCTCGACTGGTAACCTCAGCCTATCTCACAACAGACATCTGAGGACGCAAGCCCGTGGGGCAGCAGCCACAGAATATTGCTCCGGGAAAACGGCCCGAGGTAAGTTTTCATCTCACAAAAAGAACCCCAGGGAATTCCAACCCACGAATGGAAAAGAGTTCAATTCGGACAAGGAGGCAGAGCCATGATTCAAACAGAAGTGATGTTCAAAACTTTCCTTGGTCTCTTCGCACGCATGTTCTTGTCATCAGTGAAACCCTTTTTGCTCTCAAGAAGACGTTTGACCATCTTTATCCTATTTCTGTTGGTCCTGCTGCCCATGTCGCCGAGCGCCGCCCGAATGGGCGAGAACCGTTTGGGGAAAGCAGCAACGGAAATTGCCCCACATCATCATACCCTGACGGCCCCAAAATCTATTGAAGACGGATTACACGGCAACAAAGACGCGTATTCCCCCGGGCCCATCATGTTGCTGACCCGAGCGGATGAGTCTATGCGCGCCCCGGATCAAGCCGATCCGGGGCATCATGAGACGGCCGAGCATAACGCCGGACATGGCGAAGTCCATAACCTGACAACCTCGTTCTACGGAGTGATGGCGGTGATCCTATTTGCTTTGTGTTATTCTCTGGTTCCTCTGGAGAACATCATCCACCTTCGCAAGAGTAAGCCGGTCCTTTTTGCTGCAGGTATTATCTGGATCTTCGTGGCGATCGCGCATGCGAAAATCGGTGATACGCACACACCCCACGAAGCCATCAAAGACAGTTTGTTGGAATATGCTGAGCTTTTTCTCTTTCTCCTGGCAGCCATGACCTATATCAATGCCATGGAAGAGCGAAATATTTTCCAGCGTCTGCGCGCCTATCTGGTTTCAAAGGGCTTTTCTTTACGCATGGTCTTCTGGGTGACGGGGCTGCTGTCATTTTTCATCTCACCCATTGCGGATAACCTGACGACAGCATTGCTCATGGGAGCCGTTGTGATGGCCGTAGGAGGGACCAACAAGAAGTTTGTCACCCTCGCATGTATCAATGTCGTCGTCGCAGCCAATGCCGGGGGGGCCTTCTCCCCCTTCGGAGACATCACCACCCTGATGGTATGGCAGAAGGGGAAGGTCACGTTTACCCAGTTTTTTGCGATCTTTATCCCCTCTGTGGTGAATTGGTTGGTCCCGGCCATCGTGATGAATTTCTTTGTGCACAAAGAGCCTCCGCAGGTCTTGGAGGAAGAAATCGCGGTAAAGCCCGGGGGTTATGTGATCATCGGGCTTTTCCTGATTACCATCGTGACGGCCGTCTCCTTTCACAACTTCCTGCACTTGCCGCCGGCAGCCGGAATGATGCTGGGGCTCGGGCTGCTGGGTCTGTTTTCTTATTATATCAAGATGCGTGCGGGCGATGAAGAAGCCTATCCATCCATGCTGGGCGTCAGAGATGAAAAATCGATTCATCCCCTCTACGCCGTTCAACACGGGGTCAAGACATTGTCCAAAGCCCTGGAGAAATTGCCCGTTGCCGCATTTGCAATCAACCGGGAGCATGAGGTGACCCATTGGAACAGAGCCTGCGAAAAGCTGACCGGTATTCGCGCCAGTGAAATCGTTGGCACCAAGAAGCAGTGGTCCGCGTTCTACGATAATGAAAGACCGATCATGGCAGATCTCATCCTGGAGAGCGCCCCCGAAGCGGAATATGAGAAATACTACGCCGGCAAGCGTCGGGAAAGTGCCGTTGAATTAGCAACGGAAGGGACGGATTTTTTCCCCCATCTGGGTGAAAAAGGCAAGTGGTTATCATTTGCAGCAGCACCGATTACCGATGACGAGGGCACAGTCGTCGGCGCCGTCGAAACGCTTCAGGATATGACCGATTACGATAAGGCAGTGTCTCACTTTGACATCATGCAGAGAGTGGCCAGAGCTGAATGGGATACCCTCTTGTTCTTTTATGGGGTCATTCTGTGCGTTGGGGGCTTGGGGCAGTTTGGATATCTGGCTCTGATTTCGCAGCTCATGTATACGGATTTCGGACCCACCATTGCCAACGCCATGGTGGGTGTACTCTCCGCGATTCTGGACAATATCCCGGTCATGTTTGCTGTGTTAAGCATGGATCCTGATATGTCTCTCGGTCAATGGCAATTGGTGACGCTCACCGCGGGCTGCGGTGGCAGTATGCTGGCCATTGGATCGGCTGCCGGGGTCGCACTGATGGGAACGGCACGAGGGGTTTATACCTTCGGTGCTCACCTGAAATGGACGCCCGTGATCGCGGCAGGATACGTGGCAAGTATTTTCGTGCACCTCATCCTGAACGCCAGATTGATGTAGCAGCTTTACCGATTCTTCTTCCTGCTGCATTCTCGTCGGACTCACAGAATCAACGCTAAAATGCGCGCGGATGCCGGTCCCGGTCTCCGCTCCAGATTGTTAGCCCGGATATTGCGTGATTATTGAAAAAATGCAATGGAACGCGGTCCATCTACCGCTGATTCCGGTTTGATGGGGCGCGGCCTGCCTTGAAGAAATTGAGGCTCCGGTTTACATAATAGGGCTGTTCTGATACATTAAGCACGGTTCCGGGCCGGCCGCTCATTCTTCCTGGCATTTGCCGGACGGTCCGACGTCCAATCTCCTGTGTCAACATCTAATAAATAAGAGAAGACTAGCCATGCTGACCTTCTGGAAGAGTACCGTTGGGAAAAAGCTTCTCATGGCAGCCACGGGGCTGATGATGCTCTTCTTTGTGCTGGCCCATGTGCTCGGAAATTTCACCATCTATTTCGGCTGGATTAACAACTACGCGGAACACCTTCATGCCCTCCCGGCCCTGCTGTGGGTATTCCGCCTCTTCATGCTGAGCATGCTGGGCCTCCACGTGTTTCTGGGGATTCAGCTCTCCTGGGAGAATCGGGCCGCCCGGGGTGAGCCCTATGCGGTAAAGGCGACCCGACGCACGACCTTCGCCGCTAAATACATGATCTGGACCGGGGCCGTGATCGGCGCCTTTCTGATCTACCATCTGCTCCATTTTACGGTGCAGGTGATCCAACCCGAGTTGGCTGCCCGGACCAACATGGACGCAGCCGGCCAGCCGGACGTCTTTCGGATGCTGGTTCTGAGTTTTCAGAGTTTTCCCATGGCCGGCCTCTACGTGCTGGCCATGATCGCCCTGCTGCTCCATTTAACCCATGGCATTCAAAGCTTTTTTCAGACGTTCGGTTTGACCAGCGAGAACAGCCTGCCGGGTACGCAGAGAGCAGGAACCGTCGTCGCGGCCCTGCTCTTCATCGGTTACATCTCCGTGCCCATATTCATCGTGGTTGGTTTGCTGAACCTGTAGGAGGCCCCGTGATTCTGGATGGAAAGATTCCCGCCGGCCCCGTTTCTGAGAAATGGGACCAACGGCGCCACGAAATGAAGCTCGTCAACCCGGCGAATAAACGCAAGTACACGATCATCGTGGTCGGCACGGGACTGGCAGGCGCCTCGGCCGCCGCCTCCCTGGGGGAACTCGGCTACAACATCGAGGCTTTCTGCTATCAGGACAGTGCCCGCCGGGCACACAGCATCGCCGCCCAGGGCGGGATCAATGCCGCCAAGAACTACCCCAACGACGGCGACAGCATTTTCCGCCTCTTTTACGACACCGTGAAGGGAGGCGATTTCCGCGCCCGGGAGGCCAATGTCTATCGCCTCGCCACGGTCAGCAACAACATCATCGACCAGTGCGCAGCCCAGGGCGTTCCCTTTGCCCGCGACTATGCAGGGTATCTCGACAACCGCTCCTTCGGAGGCGCCCAAGTGTCCCGAACCTTCTACGCCCGAGGCCAGACAGGGCAGCAGCTCCTGCTGGGCGCCTATTCGGCCCTTTCCCGACAGGTACAGGCGGGCTCGGTGAAACTCTACCCCCGAACGGAGATGCTCGATCTCGTCCTGGTGGACGGAGAAGCCAAGGGGATCACTGTTCGGGATCTGGCCACGGGAGAGATCCGGAGCCATGCGGCCGACGCCGTCTGTCTCTGCACCGGCGGCTACAGCAACGTTTTCTATCTCTCTACCAATGCCATGGGGTGCAATGTCACCGCCACGTACCGGGCCTACAAGAAAGGGGCTTTTTTTGCCAATCCTTGTTACACGCAGATCCACCCCACGTGCATTCCGGTATCGGGAGACTACCAGTCCAAGCTGACGCTCATGTCGGAGTCGCTCCGGAATGACGGCCGGGTCTGGGTGTCGAAGGAAAAGGGCGATGTGCGGCCCCCCGGTGAGATCCCCGAGGAGCAGCGGGACTACTATCTGGAGCGCAAATATCCGAGTTTCGGGAATCTCGCACCCCGGGACATCGCCTCCCGGGCCGCCAAGGAAGTCTGCGACGAAGGCCGCGGCGTGGGGTCCAGCGGGCGGGGGGTCTACCTCGACTTTGCCGCTGCCATCCAGCGTCTGGGAGAGGATCTTATTCGGGAGCGCTACGGCAACCTCTTCGAGATGTACGAACGGATCACCGACGAGAACGCCTACAAGCGCCCCATGCGCATCTATCCCGCGCCCCACTACACCATGGGCGGCCTCTGGGTCGATTACAACCTGCAGAGCAACATTCCGGGCCTCTTTGTTCTCGGTGAGGCCAATTTCTCCGATCACGGCGCCAACCGCCTTGGTGCCAGCGCCCTCATGCAGGGGCTGGCGGACGGCTATTTCGTCATTCCGTACACCATCGCCGACTATCTGGCCGGGACCCAACCGGGGAGTGCGACCGCGGATCATGCTGCGTTCAAGAAATCGGCCGACGATGTGGCGGCCCTCACCGAGAAACTGCTTGCAATTAATGGCAGAAAGACGGTGAATGACTTCCATCGGGAACTGGGGCTCGTCATGTGGGAGAACGTCGGTATGGCCCGGAACGAAGAAGGTCTGAAGAAGGCTCTGTCTCAGATACCGGCGCTTCGGGCGGAGTTCTGGGAGAATGTAAAAGTTCCGGGAAGCGGCGCCGATCTGAACCAGGAAGTGGAGAAAGCGGGCCGGGTCGCTGACTTCCTGGAGTTTGGCGAACTCATGGCGCGCGACGCGCTGGACCGCAACGAGTCCTGCGGCGGGCATTTCCGGACGGAATACCAGACGTCCGACGGGGAAGCTCTGCGGGATGACGAGAACTTCACCTACGTGGCAGCCTGGGAATTCCGGGGGGCGGCCCGGGAGCCGGAACTGCATCAGGAACCCCTCGTCTTCGAGACCGTGCACCCCTCTGTCAGGAGCTACAAATAATGAATCTCACCCTTCATGTTTGGCGGCAAGCAGGGCCTGATACCAAGGGCCGCATCGAACAATATCCCGCAAAAGATATCAGCCCGGATATGTCTTTTCTGGAAATGCTGGATGTGGTGAACGAAAAATTGATCAAGAGCGGCCAGGAGCCCATCGCCTTCGATCATGACTGCCGTGAAGGCATTTGCGGCACGTGCTCACAGACGATCAACGGGCTGGCACATGGCGCCC
>CALZGC010000189.1 GCA_945786985.1 uncultured Nitrospirota bacterium | reverse complement strand
GAGCGACTCCTCTCGTCCATCATGATAACGCCGGCCGTGCTGTATATCACGGTGCTGGTGGGGTTTCCGTTTGTCCTTGCCATACTCTACAGTCTCAGTGACGCTACCACCGGCGATCCCACCCTCGATTTTGTGGGGTTAAGAAATTTCGTGGCAGTGATCAAAGATCCTGTGTTTCGCAAATCCCTGGTGAACACCTTCATCTTCACCTTTGTATCACAGGCCCTGGTGATCGTATTGTCCAAGATACTGGCGCTTGCCCTTCTCCAGGAATTCCGGGGGAAGCGAATTGTGCGGTTCCTGATTCTGCTGCCCTGGACAGCCCCCATCGCTTTAGGGACCATCGGCTGGCTCTGGATGCTCGACTCCATCTTCAGCCCCATCGACTGGGTTTTAAGGTATGTGGGCCTTCTCGGATCGCCTGACGCCTTGATGGGATCCAATTCTAATCTCTACTGGCTGGGTGTACCGAGCCTGGCGATGCTGTCGGTCATCCTGGTCCATACGTGGCGGATGCTCCCTTTGGCGACAGTGATTCTCCTGGGTGGACTGACTTCCATCCCCAAGGATATTCTCGATGCCGCCGAGGTTGACGGTGCTGGTTTTTGGCGCCGTCTGTTTCAGATCACTCTCCCGATGATGCTCCCCATCATGAGCATTGCCATGCTCTTTGGAATCGTGTTTACCTTTACGGACATTACCGTCGTCTACGTTCTGACCCAGGGCGGTCCATTTCACAGCACACAGGTTCTGGCCAGCTGGGCCTTCTTTAAAGGGATTGAAGCCGGCGATCTGGCTCAGGGCGCGGCGATTGCCCTCTTTCTCTTTCCGGTGATGGCGGCCGCCGCTGTACTCATACTCCGCTTTGTGCGCCGCACGGAGATAACCTGATGCCCACACTTCGGAGGCTGCGACAGCGAAGCGTACTCTACGGCGTGGTTATCTTCTTCACCCTGTTCAGCGCCATGCCTTTTTTCTGGATGGTCATTACTTCATTTAAACGCGCCCATGACCTTTTTACCATCACCAACAACCCCTTCCTCTATAACGAACCGCCGACCTGGGAGCACATGCATCACCTTTTCTACGACACCTTGTTCGTTCAGTACCTGATCAATACCCTGGTAACCGGCCTGGCCGTTGTGTTCATTACACTGATCGTGGCGGTCCCGGCGGCCTACAGTCTCACCCGGTGGGCCGGGCGGTGGGGCGAGAACCTGGGGATCGGAATTTTCCTGACGTACCTGGTACCGCCCACGCTTTTGTTCATCCCACTCTCCAAAGTCATCGCCATCCTCCATCTCCATGAGTCTCTGTGGGCACTGATTCTCATTTATCCCACCTTTACCATTCCCTTTTGCACATGGCTTTTGATGGGCTTCTTCAAATCGATCCCCCGGGATATTGAGGAACAGGCCCTCATCGACGGTTACAGCCGGGTCGGCGCGATGGTGCGGGTGGTTTTGCCTCTTTCCGTCTCAGGCATTCTGACCGTTGTCGTGTTTGCTTTTACCCTGTCCATGCATGAGTTCATTTACGCGCTGGCCTTTGTCTCCAGCTCGGCACTGAAAACGGTCAGCATCGGAGTACCAACGGAACTCATCGGCGAGTTCTTTGAGTGGGGGCCCCTGATGGCCGGCGCGCTGATTCCCAGTATTCCCGTGGCCATTGTCTATACCTTCTTCCTGGACCGGTTTATTGCCGGTTTTACCGCCGGTGCCGTGAAGTAAATCGCTTCTCTCTCCTCCTTTCACTGGGTGCTCACCTGGAGCCAGGTATTCTTCTCTGCCCCCCGGAACGCCGCCAGAATGGTATGCGTCAAACGAATCGGTGCGAGGCTTTGATCGGAAGGAATCGATGGAAAGTGTGTTTCCCAGTGCCAGGTACTTCCGGGAGGGCAGCATGAGATCGGTTTCTATTGCTGGGTGGCCCTATTCCCAAATACGGTGGCATTCGAGTGCCGTAGCGCGCCCTCCTCGGCGTTGCGCTCCCTGCGACGTACCACAGGGGGGTACACCTCAGTCGCGCGCCTTGGTGAGACCGCGCTACAACCCTCTCGATGCGTCACCATATTTACGAACAGGACCACTTAGTCAGGGAAGCATAAAGGGCTTTGCGGGAACGGAAATTCCCGGCGATGTCTACGGTTTTAAGCTCGTCAACGACTAACAACAGCTCACATGGGGGCGACCATTTCTTCCTCGAACGAGAAGTTGAGTCCCGTGTCGAATCGAATCTCCCTTCCACCTCCTCCATCGCCCCCGTAACATCGGATGCGTCAAACTTGCACGCGAGCCGCCGCCGTGGCCGACGACCCGCTCTACCCGAGGGTGTCGCAGGACTGCACATTCCCCGTTTCCAGACCGCGCCGGAACCAGCTGACCCGCTGTTCCGACGACCCATGCGTGAAGGACTCGGGGTGAACCCGCCGCCCCGCTGAACGTTGGATCTGGTCGTCGCCAACGGCCGCGGCCGCCCGCAGTCCCTCATCCACATCGCCGCGCTCCAGGATCTGCCGCTGCCGGTGCGCGTGATGGGCCCAAACCCCTGCATAGCAGTCGGCCTGCAGTTCCATCCGCACCTGCAGGGCATTCGCATCCGCCTTGCGCATCTGAGACTGCGCGCGCTGAATCTGATGGGAGATACCCTGCAATGTCTGGATGTGGTGGCCGACCTCGTGCGCAATGACGTAGGCAAACGCAAAGTCACCGGACGCGCCCATCTGCTTCAGTTGCCCCAGAAAACTCAAATCCAGGTAAAGCTGCTGATCGGCCGGACAGTAAAAGGGCCCGGCCGCGGCCTGTCCGTAGCCGCAGGCCGTGTCAGTCATGTCGCTGTAGAGCACGAGCGTCGGCTCCCGGTAGCGTGCGCCGCTGGCCGAGAATATCTGATTCCAGACGTCCTCCGTGTCCCCGAGCACCACCCTGACAAACTCGGTGAGTTCATCCTGCTGCTGATTCTGCGGCGCCGTCTGTTGCGGCACCTGTTGGGAGGAAGCACCGATGGTCTCCAGAACCTTCCCGGGATCCTGCCCGAGGAGCAACGCGGCGAGCACGGCCAGCATGACAGCGCCCCCCCCCATGGTAGCCCGGCGGACAACCCGGCCGCGCCGGTCCTCCACATTATCGCTCCGTCTTCCTTGTCTCCAACGCATGGCTTCCCCTCATCCGGCGAGTTCCACAAAAAGTGCCTTAAAAAGATATGGTTACAAGACACAGCTATGACTCGGCCTGATGCAAAAGCTACCAGCAGCGCACCCCGGTGTCAAGCGCCTGACCGGACTCCCCAACGATCTCAGTGCAAACCACGGCCAGAATCGCCGAACGGGGCACAATGCGATATTTCGTCCCTTCGTACTCAGTGTCCACTGCCGCGTCTTTCAGAAAGCCGGCGCACTCTCCTTCCGAAGTCTGCAGCGGGATATACGGCTTCTGCTCGCCGCCGGTGAGGAAGTTGACGCATTTTCGACGGGACGTCGGTCGCACCGCAACAGCCGGGGGCTCTGTCTGATGTTCAGGCGGGGGGGGGTGTCAGATTCCCAGGTAGGCTTCGCGGATTTCGGTGGAGCCTTTGATCTGGTCGGGGGTGCCCTGGGCCTTAATAATTCCCTCGTGCATGACGTAGACGAAGTCGGCGGCTTCCAGGGAGGCGTCCGAGTTTTGTTCGATGAGCAGAATGGTCAGACCGATTTCGTCCCGCATCTTCTGGATCGTGTCGAACACCTCCCCCACCAGCTTGGGAGCCAGCCCCTGGCTCGGTTCATCCAACATGATCAGCTTGGGCCGGGTCATCAGGGCCCGCGAGATGGTTACCATCTGCTGCTCGCCACCGCTCATGGAGCCGGCCAGCTGTTTGGTCCGTTCCTTCAACCGGGGAAAGAGTGCGTAGACCAGTTCCAGCGATTCCTCCTTGTCGGCCAGGGCGCGCTTGCGGTAGGCCCCCATGGAGAGGTTTTCATAGACCGTCATGTTGGGAAAGAGATGCTTGCCTTCAGGGACCAGGGCGATCCCCATCTCCACCTTCTTATGGGTGGGGACGCGGGTCACGTTCTCTCCGTCATAATACACCTCGCCACCCCACGGCTCGATGGAGCCGAAAATAGTATGGAGCAGGGTGCTTTTGCCGACCCCGTTCGGACCCAGCAGCGACGTAATGGTCCCCTGCTTCACATCAATGCTTGGCTGCCAAAGCACCTGCATGGCGCCGTAGCCCGATTCGATCCGTTTGACATTCAGCATGACTACGTCTCCGCCGGACGGCCCAGATAGACCTCGATGACACGCGGATCCGCCAGGGCCTCCTGGGTGGGCGCGTCCACCAGTTTGGCCCCTTGGTGCAGCACGATGACCTTCTCCGCCATGTTCACCAGGGCCCGCATGATATGCTCCACCATGGCCACAATGGCGATCTTCTCCTGCTTGGCGATGCGCTTGATGAAGGCCACCATCTCATCGATGTCGTTGGGATGCATCCCGGCCATGGCTTCATCCATCAGAAGGAGTTTGGGCTTCATCGCGAGGGCCCGGGCAACCTCAGTGAGTTTCTTTTCAACCGGTGTCAAACTCCCCGCTGCCTTGTCCCGGTGCTCCTGAAGGCCGACGAGTTCAATGGTCTGATCTGCAAGCTTCAGCGACTCATCGACGCTGATTTGTCCGCTCATGGTTCCGAACATGGCGCCCACAGCCACGTTCTCCCGTACCGTCGCTGAGCTGAAGGGTCTGGGAATCTGAAAGGTCCGCCCGATACCCAGCGGCGCCCGCCTGTACGGCGGCATCCGGGTAATATCGATGTCGTCAAAGACGATCTGTCCCTCTTCCGGAAAGTAGACACCGCTGATGCAATTAAAAAGGGTCGTCTTGCCACTCCCATTGGGCCCGGCGATCCCGACGAACTGGCCCGGCTCGATCTCAAGAGTCACATGGTCGACCGCGACGAGACCGCCGAACCGCTTGGTGACATTGTCCAGTTTCAAAAGCACTGAAAACCCCTCACTTGCCCCGTTAGAAGTTTCGTTACATGGAGCCTTCCCCGCGCTCCGTGACCAAATCCGTTTCACTGATGGAACTTCTAACGGGGCTTGCCCCGTTAGAAGTTTCGTTACATGGGGCCTTCCCCGCGCTCCGTG
>CALZGC010000188.1 GCA_945786985.1 uncultured Nitrospirota bacterium | reverse complement strand
CGCCTGCGGGCGTCGGCCCCTTTTCTGATTCTTTCTCTGCTCATCGCCTGGCTGGGCGGACAGCTCATGCTTGCCGGTCTCTCCGCGGAAAGACACGTGCAGCAGCTGGCCGGCCTCACCACCCTCGCCCCGGAGGGGGCGGAGCTGCATCAACAGTGGGCGGCCCGTGCCGAGCTGCTCACGGAGAGTCTCTATCCGGGCACGGCGGCGGGCCCCGAGCCGGCCCAATTGCAGCGGGATACGCTGGAATGGCTCAGGGCCGTGACCGAACAGGAGCCGACTTGGCTCGGGGTCGAACTCTCCGCGGCGCTGAACGACCACCTGGCCAAGTTCAAGCGCCTGGACGGGGTGCAACAATCGGGTACCGACTGGGCTGCCTACGGAACATCCGAAGGGATTCAGACACTGGCTGGCGACCTTCGCCATGCGCTGGAATCCATGGAGCAGCTGAGGCAGGAGACGGTGAACGGTCTGTCCGGCTCGGACCTGCCCTCTCCCATGCTGGTTTTTTTCCTCAGCCTCGCCGCCATTCTCGTTGTCCTGCTGCTGGAAAACCTCTTCGCCGGCGCCATACGAAATAACCTTCTTCGCCTGAAGGATACCCTCCTGGAGCTGACCCAGAGCCGGCTCGCACCCGGCGGCAGACTCTCGCTCCAGCTCGGCGGCTGGGCCGGGGTGCTCTATCCGCTGCCGAAAATTGGCCACCTGCTGAACAACTGTATCGAGATTCACGAGGAAGTCATCGGTCAGATAGGAGCGTCCGTAGAAAACTGCGAACAGGCGGCCCGCGTGATCGAAAACTGCCACCGGGAAATCCACGAAGGCGCTCGCGCACAGGCCGGCGCCGCCGATGAAACGTCGGCCTCCAGCATCCAGATGACGGCAACCCTTCAGGGCGTCGTCTCAAGCGTGCAGGACCTTTCACGATCCACCGAGACCTCCTCCAAATCGATCCAGGAGATGGACCGCAGCATGCACCGCATCTCCGAAGGAAGCGGAGAGCTTCACGCGTTGATCCAGCAGTCCAACGGCTCCATCAACGACATGGTCCTGTCAATCGGACAGATACGGAACAGCCTGAGTTCTTTGAGCCACTCCGTCGCGTCCACCTCGTCGACGGTCTCCGAAATCAACGCCTCGGTCAAATCGGTGGGACAGCATGCCAAGGAATCGACCGCACTGGCCCGGCAGAGCACCCAGGTGACCTCAGAGAAGGGCGTCCGGGCTGTGGGGCGGACCTTGGAGGGGATGCAACGCATCCGGGAGACCGTGGACGATACGGACCGCCTCGTAAAATCGCTCGATAAACGCTCCGAAGAAATCGGTGAGATTCTCAACGTCATTGACGAAATTGCAGAGAAGACCAACCTCCTGGCGCTGAATGCGTCCATCATTGCCTCCCAGGCAGGTACACATGGCCGGGCGTTTACGGTGGTGGCGAATGAAATCAAGGCCCTGGCCGAAAAAACCAGCGCTTCCATCGGTCAGATCGAACAGGTCATCGAAAATGCCCAGACGGAAACCCGTGCCGTCTCCCAGTCGATTCAGCAGGGCGTCCAGCAGGTGCAGGAAGGCATGGACCGCTCGCTGGAAACCAAGAAAGCCCTGCAGGCCATTCTGACAAGCTCCAAACAGGCCAGCGAAATGACCGAACGTATCGAGACGACAACCATCGAGCAGATTCATGCCATCGATCGCGTCACCGGTGAGATCCAGAACATCAACGAACGGGTTCAGCAGATCACCGCATCGGCCGCGGAGCACGACAAAGGGGGCGCCGTCATCCTTGAGATGATCGCCCGGCTCAGCGAGTTCGCGGAAAACCTGAAGCGCTCCATGGCGGAGGAATCGCAGGGCAGTCAGCGGGTGTCGCAGGAAATCGAAAACATATTCCTCAAGATCCGGGAGATCAACAAGGCCGTTGAGGAGCACCGGGGCGGCAACGAGCTGATCGCCCGGGCCATCGAGAGAATCCGGATTGTCACCGAGGAAAAAATGAATCTGGCCGACGACATGCGCACAGCCATTGTCACTCTCTCGGGGTACAACAGCAATCTTCAAGAGCAGGTGCAACATGCCGCCGCCGCAACGGACACCGAGACCCTGACGCTCGGGGTGCTGCCCATTGAGTCGGGCAACAAGATGCAGGTCCGCTTCGCACCCCTGGCGCGGTACCTTCAAGAGGCGCTGGGGAAACGGGTGCAGCTGCGCGTGGCAGCGGACTTTGAAAGTGCGATCCACGACTTGGGCAGAGGCATCACGGACATCGCCTGTCTCAGCCCCTCGACGTACATCGAATCCAGGAGACGCCACGGGACTGAGGTGATCCTCAAGGCGGTCCGGAATCACGCACCCTACTATCGCTCCGTCATTGCCGCCAGAGAGGGCAGCCCCATTCAGTCGCTGGCCGATCTCCGGGGAAAGCGCTTCGGCTTCGGGGACGTTCACTCCACTTCGGGGCACTTGATGCCAAAGAAGATGCTGGCCCGGGAAGGAATCGGGCTGCAGGATCTAGGGGGGCATACCTTTCTCCAGCACCACGACTCGGTGGCCTGGGCGATCATCAACGGGGATGTGGATGCGGGCGGCCTGCTTGAACCCATCGCTCAGAGATTCCTCTCCAAAGGCCTCAGAATCGTCGCGACCTCTACCAATATCCCCGAGTTCAACTTCTGTGTACGGGCCGGCATGGCGCCCGATCTAAAAAGACGTGTGACCAGGGCTCTGCTTACGCTCGATGCACAAGACGCGGAGCAGCGAAACATCATCAAGAGTATCGAATACGAGTACAACGGCTTCATCATGGCCACGGAAGAGGATTATTCAGTCATCGAAGAGCTGGTCTACCCCACGGCCCCAAAAGCTGTCTGAGGGGGTGCACCGATCCGCATGAATCAAACTGGGGGTTTCATGATCATTCAGTGCGATCACTGCAAGACCCAATACCGGGTGCCGCCGGAGCGGATGCCCGCGGCCGGCCGGCGCTTGCGCTGTTCCCGATGTCAACACGTCTTCGCCGTCCGGGCCGTCACGCCGTCGCGCCCGAGCATTCTGGTCGCCCACGGCAAGGAAACATTTCGCTCCTTTGTGAAAGAGCTCTTACGCGATCAGCCGTTTTGCGTGCTGACGGCGGCAGACGGTGAAGAAGCGCTGCAACACGTCCGACGCGAGAAACCCTCGCCCGTGCTCGTCGACGTGGGGCTGCCCGCCCGGTTCGGTTTCGACCTCTGCGAAACCGTGAAGCAGGATCCCCGAACCCGGGATATCAAGATTATACTCTGTGCGACAGTCCATAATGAGCACCGCTATACCCGATTGCCTGAATCGCTGTACGGAGCCGACGCCTACCTGGAAAGCCACCGCGTTCCGGACCGGCTCCTGCCGATGCTCAAATCACTGCAACCGGCGCTCTTCGAGACCGGAAGCGCAGGGCAGAAGGAAGAAGAGAGGGACGGGCGCCATCCGCATCCCGGGCCCGACACGCTGCCGGAGCAGCTTCGGGCCCGCACAGCCCGCCTGGCCCGGGCGATTCTGTCGGACATCGCATTGTACAACCGGGACCAGGTTGATGCGGGTATCCGCAATGGAAACCTGGAGGAGGTCCTCTCTGAGGAGATTGCGGAAGCCACAGATATGATGAAAAGACGTTTCACCCAGATCGAGGACAGAACCCTGCAGCAGGTTCTGCACAATGAAATCCAGGTATTCAAACGCAAGGCG
The DNA here is from genome assembly GCA_945786985.1 of uncultured Nitrospirota bacterium. GTDB lineage: Bacteria > CG2-30-53-67 > CG2-30-53-67 > CG2-30-53-67 > CG2-30-53-67 > CALZGC01. Next base: position 2,763 of record CALZGC010000188.1, on the reverse strand, counting down.
AGAGCCCGCGCGTGAAGCGTCTGCGCGTACCGGGTACGCCTAAAAGTGAAGGAGGCCGCTGGTGACAGAGCATCTTCAACAGCTGGTCGAGGACTTTAAGCACAACGACGTGGAAATCCGGCGAAAGGCCGCCGAACGGGCGGGGAGCCTGAAAGACGGTCGGGGCATCGCGCCGCTGACCCAACTCCTGGGCGATTCGGTGTGGCGTGTCCGGAAAACCGCCATTGACGCGCTGCTGGAGATTGAGCAGAAACAGGAGGTGATTGCCCACCTGATTCTGGCGCTCCGCTCCCACGAGAATGCGGGCATGCGCAACGCGTCCGTTGAAGCCCTCACACGCATCGGCGCCCAGGCCGTACCGCCGCTGTGCCGCGTGGTCAAGGATACTGACCCGGATGTCCGGAAGTTTGCCATCGACATCCTGGGCGAGATCAAAAGCGCAAGCGCGGTGGATGCCCTGATTGGAGCTCTCGCGGATCGGAATGCGAACGCCCGGGCAGCGGCGGCGGAAAACCTGGGCAAAATCGGAGATGCCAGGGCCGTCGAGCCCCTGCTGACGGTTCTTTCAGGCAATGATTTCTGGCTCAAGTTCGCCGCCATCGACGCCCTGGGTAAACTGGGCGACCCGCTGGCCGTGCCCCCCCTGCTACAGCACCTCGCAGAAGAGCCCCTCACCCGTGCGGTGGTGGAGGCGCTCGGGCGGCTCGGTGACAGCGGGCTGCTGGGAACCCTGGTCCCGCTGATACACCACAAGAAGCGCACCATCCGGAACGCCGCCGTACTCGCTGCAGGTCGTATTCTGAAGCGCTCGGGCGACAGGGTCGCGGAGGACGGCCGTTTTCAGAAAGACGCCAGCGAGGAGACGGTGGATGGCCTGATCGCGGCGCTGCAGGAGGACGCCCTGCCCCTTCGGCAGACCGCATTACAGCTGCTCGGCCATCTGGGAAGCATGCGGTGCGTGCCTTACATTCTGGACGTGCTGGGAGACATCGAGATCCACGAGAACGCCGTGGCCGCTTTGGAACTGATCGGGCCCGGCGCTGTGCCCCATCTCATGGAAGCCCTGGACCATCCCGACGAGCTGATCCGCAAAGCCGGAGCCCAGGTCATCGGTGAGGTCGGCGACGACAAGACGTCGGAACGGCTGATCGCACTGCTGCAGGACGAGAACGGACACGTTCGGCAGTCGGCAGCCCTGGCCCTGGCCAGTCTGAAGTGCCCCCGGGCTGTGGCGGCCCTCATCCCCATCCTGAATGATCCCTATCCCGACGTGCAGGCCGCAGCCGTTCGTGCGCTGCAGCAAACCGGGGATCAAAGCTCCCTCACGACACTGATGGAACTGCTTGGAAACCGCAGTCCCTGCTACCGGAGAAATGCCGCTCTCGTGCTCGGGGCGCTGCAGAACGAAGACGCCGTGGAACGGCTAATCTTTGCCGTCAACGACGAAAGCCCCCAGGTCAGAAAGGCAGCCGTCGCCGCGCTCGGCCGCATCGGAGGGGACCGTGCGCTGGAAGGCATGGTCTTTGCCCTCTCCGATGAAGTCACCGATGTGCGTCTCTCGGCAGCCAAGGCCCTGCGTCACTTCAAGGCTGAGGCATCCAAACCGATTCTAATCTCGCTGCTGAAGGATGAGGACGTTTGGGTCCGTTGTGCCGCGGTGCAGGGACTCGGGGAAATCGGCGACGCGGAAACCCTGGGCGTGCTGATTCCCCGCCTGGACGAGGAAATGCCACCGGTGCAGATAGCGATCCTTGAGGCTCTGGCAGGCAACAAAGAGCAGCGGGTCTTTCCGGTCCTGCTCAGGACACTGGAGAGTAAAGACAAGGAGGTGCGGCGGGCCGCCATGCTGGCACTCGGCAGGAACGGGAACCGAGCGGCCTTTGGGTCCCTTCTCTATCTGCTCGAATCGGCCGACTGGAGTGAGCGGAACGCAGCCGTCGAGGCCCTGGGACTCCTGGGCGACAAACGGGCGGTTCCCTATGTCAAAGAGATTGTCCACCATGACCCCGACACGCTGATTCAGAAGACGGCCCGGGAGGCCGTCGCGAAACTTTCGAGGGGATAAATGATAGCGCAGGAACTTTCATTGAGCGATACCACCTATCGCCTGCTGAAAGAATTCATTTACCGGCATTGCGGGCTTTTCTTCAATGACGGCAACAAGTACCTGCTGGAAACACGCCTGGCAAACCGTGTCGCGCTGCATCAGCTGCGCGATTTTAAGGAGTACTATTATTATCTCATGTACGACAAGAATCGCGCCGAAGAGCTCAACGCCCTCGTCGACGTTCTCACCATCAACGAAACCTATTTTTTTCGGGAGGCCCCCCAGCTGAAGGCCTTTTCAGAGGAGATTCTCCCGGAGATCGCCGAGGCCAAAGGCCGTGCGGGACAGCGGTCTCTGAGGATCTGGAGCGCAGGCTGCTCGACGGGAGAGGAGCCCCACACGGTGGCCATCCTCATCCTGGAGTCGGGCCTCTTCTCAGGCTGGGACGTGGAGATCTTCGGCAGCGATATCAGTCACCGGGTGCTCAAGATTGCCCGCAAGGGCGAATACGGAACCTCCTCTTTCCGATGCACCGATCCGGTCTACCGGGACAAGTACTTTACGACCACCGACGGGAAGTGGCGCGTCATTGACCCTGTGCGACGTCTGGTGCATTTCGGGTATCTCAACCTTTTCGACAGTAGCCGGATCGCCGTGCTGGGAGAGGTGGACATCGTGTTCTGCCGCAACGTGATCATCTATTTTGACAAAGAGGG
>CALZGC010000187.1 GCA_945786985.1 uncultured Nitrospirota bacterium | reverse complement strand
CATCTGGCGCGGGCGGTAGTTGGGAAGCATTTCAGGAATCTCCGGCCGGGGTCCCACCAGGCGCATTTCGCCGGTGAGCACATGCCAGAAGTTGGGCAGTTCATCGAGGGTCGATTTGCGTAGCCATTTTCCCACGCGGGTCACCCGCGGATCGTGCTCCACTTTGAACGCCATCCGTTCGATTTCCTCTTCCGAGTAGTGATAGTCATAGAGTTCCGGAAATCGCTCCCGGGCATCGGCGTACATGGTTCTGAACTTGACGAATTGAAACGTCGTGGGCACCCAGTATTTCTTTTCCGGCGAGAAGTTGGGATCGACGATCTGGAAACCCCGTCCCATCAGATCCGCCCCCGGCACCAGTCTGCTCCGGCCGGTGCGCCTCTGGAAAAAAAGAGCGGGCCCGGGCGAGTCCAGCTTGATGACGGCGGCGACAATCAGCATGATGGGTAGCGACACGACCAGGGCGAGCGCACCACCGGTGAGCTCCATGATGCGATAAATGGCCCGACGGGCCAGCTCTCCGTAGGACAGCGACTGGCCGTACCCCTCCTCTGCTGGAATGCAGAAGATCCGGCGTTGATGCGTCCCATACGCCGTGATGTCCTCGCTCTGCTCCTTCGTGACGACATATTTTATGGGGATCGCTTTTTCGTTGAATATGGTGTAGGCTTCCGTTTTCATTCGGTCCGCTTTCCTTCACGTTTCATGATGGTTAAACGAGGTTCTCGGAGGCCACCGGTGTGCGGCTCTTCTCCCGCAAGATCTGCTGGGCCGCCCGCTTCCCGCTCAGGACAGACTGATCACTCCAGAGATATTTCCATTCACCGTACCGGCCGCACGTGCTTATGTTGACACGCTTTAGATAGCCCTGTATTTCCCGCAGGGCCTCCTCCCGGGCGTGGTTGTAGATGACATAGCCGTAATTCTGAAAGACCACGTCCTCAAAGAGCACCCGGTCGTCCCCTCGGAGAATCCCGCAGCGAACCAGATCGGCCCTCACCTGACGCAGCAGATCATCCCGATCGGGCCGATCGTTGCGGTCGTAGGAGATTTCCGCCTGCAAGGTGCTGGTCCCCTCCGGATTCAGCCCCTGGCAGAAGTTGCCGGGAAAGCTCATGCGGAACACAGGGGTTTCGCCACCGGGGAAATGGATCCAGTGCTTGTCGCTCACCTGCGGCCTATCCACGGCCAGGTTGACAATGGCAATGGAATTGAAGGCCAGCCGGTGTACGGCACGCAGGACAGGGGCCGGTGCGTCCGGAATAATGCGAAACAGCTCCGGCAGCGGAATGGTGGAAATCAGATGGTCATAGGTCCGCCGGATCTCCCCCCCGTTGAAATGAATCACTCTTTGCACTGGGTCGATGAAGGTTGCCCGGTGACCATAGGCGATGGGCTCTATTTTGGATGCCAGGGCGGCAGCAATGGCCCCGAAGCCGGCACCCGCCGCCGTGGGATACTGGAAGGTGGTGTGAGTCCCCATATTCGTATCCTGGTCCCGGAACATCCCTTTCAGGATCTCCACGAGCCTCGGCTGCGGCACCCGTTCACCGGTCCATTCATAGGTCATCTCGCTGGGTGCCACGCGCCAGAATTTCCTGGCATAGGGAATGAGGAAATTCTCGGCGAAGCCTTGTCCGAAGTTTCGAACCATCCACTCCTCATAATTCCCCGGCTGGCCGTCCCGCTCCCGCATCAGAAATCCCAGGACACACTGCAGCCGCAGGTTCCAGGGAAGATGGGAGGTATTGACCTGAAAGGGATAGAGGGAGTAACTCCCATTGCTGTAAATCCAACCATTTCGCCTGTGCGTGACCAGGGACACGCCGAGGACCTCAAGGAGCTTCAGAAAATAGGGCTCCCTGCTCTGCAGGACGTGGATTCCCAGGTCAAAGACGAAGCCCTGCTCGCTGCTGGAATCTGCCGCCCCGCCTGGACGGTGCCGCATCTCGAAGACGGGGTAGCCCGAATGGTATGCAGCACTCAGGCCCGCAAGGCCGGCGCCGAGAATCATGGTCTGTTCCGTCATGGCTGCCACCGCTTAAACCCCGATTTGTATCAACAGGGAGAAGACAAGGGCTGCCAGAGCCGCACCGCCCAAGGCGATGAAGACATAGCGCAGCGCCGACGGCAGGGAGCGCCGCTTCGCCCTGTCCGTGTGAAGGACAGTCAGCTGACCGGGTTCGGCCAGCGTTTCCTCTTCTTCTCTGACCATCGTGCTATCTAACATAGTTGGTATTCTCCAATTCAAAGTTTCCGTCCGTGCCACGACGGCCCTTAAGGCCTTGTGACGCAAAGAAAATCCGGATGTTGAAGTAGGCCAGCATGTAGACCAGACCCATGGAAAGCAGAAGCGACAGAAAAGCCGTCGAACCCACGTGGTAGATCTTAATCGGGTAGACCGGCTTCACCGGAACCACTGCTGCGTGCAGCACCCGTGTCTCAACCTCCGGCGACAATGCCTGCGCAGACGCTTCCAGGTACATGTCCTTCAGGTGCTGATACTCACGGGTGCCCGCCTCGATCTTGAGGTTGAGCTCATCGAGTTGCTTCTGGAGCGTCGGCATATCGAGGAGCTTTCCCTTCATGGCGAGCATGGAAGAGCGGATCGACGCCACTCTGGCCAGCAACCCCTGCAGCTCCACCTCTTCGAAGAGTTTTTCCGATGCCATGCGCTTGTAATCCTGGGGCTGGATGTAGCCATTTTTCTTTTTCTGCATCTCCTTCTCGAGGGACGCTATTTTCCTCCGCTTCGCCGCAATCTGGGCGTTGAGCTGAGCGTTCTCTTCCTCCAGCGCATAGACATTTCGCACGCCTTCTTCCCGCTCCTCGGACACGGAGACGACGTTGTAGGCGTTCAGCAGATCCTGGCGCTGTTCGTGGAGCCGAGTAATCTGACCCTCCTTCTCGGCGAGCTGCGTTTCCAGCTGCAGCGTGCGCCGCTCGGCCGGGTTCTGGTCCTGCGCTTTCAGCCAGTGCACCAGTGCGCTGCCAATGGCATCGACCGTCCTGGCCGCACGCTCGGCATCTTTGTCGCGAACTTTCAGGACATACACGTACGAGTCCTTGGTCGCCCGGATATCGAGATTCTCACGGAGCCGATTAATGGCCCGGTCCGTCGGGTCCTCGTCGATCATGCGGCCGTATTTGAGAAGCATCCATGTGTTGGAAAGTGCGTTGTGAACCGCCGCTCGGGCGTTGTAAAACTGCCGACGATACCAGATGGACTCCTGCGTGGACTCCTGCGTGGACTCCTCGGCGTCCAGTCCGAGTTCCTGAACCAACGGGCGGAGAATGACTTCGCTTTTCACGATGTCCCGAAGGGTCTGCTGGATCACCTTAAAGGGAGCGTTCGGTACGGGCGCGCCGAAGGCTTCCGTGTTTTTCTGCCGGAGCAGACTGGACTCCTGAGGCCGATAGAAGATGGTTGTCTCCGTGTCGTACCGCTCGGAAACGGCATACGTGAGGAGTGTCGACGCCACGATGGCGGCCAGAGAAAACACGATAATGAATGCCTTCTGTCTGGCAATTACGTCCAGGTATTTCCGCAAATCAACGTGAAACATGAAGTCATTAGGGTCTTTGTTCATCATTGCCATTGCTCCTATTCGTTAGATTGATCATGGCTCGCGACAGGGGCAGGACCGTCAGGACAAGTCATACCCGTACTCTTTACCCCAAAGCATGTTGATGTACTTCTTGCTGACATAGTGGCTGACGTCGAGCTTGCGTAAGGCCATGTCGACCTCGGCATCCCGCTCCGCAAACATCCTTTCGATGGTCCCGTTGGCCCAGTATTTCAAGGGAAGAGCCTGAAAAGTTTCAATCTCCTCCCGGTAGACTGCCGCAGCCCCGTTGCCCAGGTTGGCATTGAGCAGCCAGCGAAAGAGAACTCTGATCTTCTTCAGTTCCAGAGAGGGTAGGCATTCGTCCTTCAGTACCGATCCGCCCCGATAGGAGTCGACTTCCTCCCATTTGGACTCGTCGATCATCCCGTTGGCCACACACTCCCGGAAGAGTTCGGTCCCGGGATAGGGATTGAACGTCGACATCCACACGATGTAAGGCTTGAGAACCGCATTGAGTCGGACCGTTTCCAACATGTCCTCGATGGTCTCGCCCGGGATACCGATCATGTTGAAGGACTGGGGCTTCAGGCCATACTCCTTGGCCATCTGAAACACCTCAATCAGGTGCTCGTTGCTGATATTCCGTTTCAAGACTTTTCGCCGGATCTGCTCGTTGCCGGCCTCCACGCCCATCTTGACCACCTTGCAGCCCGAGTCTCGGAGCTGCTGAGCGATCCGGCGGGTAAACATGAGGGGCTGGGAGGTACAGGCATAGGGCAGCCCGATTTCTCGGGGATACCGTTTGGCAAACTGATCGAACCACTCCCCCTCCTGGGCCATGATGTCATCCACGAAAGTAAACCCTGTGATTTCGGGATAGGTTTCCTTGAGTTCCTTGAGCAGTTGCATGGTCGCATCGACCGACCGTCGGCGGATCATGGCCTTTTTCCGGATGGGCTCGCCCCGGACCGTCTGACTGTCAGCCCGGTACTGCTCGAAGAGGGGTTGATTGAAGCAATAGGTACATGGATAGGGGCAGCCCCGGGTCACAATAACCTCGGCCCAGCCGCCCCGGGTCTGAACGATTTTGCCGTAGTTGAAAAGACGGTGATCCTCGAACGGGAGATCATCCAGACTCTGCTCCCAGGAAAGAAGGGGCTCCCGTACGATCTCGCCGTTGTCGCGGAACAGGATGTTGGGAACGCCACGGAAGGATTCCCCGGACGCCAGCCGCTGCACCACCGCCAGCAGGGCCCGCTCCCCCTCGGCGCGGCAGACGACGTCGATCCAGGGCTCCGAGACCACCCGCTCCGGATCCGCCGTGGGGTGATGACCACCCACGATGATGGGAATGCGAAACTGCTCCTTCAGGTGCCGCCCGATCTGGCGGGCAAAATACCACTGATTGGTGGTGATGGAGAAACAGATCAGATCGGGTTGAATTTTTCGGGTATCGTCGGTGATTCTCTGCAGATCGAGCGGATAGCCGATCTCCTCGGACACGTGAATCATCTCGGTGTCATGCCCCGCGCCTTTCAGGACCGCGGAAAGAATGCCAATGCCGGCGGAAACCCCCACGGAGGAACTAACGTCCGTATAGATGAACAGGATTTTCATGAGTTTTTCCTTCTTCTCGCCGACGAACTCTCGGGGTGTGATTTCTTGCCGGAGAGCCGGAAACGGGACCCGCGCGAGGACTCGGACGATTGGCCTCCATTGCGGCCGCTCCGGGACCCTTGGGCATCACTCCTGGGGTTCATGAGGGGACCGCCGTAGACGCCGGTACCCGCCACCGCCACCCGGGGCTGAAACCGCCGGACGCGTACCCGCTTCACGGAAACGACCGGTTTTTCCTGGGGCACACCAATGTAATCAGAGAAGTACGTTTCTATATAATCTTTCAGGGCCACTTTCCAGGGGCGCATATAGCTGAGGCCCAGTTTCCGCAGCCGGGTGTTGAGCATCATCTCAGAGTATGGACGGGGTGCGAAATACTCGGCCTTGAAGAATTCCGAGCTCACCGGTGTCAGTTGGATATCGGGCCGCTTACAGGTTTTCAGGATTTCTGCCGCCACATCGAACCGTGTGCCCTTGCCTTCGCAGACCATGTGATACAGCCCATAGCACTGGGTCTCGAGCAGCGTAAAGAGGTTGCCCGCGAAATCGTACGTATACGTGGGCGTTCCCCAGCGGTCATCCACGGCAAAAATCTCCTCCGCGCCGTTTCGGATCTGCTGCAGGATCTTAAAGATAAACTTCTTCTCCTTTCGCCGACCGCCGCCCATCATCCAACCGGCACGAACCACGAAGGTTCGAGAGCAGTATTCCATGGCATAGCGTTCACCGTCATACTTGGTCTGGCCGTATACCATGATCGGGCGGGCGTTATCGTCTTCGGTGTAAAAGCCCGCCTTGCGGCCGTCAAAGACGCCGGCGGTGCTGATATAGGCCAGGGTCGCCCCGTATTTCTCGCAAAGCTGGGCGATAACTTTGGTGGCGCGAGCATTGGTCTCCTGCGCTATTTCGGGGTTGGTTTCGCAGTACTCCAGATCGGTCTCCGCCGCCAAGTGCAACACCCGCTGGGGCCGATAGGTCCTGAAAACCTGCTCCAGCAACTCATCATCCCGCACGTCCAGCTTATCCAGCCAGGCCTCATTGATGTCTTTGTCGGTGGCCAGAACATCCTCGTAGCGCTCGGCAAAGTAGGGATAGACCGCTTCGCCCAGCATCCCGCCACATCCTGTGATTAGTACTTT
>CALZGC010000186.1 GCA_945786985.1 uncultured Nitrospirota bacterium | reverse complement strand
TCGTCCAGTTCCCGGGTTCCGAACCCCCGTCCCTGCAGTTCCCTATGGGCCAGATGCTCCACCGTTTCCCGGAGCCGCTTCTTCGAAAAGACCGGCGGCAGCGCAGCCAACGGTTCCCGAGCAGCCAGCGCCCCCATCTTGACTTGTGCGACAGATCCGTTCTCATCGGCAATCCCGACGGACATGGGAGAGTGGAGCACGGGCCACCGGCCCTTGCCGAGATTGACCGGCTCCTCTCCCTCGAACCAGAGATAACTGTATTTATGATAGTGCGGCAGTTTCCGGGCGAGCCCCGGAAGAGCTTCCGGGCGAGTCGAAGCGACCCAGCAGATCACGTGGTCCCGGTTCTCGGGATGACGCGTCGTGAGCACCACCGAATGCTCGGCGCGCGCGATGTCGCGCGCTGCAACCAAGAGACGTTCCCCGCCAAAACGGACCCCGTACTCCCCCAGAAGCTCCTGCATCTGCGGCAGATACTTGTTTTCCCATCCAATGAGCATGACCGCCTGATCGGCGGGCAGCTTCTTCACATCGCTGTCCAAGCGGATCTGAACTTCCTCAGGACCTGCGCGGCTCAGCACATCGGCCAGCTCTCGATAGGCGTGCCGCAGCGGTTCTGCCGCCCCTGCGGGCAGGAGTATCAGAAGTTTGCCGGCCCCGAAGGTCTGAGACAGCGCCGGCGGGATCTCCTCCCGGTCGAGTCTGCGGAAAAGATCGAACTCCGGGTCTACGTCCAGCCGCAAGGGGCGGGCCGGCAGCTCCAGTTGCACGGTTGTCCGGCGCTCCCCCAGAGCCACAGTCGTCTGATAAGCCGCCGGTTCTCCGGCAAGCGTTACAGCCACCGGAATCTGCAGCCGATACGGTGCGCCCCGCTGAATCTGTTCCAGCACAACGGAGAGCAGATATCCCTCCTCGCCTGTGCGCGCCGATGCTCGCTGCACACGCAGCACCGGTGCACCGGTCCGCCGGGTCCACTGATCAAACTCGAGGCCCAGATCCTGGTGCGACACTGCTTCGAAGCTCTTTTGAAGATCGCCGAAGCCGGCCACCTGAAACCGGTAGTCCCGATAGAACGCCTGCAATCCCTGAGAAAAAATCGCGTCGCCCAGGTTCCGCCGCAGCATGTGAAAAAGCATCAAGGCCTTGCCATATCCCACGGCCTCCGAGGAGGAACTGTGCCGGGAACGAAACTGCACCAGGGGGAAGTCCCGCTCCGCACGGACATAATCGGCATATTTCTGCAGGGTGGTCTGGCGATACTCCACTCCCCGGCCCTGCTGCTCCTTGATCAAATGATCTGACAGATAGGCCGTCAGCCCCTCGGACCAGTTCCCAGACATGTAATCGGGATAAACGCTGTTGCCCCACCAGTTATGGAGGATTTCGTGGGGATAGGACGAATGCAGAATAAAGGGAAAGCGGATGATCCTCGGGCCGAGAAGTGTAAACGAGGGCATCCCGTAGCCGGTCTCCCAGAAATTCTCCACCAGGGCGAATTTCCGGTAAGGGTAGGGACCAATGAGCCTTTCATACATGGCCACATAACGCCCGGTGGCCTCCAGATACTTGTGCGCGAGCTCCAAATCGGGCGAGCGAAGAAAAACCATGGCCTCCACCCGTCCGGAGGGATCGCTGTATTCGGTAAACCGCCCCGCGATCAAAAAGATCTCATCCTGCGGCTCCGGAGAGCTCCAGTGGACAGTCGTTGTCTCTGCATCACGTCGGTGACGGGTGCGAACACCCTGGCTGACCGCCTCCCATCCACCCGGCAGCGTTACGGAAAGCCCAAAGGTAAGAAAGGCCTGATCCAACTGTGGATACCAGGCGGCACTTCCCCCCAGATAAACCCCTTGGGGAGAAATCATGCCGCGGGTGGCCCGGAAGCCCCGGGCCTGCTCCACGGCCGACGACTCCAGGGCGTGGTCGATGGGGCCGCCGTAGTGCATCGTAAACGTTCGCTGCTCCGCTCCCAGGGCCACGTGATAGGTATCGGCGAAGACGCCCATCCCGCTTCGCTCCCGTTCGTGGGTGAGTGTCGCGTCCGGTGATGACGGGCCCAATCCGGAATGCAGGCGCACCACAACCTCGTCCTGGAGCCCCTCCGGCAGTGTGATCCGATCCTCTGCCGTGAAGCGGCGCTCATCCGGATAGAGAACCACCTTGAGTTCGTGCCGGACCGACTCTGACGCGGACACCCCCATCGGTAGCCACACCATGCTGATCAGGAAACAGATGGCTGCGAGTCCTCTTCTCATTGCCTTTCAGTGTCCCCGTTCGCCGACGCCGGCTTGCTCCACCCAGTCGGCGATGTAGATGTCGGTGGCTCGGGGCTTGTCGGGATTTCTGTTTGAAGCGAAGACGAGTTTCCTGCCGTCCGGGGAGAACATGGGAAAGCTGTCGAAAACACTGTTGTAGGTAATGCGCTCCAGGCCCGTGCCATCCACACCAATGATATAGAGTTCGAAATTGTGCCCGTACTTCCTGATATCGTCCCGCCAGTCATCCATGTTGCTGGAGAAGACGATTCTCCGGCCGTCCGGATGCCAGGACGGCGCCCAGTTGGTCGCGCCGTTACGGACCAGCCGGACCTTTCCCGAGCCGTCCGCGTTCATGACCCACAGGTCCAATGGAAAGGGGACGATGTAGTCACGGGCCATGCAATCGCGCCACTGCGCGAGCTCCGCCTCCGTTTCCGGATACCAGGCCCGCCAGACGATCCGGCTGCCGTCGGGCGAGAACCAGGGCCCGCCGTCGTAGCCCACGCGTTCGGTGAGGCGCCGCACGTTGGCACCGTCGGCATCCATGATATAGATGTCGAAGTCCCCGTCCCGCTGGGAGCCGAAAACAATCCGGCTGCCGTCAGGCGAGACAATCGGTTCCGCATCGTACCTGGGATTATCGGTAATCCGGATGGGCGCTGACCCGAGGTCGTCGGCAATGAAAATATCGTAGGGGTAGAGAGGCCATACATAATGAGCCCCGGCCGGCAGGTCCGGCGCATGCGGACAGTCGCCCGCCAGGTGACTGGTGGAGGCGTAAACGATCTTCCGGCCTCCGGGAAGAAAGAATGAGCAGGTGTGCGCGCCGTGATCGGGACTGACCATGTGCTTCTCAGAACCGTCGGTCCGCATCACCCAGATCTTGTCGCAGCCGTATCCCCCCCGGTTCGACTGAAAGATAAGCCGATTGCCATCGGGGCTGAAATAGGCCTCGCCGTTATCTCCGTCAAACGTCAGTTGTGTGACGTTTTGGAGGCGAGTCTCCACGCTGCCTGACTGGGAAGAGACGACAGGGATACGTCTTTGCGCGCATCCCGAGAGCAGAAAAACAAGACACAGAATAAGGACTGATCGAAGCACTCCAGAATATTCCTCGCCCAACGGTCGGGCCTGCGGCGTTGGGATGCTCCCGTTCGCCGAGTCCCTCCGCCCATTCCGCCCCTATGCAGGAAATAGCACGGATGGCACGACTTGCCGAATCCCGGCACCGCTTCATCCCGTAGGTAGATCAAGCAAACCATAGCCGCTGGGAAATGTCAATCCGCGGCGTCACGCGCTGCCGGCTGCCCCGGGAGAGTCCCGGGTTAGTGGCCCCGCTGCCGGCGCACTGTCACACTCTCTCCGGCGATCCCCCAATTGTCCGTATGCACCTCATCGATGACCACCACCGTGGTGCCCGGATCCTTACCCAGCACGTCCACCAGCAGGTTGGTCACTCCCTGAATGAGCTCTGCCTTCTGCTCCCGGGTCACACTCTCCCGGGTCACTCGGATATTCACATACGGCATGGCGCCTCCCGATGAAGAGATGAAATGGTGCAAAGCCCCCATACCGGGGCGTTTCCACGCTGGATGGGGCGTTGCCTACTGGGTACGGACTTCCTGCCGCCGCATGGTCGCAACGGATTCCTTGTTCGGGATGCTGTTTCCCCGTTTCGTGGTATAGAGCGACACGCAGTCTTTCAGCACCATCTTGGCTCCGTCCAGCTTCATCAGGTAGACGGAGGTGCCGGAAACCACCACAAAGGTCTCCGCATCCAACGAGGCAATATTGGGATTGTCGATATCGGCCAAGGCATTTCCGGACACTCCCAATACCATCAGCAGGGTCCACACAACCAGAACTTTTCTCATGGGACTTCTCCTTTCCGGAGACGGGCCGGCCTGCTTCAAGGCCGGCGCCTGTCATCGCCAGATTCTAGGGACCATTCAACTCCACACGTCGGAACACGCCCACCCGCGCCCTCCCTTTGATATTGAAGCGGGAAATTTTCCCGGGCACCCGAACGCTGTAAAGATCACCACCCTCCTTCAGGACCAACCGGTCGTCCTTCACTTTGAACAGGTACGTCGAACTTTCGATGGTCACCGTGAAGGTCTCCGCATCGACGGCAAAGACTCCCGGGCTCTTTTTGATCACCCCGAGGGCCTCCGATTGACGGTCGCCGGACGTCAGCAACAACGCCCCCAGAATCAGAATGGCCACAATGCTTTTCATGGTGCACCTCCCTTCACCCCTGCCGGGGAGCGTTTTCAGCTGGCACCCCACGGACAGGCTTTTCTTCGCAGACTCTACTTTACGCTGCACGGATGTAGACCGTCTTTTGTGTTTTACGTCGTTTCTTGGTCTCGCATGCGCGCAACGTCATACCCCATGACCACTCCCACTAATCACCGACGGCGATCTTCTCATCACCACAGATCGGTGTCAACACAATTTGTCCCGCCGTACTCATCCCGCGAGATTATGCCCCGGGTGTGTCGGCCCAGATGGATTTGTAATCGAAGTGCCCGGCGTCCAGGAGGTTGAACTTGATGATTTCGAAGTTGGGGCTGAGATCGAAATCCCTCGGCAGGATCTGACTATAGTGGCGCATAACCATGCGGGAGCCGAAGGGGTTCTCGCGAAAGGCCTGAGCATCCTGAGTGGCCCTGTTCCTAAATACGGTCGCATTCGAGTGCCGTAGCGCGCCCTCCTCTGCGTTGTCTTTTCCCCGGCGAAGGCCTTCCTTCACCGGGCCAGTCTCCCGCTTCACTCTAATTCATGCCGCCAGCGGCGGCTTAAACATTAAGGTATCTTGGGATGCGCTCCCTGCGACGGACCACAGGAGGGTACGCCTCAGTCGCGCGCCTTGATGAGAGCGCGCTACAACCCTCTCGATACATCACCATATTCACGAACAGGACCACTTAGGCATCGTCTCATAGGCGGGCAGAATGGGGTATCCCACGCTTTGAAAGGCTTGGGCGATCATTCCGGAGCAGATGACTTCAAAATCGCTGCAGCGTCCCAGGCAGGCTTTCACGCTTCGTCTCCGGAAGGGATTGAGCCACCGGGGCAGCAGCAGGAGGGCCAGGTCGATGATGTTCTGCTGGTCATAGTGTTTCCCCAGGTTGGCGATGACGTGCTGGATGACACGCTGGAGGTCTGCCGCTAAGATTCCAAACGGCCGACAGATCCGAATATTGTACTCGGCATACTTGCTCAGAGGAATGGCCACAACCCCCTCGCTAACGAAGGCCTCGACCAGAAGATGCTTCGCCTCGTCGCCGAAGACCTTCTCATATTTGTCCTGAGCGGGCGCTTTCCCCCCAACCAGCGCGTCGCCCACGTAGAGTGCCACATGGCTCCAATGGCTATGGGAGAACAGCTTGATGATCGCGCTCATGCCCGAACCGCCCTCGACCAGCACCACGTCCCCCGGCCGGATCGCGTGGTACAATTTCTCCATGTTGTTGACCACGCGATGGTCATGCGGCAGGCGGGGTGATTCCAATCGCCGGAAGGCACTGTTTCGCAGGCGCTCAAAGATGTTTCTAAGAATACCCATTAGCCGGCATCCCGATATCCGGCTGCAATCAGGGAGGCCGCCCTCTCCTGCCGGATACGGTCACAGGTTATCGTCATCTCCGCATAGCGTTCATAGAGGCGCTGCCGTTCCAGATAGAGATCCCGAAAGGTCTGATCCGCTGCCTTCGCAATCCCCCGGGTCTCAAAGTTTTCGATTCTCCGCTGCAACGTCTCGTAGTCGGCCTTCAGGAAGACAATCATCGAGATGCGCTGCAGGTGGGCCATCCCCTGTTCGCTGTAGACCGCGCTGCCGCCCGTGGCAATCACCTGATGGGTCCAATCGTGTCTCAGGATCTCCTCTTCTTCTATCTTTCGCAGGGTCAGATGATCGGTGCTGTCGAGAATGTCCTGAAGGGTCTTCTGCTGTCGGGTCTGAATCAGAACGTCCGTGTCGACAAAATCGAAGGCCAACATCTTGGCCAGTATTACGCCCGTGGTGCTCTTGCCGCAGCCCGGCATTCCGATCAGCGATATATTCGGTTTCATCGGCACAGTGGCATCTCCGTGTTTCTCCCATTGGAACATGCGGCACGCAGCCAGTTGCGGCTCATCAAGTCATCTTACACGGATCCGTCGGAATGGCAAGTGGAATCCCTGCGCGGCGGGCTCCTTGCAAAGGTGTCCAATCGTGATTAGAATGTAAGGCATTCATGATTGCCCGGAACTTTACTGATGTAGCACCGTTCCGCCGGGATCGGTGCCGTTCCTTCCTGGGAGACGATCCGATGAATGCGATTCCAGACAGAGAGCCCAATCCCGATTTCGAAGCGATTCACCGGGAATATCGCCCGAAGATCCTCCGCTACATGACCCGCTACGTGGGCACCGAGGATGCGGAGGAGCTGACCCAGGAGATCTTCTTGAAGATCAGCAAGAGCCTGAAGCAGTTTCGGGGTGAGGCGGGCCTCTCAACCTGGATCTACCGGATTGCCACCAACACCGCCGTCGATCGGCTCCGTAGTGCCGTACATCGAGCGGACCGTGCGACCGCCGAGGCACGCCCTGCCTCGGCGCCGGAAAACAAGGCGCTGGGCCCCTCCCCCGCTGCCCCCGATCGGGCCGACCGAGAACTGGTGCGAACAGAGATGGCCGAGTGTATTCGGGGCGTTATTGACGACCTGCCTGAGGATTACGGGGCCGTTCTCGCGCTGAGTGAACTGGAGGGATTCACCAACCGGGAAGTCGCAGAAATTCTTCAGATCTCTCTTTCCAACGTCAAAATCAGGCTTCACCGCGGCCGCCTTCGGCTCAAAGAGGCACTCCAGTCCCACTGCATCCTCTACCGTGACGAACGAAACGAGCTTGCCTGCGACGAGAAACCTTCCTGCCGCCCTTCCGAAGACCAGACTTAGGGCTCGCTCAGAAATACATTTACATTTTCGCATCCCGTCTTCGGGCCATCTTTCGTCGCGTCTCAATCGCAAAATCCTCGAATTAGCGCTGCTAGTCCTGCGGTTTTGCTCAATCGGCGCAACAAAATCTGACCCAAATACGGGCGCGAATTCTGTGAATCTATTTTTAAGCGAACCCTTAGCGCAGACTATCCGGCCCCGTAATAGACTGACTCATGCAATATCGGGGTTAGCTGTATCCTTTCGGTCTCGCCTCTCGTCTATAGTGTCAGGAGGTGATACACCATGGAAACATCACACATTATCGCTGAGAGTCTCTGGTGGCTGTTACCGCTTCTGTTGATGCTTGTCTGCTGCTGGCTGATGTCGCGGACGGGCTGGCGGTGCGGCGCACGGCAGGACAGAGGGTTCTGCTGTTGCGGTCCACGGAGCAACGGCCGGCCGCACGGCGAGCCGATGCAGGGAAAGGGAGGTCCACGATGAACACCCGAATGGAAGAGCTCATCGCAATCGGGGCCTCGGTCACGGCCAATTGCATACCGTGCGTGCAGTACCATGAAGCCAAGGCGAGGGAATGCGGCGTGCCTGAAGAGGAGATTGCACAGGCCATCCGGATTGCGAAGCGGGTCCGCAAAGGGGCCGGTGGGAAGATGGATGAAGCCCTCGCTTCGATGAACACGGAAAGCGATTCACCCGCAGACCAGGAAGCAGGAGCCTGCGGGTGCGCCTGAGGCGGATCGACCTCCTTGCGGTCATCCGGTGGCGAAGTCTATTGGACGTGACGTGACGGTGCTCACAACGCTTCGTTGAATTCGTCTCGGTAGACGGCCACCCCCGATAGGCCTCGCAGGGCCTCCCGATCGAGAACGAAGATCATGAATGTTTCGTCAGGCACGCCCGGCCACTGGCTGCGAAGGTGGTACCGACTGGCGGGCTCAAACCCGAATCGTGGATAGTAATCCGGGTGCCCCAGGACAACCCCGAATGGACACCCGCGCTTTTGAAGGATTTCAAGACCGTGCCCGATCAGCCGGGAACCGATGCCCCGTCGCTGCGACTCCGGCCGGACCGCCATCGGCCCCAGCCCCATGCCCTGCACCGTTCGATGCGAGCCGGAAATGACCACCGGCGTCCAGAGAATATGACCGACGATGCGCCCGCCCTCCTCGGCGACGAATGACAAGGCGTCGGGGCAGTTCTTCCGCAGCGCATCGACCAGGTCGGCCTCAGTGGACTGTGCAAAGGCGTGTTCATTGATGGTGCGCACCTGCGGGATGTCTTCAGGGCTTTCGAGGCGAATCTGCAGCATGGCTCTCCTAACCCGGATATTGCCGGACGCCAGGATTCATTTTGTGAAGGTCTTCAGGCCAGGCGGGGCAGCAGGCCCTTGAGAACGGAGACCAGGGACGAGACCCGTGCAGCACCGGCCCGAATGACTTCCCCGTGATCCAGGGGTGCCTCCTGCAGACCGGCGGCCCGATTGGTGATGAGAGAAATCCCAAGGACCTCCATGTCCAGCGTCCTGGCCATGATCACCTCAGGGATGGTCGACATGCAGACAGCGTCGGCGCCCATGGCCTGCAGCATACGGACCTCCGCAGGTGTCTCGTAAGCGGGACCGCAGACCGCAGCGAGCACTCCCTCGAAAACGTCCTCCCCCTGCTCACGGAATACCGCGCCCGCCAGCGCCCTTAACCTGTCGCTGTAAGCACCGCTCATGTCGGTAAAGGAGATCGCCCCATCGGACGGCTGGAGGCCGACGAGCGGACTGGTCCCCATCAGATTGATCTGGTCCCGTATCAGCATGAACGTGCCCGCGCAAAGCGCGGGATGGATACCCCCGGCCGCGTTGGTGACAATAAGGATCTGTGCGCCCAGCGCGTCCGCCACGGTCACCGGAAACGCTACCTGTTCCATGCTGTGGCCCTCGTAGTAGTGAACTCTTCCTTCGAAGAACGCACAGGGAAGGCCCTCAAAGTCACCGACATGCAGATTCCCGGAGTGCCCCTTCACGCCGGCTGTCGGAAACGCAGGAATTCGTTTGTAGGGAATGATCTGGTGAGTGGGAAGTTCCCCGACCACCGGGTTCAGACCGGAACCGAGGATGACCGCGGCCCGCACGGAGCGGCCGATTTCTTTTTTCAGGAAGGCGCCCGTCTCTCTAGCGGAAAACGCCATCATCGTCCTCGCCCGCCAATTCCGACCGGGTCAGGAGGAGGTCCCGGCGAACCCGTCCTGAGCGTCCGAAGGGACCCAGGGTCTTGCCCCCGACCCGGATCCGGATGCCCGCGGCGTTGCCGAGATGCAGGCGGATGGATTCGATGACCTCGAGCCGGAGGCGCTCGCCGGGCTGCAGCGTCACGTCATGGCTCTCGATGCCATCCACGTCCACCGCCATCCAGGTCTGCTCGACGGCCAGGATGACCACGTCGAGCGGCGTTACGAGCACGGGCTCCACAGAAGGCTCGAAGAATGTCTCTTCAGTCTCAACAGGCTGTGCCTGTACCTCTTCTTTCACCTCTTCTTTCACCTCTTCCTGCACCACGTCCTGCTCCGGAAGAAACGCCTCCGTCTCGGGCACCGGCTCTTCGGCCGTCGACATGGAAGCGGCCAACCGTTCCGGTGGGCTCGACTCAGGTGCCACCACCTCAACCGCCGGCGGGGGTGCCGTCGTTAAGCGTGACATCAGGCGCTCCAAGGGGGATACACCCGTCTGCTGGGCGAGGTACCAATACAGCGCGGCACCGCCCAGAAGCATCCCGGCGAGGATCATACCCCACAGGAGCTTCGGAGAAGTCTGCTTGGGTGGTGCCACCGGATAGACTTCCGCCGGTTCGGATTCGTGGGCCGCCTCGAGGGTCTTCTTCTGCTCCTGGTAACGCAGGATTGCCTCGTCGGGGTCGAGCCCGATGAAGATAGCATAATTCCGGATAAATCCCTTGATGAATACTGCCGCTGGCAGGTGGGCATCGTCGTCCTGCTCCAGGGCCTGGAGATAGCGCTGACTGATCTTCGTGCTGGCCGAGATCTCAGGCAAAGTGATATCCCGGAGTTCTCGCTCCCGCCTCAGGTATTCACCGAAGGAGTTCGGCTCGGACGCATCGTGCATCCGCTCAATCGGCTTCTGTTGTTTCTTCTTTTTCATCGGTGTGCCCATGATTCACCAATCGATTTTCAGCGCAGAAGGTCCAGGTACTTTCGGACATCCTCGGCAAGCGTTGTCCCCGCGGAAAGTCTCTCCGCTTCTTCGAAGTGTGTCCGGGCATTCCACTTCTCGGCATTCTTGAAATAGGAGAGGCCGACCCAGTAATGCAGGTAGGCTCGACTCAACATGCTGTCTGGATCCCCCTGCGTGAAAGGCACCTGCTCCATGAGTTCCTGAAATACCCGGACCGCCTCGTCCAGACGGTTTTCCTGATAATAGAGAATTCCCAGATCGATCTTGGCCCTCAGCATCGTGGGGTCCAAATTGACGGCATCCTTCAGCGACCGTTCCGCCTCCTCGATCTCCCCGAGCAGGCGCTGGCAAAGCCCGATGTTGTGATAGGCCTTCGCCGGTGTGACGTAGAACGGATTCTCCAGCGCGTCGCGAAATTCCGCAATGGCCTGGTCACATTTCCCCTGCTGCGCATAGAGTGCTCCCAGATTCATATGGGCTTCGGAGTAATCCCGCTGCAACGACAACGCTTTGCGATAGGCGCCCTCGGCATCGTCATAGCGCTGGGCATAGAAATAGGCCAGACCCAGGGCACTGTGAATCCTGGGGTCCGTCGGCCTGAACCGTTCCGCTTTGCGCAGTTCGATCAATGCCGCCTGGTAATTGCCCTCGTTCAGAGTCTGCACACCCAGGTTGTAGTGAGCATCGGCTCTCTTCAGCTCGCTGTCTTTCTTCTCTTGCATGCCGGCACAGGCCGTGAGCACGAGGAGAAGCCCAACCATCAGGAGGGCGGGATAGTTCTTAACGTTCATTTACAAATCCTCAAAATGGGTCAGGGCCTTGAACAGTTTGAACCGCTTCTCAATCTCGCGATAGGTGAGACTGCGCAGACGATTCATGCTGAAGTCCTCGACATTGTACGACGCCATGACGCTGCCGAACACAATGGCCCGCCGCAAGGTCTCATCGTCGAGATTCCCAACGTTGGAGAGATATCCCATCAGACCGCCCCCGAAGGAATCGCCCGCCCCCGTCGGATCGAACACCGTCTCCAGCGGATAGGCCGGTGCCGCAAAGATATCGGACCCGTTGAACATGAGCACGCCGTATTCCCCGCGCTTGATGATCAGGATCCGGGGACCGTAGTCCCGGATCTCACGGGCCGCCTTGACCAGATTCACTTCACCCGTGAGCTGGCGCGCCTCGCCGTCATTGATCGTCAGGATGTCGACATGCTTCAACACGTCCAGCAGCCGGTCCCGCTTCCGCTCGATCCAGAAATTCATCGTGTCCAGCCCCACGAGCTTCGGCTGGTTTACCTGCCGCAGCACCCGCAGCTGAAGCTCGGGGTCGATATTGCCGAGAAAGACGTAATCCGAATTGCGATAGGGCTCGGGAATTTCCGGAGAGAAAGTTTCAAAGACATTGAGGTGGGTCGCGAGGGTATGAGCCTCGTTCAACTCGTAGGTGTATTCTCCCTTCCAGCGGAACGTCTTGCCCGCTGTGCGCTGCAATCCTCGGGTGTCCACATTGCGGCTATTCAGAAAAGTGATTTCCGATTCAGGGAAATCTTCACCCACGACGGCCACCAGACTGACATCGTTGAAGAACCCTGCAGAGAGCGAAAAGTACAGCGCCGATCCCCCCAGCGCTTCCTCGACTGCACCGAACGGGGTCTTCACCGAATCAAAGGCCATCGATCCGACGACCAGTAGACTCATGTTATGCTCCAGCGCGGGGCCGTGCCGGCGGTTGCAGCCAACAGGCCCACAGCGTATGGGTCCGTCATGGCGTGCGGTTGCACGCTCAAGTCCCGGCCTCTTCCAGAAAGATCGCCAGGCGTTCGCGGCTCTTTGCGGGGAAGCTCTCGGGATCCGTCAGGATCGCTCCCCTGGCGCCCTCGCCGCAGGCGCACCCGCCACCCACAGCATCGGGGCGGACAGCACCCTGAATAATGGCTTTGGCCGTCGCGACATTCTTCCGGAGGATCTCCAGAACGGCATCGGCCTTCACGTCTTCTTCCTCTTCGTGCCAGCAGTCGTAGTCGGTGGAGAGGGCCACGGTTGCGTAGCAGAGCCCCGCCTCCCGGGCCAGCTTCGCCTCTGTCACATTGGTCATGCCGATCACGTCGACGCCCCAGCTCCGGTAGATCCGGGATTCGGCCCGTGTGGAGAACTGAGGCCCTTCGATACAGAGGTAGGTGCCGCCCCGATGCAGGGTGGCACCGGTGTCCCGGCCCGCATCATAAAGACGCCCCGCCAGTTCGGCACAGATCGGGTCGGCCACAGAAACATGCCCCACGATCCCGTCTCCGAAAAAGGTGCTGATACGACGCCGGGTGTTGTCATAGAACTGATCTGGAATGACAATGTGGCCGGGTGCGACTTCCTCTTTCATGCTCCCCACCGCGCTCACCGAGATGACCCGCCGCACCCCCAGTTTCTTCATGGCATAGATATTGGCCCGAAAATTAATCTCGGACGGAAGGATCCGGTGTCCCCGACCGTGTCTCGGAAGAAAGGCCACAGGCACCTGGTTGAGAGTTCCGATATGAATACGATCCGACGGTTCTCCGAAAGGGGTCTGCACCGCGATCTCGCGGACCGCTTCGATCCCCTCGATATCGTATAGACCACTCCCCCCGATGACGCCGATATCCGCTTCCGCCATATTTCCTCCATCTTATTGAGAAATAATGCTTATCCTAACATCTTGGCAAAACCGAGTCAAGGCATTTGGCCCCCGAGGCCCTGGTTGAAAGCGGTTGTTCCCGCTCAACGGTCGCTTGACACGGATCCGCAGCTCGTCCTATGCTGGCGCGGCCATGTCGCAGACCAACCACTTCGAGAGAGATCACACCCTTCTGAGCGCCGACTGGGTCCTGCCCGTCACAACCGCACCCGTGCGCAAGGGTGGCCTCGTTGTCGACGGAAGCAGGATCGCCGCCGTCGGTCCCGCCGAAACACTGAGGCGCGCCTATCCGCAGGCCGTTCGTCGTCCGTTGCGCGGGCACGTTCTGATGCCGGGCCTGGTCAACGCGCACACCCACCTCGAGTTGACGCTGCTCAAAGACCGCGTCGCCCCGGGGGACGATTTCGTCTCCTGGATCCTCCGACTCATCGCCGAGAAGAAGGCCATGAGCGAAGCAGCCGTTGAAGCGTCCGTGCGGGCAGGTCTGGAAGAATGCCTCGCTTCGGGAACAACCTGTCTGGGGGAGATCACGAATACCCCCCACAGCGTCCGGATGCTCCGCAGCGCCGGCGTGCGGGGTGTCGTCTTTCACGAAATCCTTGGCAGACCGACGGGGGACCTTCAGGCACGGATCGATGGTTTACACACGACCATCGAGACCATGCGGACCGCCTGCGGTGAACAGCTCGCCGTGGGTGTCTCTCCGCACAGCCCCTACACCCTGTCGCCGGAGCTCTTCTCGCACCTCGCGACTTACCTGCAGGCTGAGCGACTCCCCTACGCCATCCACCTGGCCGAGTCGCAGGAAGAGATGGACTATTTTCTGCACCACCGGGGCGCCCTCAAAGAGCGGCTCTTCCCTGCCGTGGGCTGGGACTCCCTCAGCCATCCGGAACCTGCCGGCTCACCGCTCGCGTACCTCGACGGCTTCGGTCTTCTCACACCCCGTCTCCTTGTGGTGCACGGTGTGCACCTCACGCCCCGGGAAATCACACGCCTGGGGAGCACCGGCGCAGCCCTCGCGCTCTGTCCGCGAAGCAACGACATTCTGCGCGTCGGCCGAGCGCCGCTCGCGGCGATGCTCAGCTCCGGGATCCCCGTCGGCCTCGGGACCGACAGCCTGGCGAGCAACCGCTCCCTGTCGCTCTGGGACGAGATGCGTTTTCTCCACAAATGCTATGGAGATCCCGACATTCTGCCGCCCGCGCAGATCCTCCGGTTGGCCACCCTTGCCGGCGCAACGGCCCTCGGCCTGGCCGCGTCCATCGGCTCTCTCGAAGCAGGCAAAGAGGCCGACCTCATCGCCGTGCGCACACCCGAACCCTCGGGGGACGACCCCACGGAGGCGTGGATCGAAGAGACGGGATCTGAGGCGCTGGGTCTGGCCATGGTAGCCGGTCGGACGCTGATCGACCGG
>CALZGC010000185.1 GCA_945786985.1 uncultured Nitrospirota bacterium | reverse complement strand
TGCACTTCTCCATAACTCCCTTGGTGCGAACCGTCACGTCGGGGTTGAGCTGCTGGTCCAACGGCTCGGGCCATCGGTTGTCAAAGAAGTTGAACACCCGGACCGAGTAGGGGCAGTTGTTCGCGCAATACCGGGTCCCCACGCATCGGTTGTAGACCTGCCCGTTCAGGCCTTCATCGGTATGATAGCTAGCGTAGACGGGACAGACCGGTTCGCACGGCGCGTCGCTGCAATGCTGGCAGAGGACCGGGATGAACCGCGCCCGAACCTTGGGATACTCCCCTTCCCAGTAGCGTTCAATGCGAAGCCAGTGCATGGCCCGACCGTAACCGCTGCGTTCCTTGCCGACAAAGGGCACATTGTTCTCGGCCTGGCAGGCGACGACACACGCCCCGCAACCGGTGCAGCGGTCGAGATCTATCACCATGCCCCACTGCCGCTTTACGTGCTTGGGCTTTCTCTGGCTATCGGTGCTCATCTGTTTCGCCCCTTAGAAACCGGTCGCTTTAAATCTCCAGCAGCTCGCCGTGGTAGCTCCCCTCGGGATGACCCATGACCACCAGGTCTCCCTGGTCGGAGAGCCGCTCGATGCGGACCCGCGTGGCGCCCCAGGCCGGCGTGCCGTTCTGTTCATCCATGACGCCCGCCAGAAGATGGAGCGGGTTCACCCCGCGCCCATCGGCATAACGCCCCATCCCCGCGTGGCCCTGCCCCATCGGCATGGCCACCACGTCGGGTCGGATGGCCGGCACGATGACCGCCGGCACCTGAAGAGACCCCTCGCTCGAGTCCACCCGGACGAGATCGCCGTGAGCAACCCCGAGGGATGCCGCCGTCTTCGGATTGAGTTCAACCCAGCTGCCCCACACCGCGGTGCTGATGGGGTCGGGCAACTCCTGCAGCCACGGCAGGTGGGCATTCCGCCCGTCGTTAAACGCCGGGCGGGGAGTGACGGTCAGATGGAACGGATACTCCGCTTCGCCGCCGTCAAATCGCGGCGGCGCCACCGAATGGGGGGCCAAGGGAACGGCCCCCTGCCCTGCAGAAAAGCGTGTCGGCTCCTCCCCGAAGATGCCGCCCTGCTGCAGCGTCCGCATCCAGGGGGTGTCAAAACCCGGCCCCTCGGCAACGTTGAGCTGCCGGGCCACGGTGCTTTTCAGTCGTTCGAGATAGCCGACCTCCGGCAGGGCAGCCTGCACGGCACCGCCGAGACCCCGGGCGGCAGCCATGAGGAGATCGGGAAAGGCCCGGGTATCGAAGACCGGCTGGACCACCGGTTGCACCAGTCCCGTCACCGACGTGTGCACTCCGGCCCAGGGAACGACATCGCCCCAGCTCTCCAGGTCGGTGTGATCGGGCAGAATCAGGTCGGCCTGCCGCGCGGTGTCATCCAGCATGGATGCAAAGCTCACAACCGCCGGGACTTTCTGAAAGGCTTCCTGAAACCCGGTGACCTTTGGGTAGGTATGCACCGGATTGCTCCGGTAGACCAGCGCGAGCCGGACCCGTCCGGCGCCCATGGCCTGTACCATCGACCGGAGATCGGCATAGGTTGCCGCGCCGCCATGGCTCAGGCGCGGCTCGGAAAAGAGAAGACCGCCCCGCCGGCCGACGTTTCCGACCAGCAAGTTGAGGCCATGAATCGCGCGCACTGCGTCGACCCCATTGGTTTGCGCCATGACCGACTCGCCGGCCACTGCAATTCCCGGCTGGGTCTGGGCGAACTCCCGGGCCTTCGCGGCGATCTCGTCCGCCGACAGTCCCGTCCTTTCAGCCACCCGGTCAAGTCGGTAACCATCGAGTGCGGCCAGCCACTGCCGGGCCGTGACCCCCAATTGCACCAGGGCCTGCGAATCGTAGAGGCCCTCCGCCAGAATCACGCGGGTCATCCCGAGCGCCAGGGTCCCCTCTTCTCCGGGCCGCACCGGCAGCCAGTCGTCGGCGGAGGCCGCGGTCATGGACAGGCGGGCCCCGGCATAGACGAACGCCCCGCGGATGGTGCGTCGGGCCTGGCGCATTTTGCCGAATCCATCGCCGTAGCGCACCGGCGAGAGGAACGTCTCGAAGAGGTCCGCCCCAAAGCTCAGCAAATAGTGGGTGTTTTCCAGATCGAGGTCCGGCATGTCGGGCCGGCCGAAGAGCTCAGCGTGGGCCTTCGCGAGACACTCCTGGTTCACCAGCTCATAGTCGAGCCAGTGGCGCGACCCATAGGCCCCCAGGAAGTCCCGAACCACTGCCGCCAGGGTGCCGCTCAGCCGCGGGGTCATCATGAGCAACTGCTCCGATTGCCCCTGATCCTGAAGATCCTTCAGATACCCGACGAGAAGCTTCAGCCCTTCGTCCCAGGAAATCGGCTCGAACGTCCCCGATCCCCTGGGGCCCGTGCGTTTCATCGGCTGTCGGAGCCGATCGGGATGATACAGCTCCTGCAGGGCCGCCTGTCCGCGCGCACAGAGTCTGCCCCGGCTCACCGGGTGCAGCGGATTGCCCTCGATCTTCTTGGCCCGCCCTTCCGCGATTCGCACGAGAATGCCGCACCCCGCCGGACACTGGCGACAGGTGCTGGCATAATACTGGGCCACCCCCGGAATTTGGCCGTCCTCCGGCGGGACCAGAAAGGGAATCAGGGTCTCCGTCGGTTTGGAGCATGCCGACAGCATGGCGCCGGCAGCGCTGAGACCGCTTAACTGCAGAAATTCCCGTCGCCTCATCTCCATGGCGATTCCATCTCCTTCATGACTGCCCATCACAGATGGCAGGTCCAGCAGTCGATACTGGCGTTGTTGGATCGATGGCAGTTCAGACACCACCCCATCTTGAGGCTCGCGACTCTTTGAATTTTCGCCATGGAGGCCACGTCCCCATGGCAGACCTGGCAGGCCACCTCGGCGTTGATATGCATCTTGTGCGGGAAATAGGCGTGGTCCGGCAGGTCGTGAACCTTGACCCAGGGGATGGGCTCCCGACGTTCCCAGTATCCCATCAGCTTCTTGACTTCAGGCTTGTCGCGCCCGACGAAGAGGTGACAGTTCTTGCACAATTCCACATCGGGAATGCCGGCCGAACGGGACACGCCAGTATACCGGTGACAGAACAGGCACGGCATCTCGTAGTCGCCGGCATGCAGTTGATGGCTGAAGGCAATGGGCTGAACCGGCGAGGCGTCCCCCATGTTCAGCGGCAGGTTGTAGTTGATCACAAGGCCCGCGGCCAGGGCGATGCCCAGTATCCCCAGCACAATGATCACGCCTGTGGCTCGCATGCAGATTTACCCTCGTAGATCTCGCCGATGGTGAGGACGACGGGCGGCACAACGAAACGATTAAGAACGCCGGCCCGTCGCTCCTGTGGTCAGCCAAGGCAGGAATTCACAAAATCCCAGTTGATCAGTTGCTCCACAAAGGTTTTGAGATAGTCGGGGCGTCGATTCTGATAATCGAGGTAATAGGCATGCTCCCAGACATCGACAGTCAGCAGCGGCTTGATCCCGTGAGCAATCGGCGTGTCGGCATTGGCCGTCTTCATGACCTGCAGCTCGTTTCCCTTCATCACGAGCCAGGCCCATCCGCTGCCGAACTGGGTGGCCCCGGCCGTTTTGAATGCGTCTGCGAACTTTTCGAAACCGCCGCAGGCCGCATCGATCTTCTGGGCGATGGGGCCGGTGGGGGCGCCGCCGCCACCCGGTTTCATGCACTGCCAGTAGAAAGAATGATTCCAGACCTGGGCAGCATTGTTGAAAATGCCGGCCTTGGTGCTGTCTCCGGCGCTCTTCTTGATGATGGTCTCCAGGTCCGCATTGGCCAGATCGGTCCCTTCGATCATCTTGTTCAGATTGTCGACATAGGCCTTGTGGTGCTTGCCGTGATGGAATTCGAAGGTCCGCGAACTGATATGGGGCTCCAGCGCGTCTTTGTTGAAGGGCAGGTCCGGAAGCGTAACAGCCATGGTCTTACCTCCTAAGTTATTTATACAGAGCGACGTAACTTCACAACCCTTTGTTGGTTCCAAAAGGCTCAGCCGTAAGGGTACATCCCCTTCTTGATGTTCTCAAAGTTGGCCAGCAGATTGTCGTGCTTCTTCTCGTCCTCCAGAAGATAATTGAGCAGGTACTCCTGGACAACCATCTTTTTCCCCTTGAGATTGTCCAGCGATTCCTCCACCAGAGAGACCATCTTCTTCTCGATGGCAAGGTGCTGCTCGACCATCTCCCAAACGACCCCCATCTCCTCGGGGGTGAGTGAAACCGCCGTCCGCTCAAGGCTGTCGGCAATCAGCTGCTGCACCCGATAGTGCATCTGGGAGTCGTGCTGAATGATCTCCATGACCAGCCGGAGGACGGGATTCTCCGTCTTCGCAATGATCTGTCCCGTCGTCGAGACGGCCGCGTCTTCTATCTTCTGCCAGCGCTTCATGTTGGAAAGGAGTTTCTCCTGTACCTCTTTCGTCTTCATCTGTCATCTCCTCCTGAACCCATGCATTGCGGCCCTCATTGAGGGCAATCCGGCGATCGCTACCGCTGCTACCAGTTTTCCCCCAGAACCTCAAAGTGCGCCTGCGGATGTTCACAGGCGGGGCATTTGTTTAGCGCCTCCTCTCCCTCATGGAGGTACCCGCAATTTATGCACCGCCAGGTGACCTTTTTGTCTTTCTTGAAGACCTTGCCTGCCTCCACATTGGCCATCAGATCGAGATAGCGCTTTTCATGCTGTTTCTCGGCGATGGAGATCATCTCAAAGAGCGTGGCGACGTCATTGAATCCCTCCTCCCGGGCGATCTGGGCGAACCCCGGGTACATGTTGGTCCACTCGTCGTGTTCGCCGGCGGCTGCGGCCCTTAGGTTCTCCGCCGTGGTGCTGATCTTGCCTGCCGGGAAGGCCCACCGAACCTCAGCGTCGCCTCCCTGGAGGAACTTGAAAAAACGCTTCGCGTGCTCGCGCTCCTGGTTGGCCGTTTCTTCAAAAATGGCCGAAATTTGTACAAACCCCTCTTTCCTGGCCTGCCCGGCAAAATAGGTGTACCGGTTGCGGGCCTGCGATTCACCGGCAAAAGCGGTAAGAAGGTTCTTTTCGGTCTTCGATCCTTTCATTTCCATAAAACTTACTCCTCCATTGAACAGATACGACTGAAATCCGGGCCCATACTTTGCAGCATGCGCCTGATCTCGCATTCCTGAATCAGTTTCCGTCCGGAAACGGCCCTTTTTCCGATGAGCTGCGTTCTCCGCGGGCTTGCTTCCTCGACGTACAACGAGTACGCCTCTAGTATGCCTCGGGGTAAACCCTTGTGCGGATTGTTGAACACATTAATTTAAGAATTCAAGAAGTGAAATCCCGCCATTTGGCGGGGCTCATCGAAAAAAATTGCTCATTTCCAAATTGGAAACAAATGCGTGCCCTTCTTAATTCCCCGAGGGGCACGAACCAGCAAAGATAAT
>CALZGC010000184.1 GCA_945786985.1 uncultured Nitrospirota bacterium | reverse complement strand
GTCTTCCCAGACATGGGACGCATGGGCATCGGGGCACTGCTACCGGGGTCGATAAATTATTGGCAAGGATCGGAAGCTGTTATATAATGAATCTATCAAGAAAAACAGATGGTTTGATCCGCTTTGTTCACGGTTTTTTTGCACTCTTCAATGAGGTCCCACATGGGTACTGCGTCCACGGTGAAGATGACAGATGATGCGAGTCGACTCTACGGGAGTTTCGCAGAGCAAACCTTTCCCGAACTTCTGGTCCATGTGCAAAGGACCGGCAAGACGGGGCTTCTCTACACAGCCTCTGATCGGGTGAAAAAGAAGATCTATTTTCAGGAGGGCGTGCCGACTGCCGCACGCTCCAATATCAAATCGGAACTCATCGGCGAGATGCTCATCGCCAAAGGGATGATCTCCCGGGAGCATCAGCGTTTAGCGCTCGAGGCACAGAAAGAGCGCAAGATCAGTTTTGGTGCGGTGTTGGTCGAAAGAGGGATCCTCTCAGCGGACGAGCTTTTCGTGCAGGCGAGGCGGCAATTTCTCACGGTGCTTTTCAGCCTCTTCGGCGTATCCAAGGGCAAATACAAATTTGAGAAGTGTGAACTGCCGCCCGATGGTTATTATTACGACGTGGCATTTTCCAATATGCTGGTTTTCGGCATACGTCAGGTCGTGAGTGTAGACACCCTTGAAGACATGGTCGGGGATCGGTGCCAGATTCCCATACCGGGCAGTCAGTTTCTCGATTACTCCAAGATCATGTTTACCATGAAAGAACTGTCCGTGATCAATCAGGTGGACGGTTCGAAGACGATTGATGAGATCATTCGTGCGGCCGATGTAGAGCCGATCACGGTGTTTAAAACCTTGCTGATTCTGAGCCATCATGATTTTATTCATCTTGAAATCGAGATGCCCTCGGACGAAGGCGAGGAAATTGTAGAGTTGGAAGAGTCGGCCAAAGCCTCCCTGGGCTTTCAGGAGTATGATCCCGCCAGCCCCACCGAGGAGCAGGAAGTGGCCGGCAGTGATTTCAAGGTCTCCCCGGAGGGGATCCATCCGACAAGCGAAGCGCCGGTGCATACAACAGTACCCGGTGACCCCGGCCAGGCGCTTCAGCCGCCTGTACCCAAAGAGGCGGCGGTTCCAGAGGCCGTGCCGCCTGCACCTCAGAAGGCTGGGGTGATCGATTTGGATGCCAAGAATCTCGATGAGGTGCTATCGACTTTTCACGACGGGCCGGAGGCCGACGCGGCGGGCAGTCCCTATGCGGGCGCCCTAGCGGCAGAGGATGCTCTGGAAGAGGAGAGCCTCCCGGAGGCGGGGACCCTTTCCCTGGATGCGCTGTTGGACAGGGAGACGGAATCGGTCTCCGGACCCGTGGCCAGTGCTTTCAGGACGCAGCAGCCTGAAGAAGAGGATGTGAGCGGTCTTGAGGGCCTTTCAGGGGAGGCGGCAGAGTCTCTCCCCCAGTTTGATGAAGATAATGAGCGTGATGATCGCCCCATGGGGGATACCCATCAGGCGTGGTCGAAGAGCGCCTTCGAAGTTGAAGACGATGAACCCAAAGCCGCCCTTTCACCGGACGAGCCCCAGCCGATGCCCGCAGTGGAGCCGGGGTCGGTGGAGGCAAAGCCTCTCTCCGTGTTTGACGATGAGGACGCCGCTGGGATCGATCCCGAAACAACTGTGGGGTGGGACGCGCCGTCGGAGGGCGGGGTTGGGACCCCGGATTTCGCCAAACCCGCGGACGCACAGCCTGAAGTGGAGGCGGTGGCGGTCAAGCCGGAGGCGAGTGCGCCTTCTCCTTTTCTCGCGGACACCGGTCCCCCGAGTGATCCCGATGAAGTCCCGACCGCTGTGGAAGGCGATGCACAAGTGCCCGTCCGCGAGGTGCCCGTGGAATCGGGGAGCTCGGCTCCACCGAAACGGAGCCGCTCCCTGGTCTTTGCGGCACTGGTGGTCCTGGCCATTGGTGCGGGTGCTTTTGCATGGGCACCTTGGCGTACGGAGGTTCAGGACCGGGTCTTGGCGGTGCTGGAAGGAACCAACGCCGGCGTGACACCACCTGCGGTGACCTCGGTCGTAGAGATCCCCGTACCCCCGGCCCCGTTGGTGGCCGAAGAGTCTGTGTCCAACGCAGAGGCGATTGTGGTACCGGCAGGCGCCGTGCCTGCAACGGCGGATGACGGACAGCACGATGCGGCCGTGACCGCCGCCGGGATTGCTCTAGACGGGGTTGCTCTAGATGGGGTTGCTCTAGAGCAGAGAGAGGCGACCGAGGCCCCCCCGGAGGCAACGACTGCTTCAGAAAATCTGACAGACACGGGGGGCGCTCAGGAAGATGCCCAGTTGCAAGGGGTCCCCTCGGAGAACCCCACACTGGCCGCGGCAATGGCCCTCTACCCGGTGGAGGACTGGTGGGCCCGGATGAAGGCCTGGACCGCCCGAGTAAGAGAGCTTCCGAGATCCAAGTTCACCATTCAGGTGGAGATCAGCGAGAATATCGATTTCGTCTGGGAGGATCTGAATCAACTCGTACCCAAGTATGATGCCATGGTGCTCCGCTACCGGATCAAAGATTGGACGGCCTATACCCTGATCGTCGGCATCTACGACAGCCGCGCGCAGGGGATGGATGCATTGCCAACCCTGCCACCCGAGATCCTACGTCTCGGCCCCCTCGTCAAAACCATGGCCACGATCCAGAAGGGGCTCGTGGAGCCAGTCGCGAAGTTGTAATGTGCGGCGCGGGGTACGTTCCACACCCCGGCTGTATACACGTCGGCCCACGGCACGGATGGGATCGTCTCACCCGGTATCTCAGGATGCCCGCGCATTCGGGATGGCTTGTCCGTCAGCGTTTGGCGGTGCTTCGGTCTTTCTGGAAAAGAAACTCCCGGAATCGGCTCTTGTGGTAATAAGACTTCACAATGTCGAAGGATGTGAAGAGCTTCATGATTTCCCGATTGGCATAGTGGTGCGAGCGGGGCCGGAATTCAGAAACCGGCTCATGGAGAACCCAGAAATCGTCGGTGATTTTGTGCCGCAGAACCTGCTTCATGTTCGGATTGCTCTGAGCATCAAAAAGAGCCAGGATCATTCCTCCCGGTTTCAAAAGATGCAGCAGGTTCCGGACCAGGGTCATTGCATCTTCCGGTTCGATGAAGTCCAGAATGTCCCAGCAGAGCACTCCGTCAAAGGACGCCGCCGAATATTTGAGATAATCGCCGTCGGACCGAAGCCCTTGTTTAGCGGGGACCTGATTCCGCAGGAAGTCCTCGATGAAAACCTTGAATCCATGCTTTCCGAAATACTCGATGTTGGGTCCGAGCCCGGGCCCCATGTCCAGCAAGGTCGGCCGCTCCGAGTCTGCGGCCAAGGCGGTGATGGTTGGCAGGGTCCGCAGGGGGGTCTTGAGCCAGCGCTCCCCCTTTGCCCCCTCGTGGCGATGTGTGGCTTTTAACAGCGGCGTCCAGATCATGTTGGCATGCTACGCAATGATGAAGAGCCGTCTGAGAAGGTTGCGGTTTTAGAGAGACGGGGCGAGATTATCGCGTGCCCACCTTCTCGTTGACGGGACCCATGGAGAGTGGGGCCTCCGCCTTCTTGTCGCCCTTGCCCTTCTTCTCGATCGTGCTCTTTTCTGAGGCAGCCCGTTTAGAACTGCCGTCCATTTCGACGCTTCCCTTGAATCGGGCACCGTCTTCGATGACCACCCGAGGGGCCGAAATATTGCCGTTTAACTTCCCCGAATTCGCCACCTCGACTTTATCTTCGGCATAGACGTTTCCGTTCACCTCACCCATGATGGTGATATTTTTGGCGAAGAGCTCCGCCTCGATGCGCCCCTTGGTTCCGATCGTGAGATTGTGGTCTTTCAGATTGATGTTGCCTTCGACCTTTCCCTCGATCGTCATGTCCTCGTTTCCCGTCAATTCTCCCTTGATCAGGATTGACTGGCCGATGTAGACTGATTTCTTGGCGGCACTGGTTGCAGATGAAGGGGCAGCGGTACCTTGAGACTCATGCTCCGGTTTTCGGAATGCGGAATCTTTTCTTTCAAACATTGAGGCGTCTCCTGAAAATAAATTATAAAATAAGATAAGGATTGGGATATGAAATTCCCGGGAGAGATCCCCGTCGATTAATTTATTGTAACGTAAATGATATATCGATGCAACAGATCTTTCCCGATCTTTCACGAAGTTTGGTGATATTTATTGTTCTGTCGGTGGGATTGGTTTATAATGAGATTAAATTGAAAAAGCCTACCCGATCCGAGAGGACTGGGCACAAATGCCGGCGACTCCCTGAAGGTCGGCTGACTGCCGAAATAGAGCATGGAAAGAGAGCATCTAGTGCATTCCCTCCGTTATTTACGGCTTAATTTCCGATCGGGAGCTTTTTTGAGTTCTCTGAAGGCCAAGCTCCGCAGAACCTATGCCCGACGGATGCACCGGCTTTCCTGATGCCGGCTGATTCCGGTGGTGATCCCGGGCGAATCTGCATGACCGGCGGTCGTGCATAGACGATCTTCGAGCGACGGTGGGAGGCAAATTTTGATGATGGATCCGGCCCGCATCTTGATTGTTGATGATGATCGGAGCGTCCGCAGAATGCTCCGGGAGGCTCTGGAACCGCTGCAGTATCTGCTGGAGGAAGCGCGCGACGGTCTCGAGGGGTTGATGAAGGTAATGGCCTTTCGGCCCGATCTAGTCCTCCTGGGCATGAGGATGCCGAAGATGGATGGCATCAAGATGTGTGAGCACCTCCAGCGCGACAAGTCGACGGAGGACATTCCCGTCATCATGTTGTCTTCCGAGTCGAAACGAGTCTGCAGCATGGAGTGCCTGCAGTCCGGTGCCAACGATTACATTGCCCAGCCCTTTGAGCCGCACGATCTGGTGGCTCGGGTCGAGAGGCAACTGGAGATCAAAGAGAAGCTCGACCGTCTGGCATCCGAAAAGGACGAGCTGACGCTGATTCAGCGACTGGTCCGGGTTCTCTACGAGAAGAAAAGCATGCACGATCTGCTCTACACGCTGGTGATGCAGATCTCCGATGTGATCGATGTGGAACGCTGTTCTTTTGTGCGGGTGCGGGAAGACGGCAAAACCGGTGTGGTGGAGGCGTCGAGCGATGATGCAGGCATCCGCAACCTTGAAATCGATCTGGCCAAGTACCCTGAAATCGTCGAGATGCTCCGGACCAAGAAGATTCTCTTTCTCCAGGAGATCGGCAAGTCCGACATCATGAGCTCTGTGCGGCAGCATCTGCAGGATATCAGATTCCAGTCCCTTGTTCTCATCCCCGTTGCCGAGGGGAACCGCATTGCGGGAACCCTGCTTCTCCGAACGGCGGGGCGCAAGACGGCCTTTTCGCCCAAGGAGATCCGGTTTCTCGAGACTATCACCGAGGCCGCTCGCGCGGCCATCCTCAATGTGCAGGGTTATGAAGGCCTGGAAGGCCAGATTCTGGACGACGCGCTCGACAGCACCGGTTTTTCGCAATGTTCCGCATTCGACCATGCTCAGGACATGGTGGATGAGTGCTTCCGCCTGAAAGAGGAAATCCTGAGTCTCAAAGATCTCCAGCAGGAGATGCGGGAGCGCAACCGTTCCACCTCCCTCCAGTGAGCAGATCTCCCGACGCCATTTCCCCCAAATAATCCGGTCTACATCGGCATGACCCGGATATTGAATTATCCGAACTCTTACGAGGCAGGATAGCCTGCCAAATGCGGCGTTACAGAAAACATCATGACCTGGTGGCCCTATTCGCAAATACGGTGGCATTCGAGTGCCGTAGCGCGCCCTCCTCTGCGTTGTCTTTTCCCCGGCGAAGGCCTTCCTTCACCGGGCCAGTCTCCCGCTTCACTCTGATTCATGCCGCCAGCGGCGGCTTATGCATTAAGGTATCTTGGGATGTCTTTTCCCCGGCGAAGGACTGCCTTCACCGGGCCATCCTGTCGCTTCACTCTGCTTCATGCCGCCAGCGGCGGTTTATACGTTAAGGTATCTTGGGATGTCTTTTCCCCGGCGAAGGCCTTCCTTCACCGGGCCAGTCTCCCGCT
>CALZGC010000183.1 GCA_945786985.1 uncultured Nitrospirota bacterium | reverse complement strand
TGTAAAAGGGTGTGAAAATCCTGGACAATGCCTCCTCGGAAATCCCCTTACCGGTGTCGGCAAAGCGGTAGGCCACCTCACCGTCGCCCACTGCCGAGGAGACCTCGAGACGCCCGCCGTCGGGCATGGCCTGGGCCGCATTGAGCATAAGGTTCATGAACACCTGCTTGAGCAGCTCCCCGTCGCTGAGGAACGCCACATCGTCGCCTTCGTGTTGCCCCGAACAGCGGATTCCCTTCTGTTGCAGCGCCTGTTCTGCGAACCGCAGGGACTCTTCCAATACGCCCCGAACCGATACGGTGTGACAGGAAGCCCGCAGAGGCCGGGTGTAGTGGAGCAGATTTCCGACCATGTGGTTCAGACTGCGAACCCCCGTGAGGATCCGCTCGGCCAGTTCTCGATGGTCGGGGTCCTCCTCAATCTCCTTGCGCAAAATCGATGCGAAGAGTTCGATGCTCCCGAGGGGATTGCGGATTTCATGCGCGACATTGGCCGACATCTCTCCCATAGCCGTGAGCCGGGTCCTCCGTTCGGCCCGCTGCTCCAACTGCCGGATACGGGTCACATCCTGGAGCAGGATGATTCCCCCGAGCCTCTCCGCCTGCCCGCTTCTCAGGGCCGTTGCGTCGATATGAATGCTCCGCCGGCCGTCCCCCGGGAGGCCGAGAGTCTGATCGTGCAGCCCGTCGAGAAGCGTCTTCAATCCGCCCCCTTTTGGGCGGCACAAAGAGGCCAATCCAAGGGCCTCCGTCCACTGATTGGTCTCCAGGCCCGGCAGCGCCTTCCCGGCCAGCTTCTCCGCCTCAGGGTTCGCCAGCATGACCGTTCCGTGCAGGTCCAGAATGATTACGCCCGTCGAGAGGTTTTCCAGAATCTTGTGGAGATAGGTCTGGGCTGCCTGCTTCTCCGTCAGCGTCTGTCGAAGGGCTCGGTTCTTTCCCTCCAGTTCATGACTCAATACCGCGACCCGCTTCTCCAGGTTCCGGTAGGCCCCCTCCAGTTGACCGGACGTCTTACGAAAAGCGTCAAAGGCCTCTGCCAGCAATGCGGCTTCACACACAGTGGTCTTCCTCCGGGCTACGGGCGGCGCCCGTGGTTCTGTTGCCAAAGCAGTTCTTCTTTCGCATCCTCTACGAGCAGCGCGAGCGTCTCATCCGGGATCCCGCCGATGGCCTCGAATGTCTTCAAGGCTTCCGTGTTGCGGTGCAGACGCCACTGAACGCGGCCGATGCGGTACTGTGCCCAGGGCACGTTGCGATCATCGGGGTGGGACTCCATGGCCGCCTGATAGGCTGAGAGGGCCTCGCGATACCGGCCGAGTTCGTAGAGTAGATCGGCCACGGCAAAACGCGCCGGTCCTGCGACCGCAGGAGGGAGCGGCGCACTTTCGGAAGCCGCGGCCGGCGGCAGGGCCTGCCTGAACTGCGCCAGGGACTCTTCCCGTTTCCCCTGTCGCCAGCGGGCAGCGCCGAGCAGAAAGCGGATCGTGTCGGACCGCTCCGGCTGCTCGCCTGTCAGGGAAAGCCGGGCCTTGCGCACAGCCTGCACATCGTCTCCTTGCAGGAAGGCCATGCGCGCCTCCATGGCATGGACGTTCGCCCGGTGCCGGCTCCTGGGGAAGCGCTTCACAAAGTGCTTCAGGGTTTTTCGGGCCGCCTCGACCTCACCGAGGGCCAGATAGACCTCTGCGAGCCGGGCGACAAAGGCGTCGTCCCGTAGCGTCCGGTCGTCCTCCCGCCTGAGGCGGTCGAGGCTCCGAAGGGCGGCACGATAGAAGGACATCCGCCGATGGCTCTCCGCCAGGAGCCAGCCGACTTCGGCGCTCCACGCCTCCCCACTCAGGGCCGCCCGGTGGGTCTGCGCCAACTCCAAAATCTCCGAAAAGTCCTGTTGCTCGTAAAGACTCCCCAGGTAAGCCTGCAGCGCTCTCCGATACTCGTCCTTCATTGGCCGAACGTAGCGGCTCCCGCCGAAGTCCGACAGGAAGTGCTGATAGTCGGCCACCGCGCGACCGTAATGACCCGTGCGAAAGAGCATGCTCGCCTTTCTCACCAGAGCAAGCCCTTCAAAGGCCCCGGCCGTCTCGGTGACGAGCCCGCTGTAACCCCGGTCCGCCTGATCAAAGGCCCCGCGCGCATCCTCCGCCACTCGCAGATCCAGAATGCCCGCACGGGCCATCAGGGACCCCTCGCTTTCAGGAAACTGCGTCTTCACTTCATAATAGACCTTCATGGCTTCCCTTTTTTTTCCATCGGCCCGATAGGCGTCTCCCAGCAAGGCCATCCAGCGGGAAGCCCTGGGGTCCTCGGGATAGCGGTTCACCAGGATTTCCAGGACGTCTCGCGCCTCGCGAGTGCGCTGCATGCGCACCAGAAGCTCACCATAAAGGCTTCCCAGCTCCCGGTCGCCGGTGATCTTCTTCTGCGGCACGTCCCGAACCTGGGCGAGGGCCGATGGGTCATCGCCACGCTCCATGTGATGCGCTACCAGGGACGTCTTGGCGGCAATCAGAACAGGGTGGTCCGCATATTCCCGGACGACCCCTGCCAGCACGTGCAGTCCGGCCGCGTCTTTTTGGGCCGCCAGCAGCCCTTTCCCGTGCAGGTGGAGCGCCCAGGGGGTGATGACAGCGTCCGGATGCTGTCGGGCAATCTTTCTGGACAGAAAGACAGCTTTCAAGTAATTTCCCTGCCGGTAATGGATCTCGGCCATGCGGAAGGTGGCCTTCGCCGCCAGCGGAGACTCGGGGAATTGGCGAACGGCGCGCCGATAAGCATCCAGGGCCCGCTGGCTGTTTCCCGTGGGGTTCCGGTCAAACGCACCAAAATAGGAGTCGCCGAGTAAGAAACGGGCGGCCTCTTCGTCGGGGGGCGCGGGCGATCCTGCCAGAAAGGTCTCCAGCAGCGCCGCCGCCTCGGCATATTGACCGAGACGGTAGTGCCCGAAAGCCATGGAGAGCCGATCGATGGCCGGGAACGGTCCATCGGGCGCTTCGTCCATGGACACAGGGGTGCCGTCCCGGCCGTCAGACGCCGGGGCACCGGCCACCCAGCACAGCAGGATACAGAGAACGAGACACCCTTTGCGAATCGAATGATAGGCCGACATGGCACACTCCTCATACAGTCGTCATGAGGCATAGAGCAATTAGTGTGCCAAGGGAAGGGGGGATCGATAAAGCCGTGAGGCTTGAAGATCAGGCGTGAGATTTAGGGTTTGTTTTCAGGGTGTTAGGTCAGACTGAAGATTGGGCTGCCGCGGGCGCGGTACCGCGCCGCCGCTTAGGGGGGCGGCCCGCAGGTTCGGGGTTTGTCAAAAAGAAAGTTCCCTCGCCATTCCTTTGACGTGGCACGGGACCGAAACAGGGAGCGTCAATGCATCCCGGGGCTGGTCCATCCGTCGAGGTTCTTCTTCTTGATCTTTTCCACGAGGGTGGTGCGGTTCAGATCGAGCAGTCGGGCGGCTTTGCTCTTGACCCCGCCCGCCCGTTTCATGGCCTTGATGATGAGGGTGTTTTCGAAATCCTCCACGGCATCGTTCAGGCGGATGCCCTGGGCAGGCAGCTCCAACGCTTGCATGGCGGCCGGTTTCAGCGGTGCATGGAATTTCTCAGGAAGATCCGTCGGACCGACCACGTCGCCATCGACCAGAATCGTCATCCGTTCGACCAGATTCTCCAGCTCCCGGACATTGCCTACCCAGGGGTAACTCGCCAGGCACTGGAGGGCCTCCTTCGAGAAATGCTTGACCGCCCGCTTCTTCTCCCGGCTGAACCGCCTCTGGAAATGCCGGATCAACAGGGGGATGTCGGAGATGCGCTCCCGCAGCGACGGCAAGTGAATGGGAATGACGTTGAGCCGGTAGAAGAGGTCCTCCCGGAACCTCCCGGCCTCGGTCTCCTTTTCAAGATTCTTGTTGGTGGCGGCCAGAATCCGCACGTTCACCTGGATCGTCTTGGTTCCGCCGAGCCGTTCAAACTTCTGGTCCTGCAACACCCGCAGCAGCTTGACCTGCAGTTCCGGGGGCATCTCGGCAATTTCATCGAGAAAGAGCGTGCCGTCATCGGCCATCTCAAACCGGCCCGGGCGCGAGAGGGTCGCGCCGGTGAAGGCCCCCTTGACATGGCCGAAGAGTTCACTCTCCAGCAGATCCCTGGGAATGGCGGCACAGTTGATCGGGACAAAGGGTCCCTCCGACCGATGGCTGTGTAAATGCACGGCACGGGCCACCAGTTCCTTGCCGGTCCCGCTTTCTCCCTGAATCAGAACGGTCGTGTCCGTATCCGAGACCTTCTCAATCAGGTTGAAGACCCGCGACATCGGCTCACTGTCCCCGATAAAATTCTCGGAGCGGTATTCGCTGCTGATGAGACGCTTCAGGTTACGGTTCTCATTTTTCAGCCCCTGGTATTCCAGCGCCCGCTTTACCGAAAGGGTCAGTTCGTCGATCTTGAAAGGTTTCATGATATAGTCGTAAGCACCGCTTTTCATGGCGGCCACGGCATTGTCAATCGTTCCGCAGCCGGTCAGGACGATACAGACCGTGCCGCCGTTGATCCGTTTGACGCCGCGCAGCACTTCCAGGCCATCCACGTTGGGCATGTTCAGGTCGGTCAGCACGAGATGGTAACTCGACTCCCGCAGGATTTTCAGGGCTTCATCCCCGTCCCCCGCGGTGGTGACCTGATAGTTCTCTTTCCTCAGGACGTTGACCAGCACATCGATGGCACCCGGTTCATCGTCAACGACTAGAATTTTCTCTTTGGCCATCTGATTCCTCCCAAAAACGTTTCGCGCCCGACATCCTGTTGCCCGGCGTGCCCGGCGTACCGCTGATCGGCCGCACCGCCCGGTCAGCAGGGCCGAGACCGGCCGTCGTGCACCGGCGCGGCCGCGGCCTTCGGCCCCTTTGCGCCATGGACCGGCAGATAAAGTCTGAACACCGTCCCGACACCGACTGCACTCTCCACTTCCATGCGTCCCCGGTGCCGCTCCACGATTCCCTTCAGGATCGGCATGCCGAGACCGTTCCCCTTGCCTTTTTCTTTCGTCGTGAAAAAGGGCTCGTAGATCCGCTCGAGACTTTCCTCGGCAATACCGCAGCCCGTGTCGGCGATGCGGATCTCCACGAACGCCCGATCCAGCGTCAGCCCGGTCCCGACGGAGAGCCGTTTCTTCGCAGCGCCTTCCATGGCATGGGAGGCA
This sequence comes from uncultured Nitrospirota bacterium, assembly GCA_945786985.1. Lineage (GTDB taxonomy): Bacteria > CG2-30-53-67 > CG2-30-53-67 > CG2-30-53-67 > CG2-30-53-67 > CALZGC01. The sequence continues at coordinate 20,587 of CALZGC010000183.1, read as the reverse complement.
TTAAGAATCAGATTCCGCAGGGCCTGTTCCATTTGCGCCTGATCCGCGAGAACTGCCGGAAGCCCATCGGCATAGTCCCGGCACAGTTCGAGGCGCTTGATTTCTCCCACATCGTTCAGAAACGCGATGGCATTCTCCAGCAGATCCTGCACCGAGAGTTCACGCATCTGCAGTTCCGTCGGCCGAGCCACGTCCATGAGCTGCCGGGTGAGGCGCTCGATACGGGTCGTTTCGTGCAAGGCCTTTTCCAGGCAGGCCCGCACCTTCTCTTTGTCGTCCAGCAGAAGGAGCCCCAACTGGGCGTTGGCAGAAATCACATGGAGAGGGTTGTTGATCTCATGGGCGATTTTCGGGGCGAGCTGTCCCAACACGCTGAGTTTCTCCGCATAGAGCAGCTGCTGCTCCATCCGCTTGGCTTCCGTGATGTCCCGGGACATCTCCAGAATCGCGATGACGCGCCCCGATTCGTCCAGTACCCGGGATGTCATGACGGAAAGGGGAAAAACGCTGCCGTCCTTCCGGACCCCTTCCGATTCCCCCCGCCATCCACCTTCCTGCAGCGTCGTCTCGTAAATGGCACGCTGGGACCCCTGCGCGGACGGCGAACGGAGGCAGACAATGTTTCTGCCGGCCATCTCCCGGGCCGGTTGGCCGTAAGTCACTTCCGCCGTCCGGTTGAAGCTGAGCACCCGTCCCTCGGCGTCGGTGGCCACGACACAGTCGGGCGTAGCATTGATCAGGTGTTCCAGAAACCCTTTCGTCTCGCGCAGCGCCCCGTAGGCCTGCTCCAGATTCTGCTGCTTCTCCAGGAGCTCCCGCGTCCGCTCCTGCACCTTCTTTTCCAGAAGCTCGTAGAAATCGAACGTTCGCCGTTCGAAGGCCTCCCTTTCGGAGGCGTCCCGAAACCGGATCACCTCGCGCGGGACCCGCCCGGCCGGGCCCTCCGACTCCAGTGCGCCGCCCCGTCGCTGAACCCGGGACGCAAAGTCCGACGCTTCCGGGAGCCTTCCGTGGTGCAGCAGATGGGAGAGTTTCTCGATGTCGATTGGCTTTTCCAGAAACCCTTCCACCGCCAGACCCTGCAAATCCTCCGCGGAGCGGTAGGCACTGATCAGGGCAACGCGGACCCGGGGGTGCTGCGCTTTGATACGCTGCACGAGTTCGATGCCGTTGAGGTCAGGCATCTGGACATCGGAAATCACCCACTCGTAGGCATCCTCGCTCAGCCGCCGGAGAGCCTCTTCGCCCTGCTCTACCATATCCACCGCAAACCCTTCGCTCTTGAGTGCAATGGAGAGCGTCACCCGCGCGCTCTGATCATCATCAACCAGCAAGATTCTGCTCATAGTGCCTCAATCCCATTCGGTGATCGATGGATGGGTCTTCTCCCTCCGGGTGCTTGGAGGGAAGGGTCACCACGAATTCCGTCCCTCCGCCGGGCCGGCTCTGGATATCGATGGTGCCCCGGTGGCCCTCCACGATCCGGCTGACCACGGAGAGGCCGAGACCAGTCCCCGTCGGTTTCGTGGTGAAGAAAGGATCGAATATCTTACTCCGGTGCTCGGCGCCGATCCCCTGCCCCTTATCCCGGATGCAAAGCTCCTGGCCATTCTCGACGCGCCGGGTCGCCACGGTCAACTGCCCGCCGGAGGCCATTGCCTCAATGCCGTTGAGCCCCAGATTCCAGATGACCTGCTTGATCTTGTCCCCATCGAGGGGGGAAGACCCCACGGCGGGGTCCAACTCGGTCACGATCTCGATGCCCCGTTTTTCCGCAGCCGACGCCATCATCCGGGCCACTTCCTGGACGATCTCATTGAGGCGATTGGCCGCAAGTACCGGCGGCTGGGGGGCCGCGTAGAGCAGGAACTCCGTGATGATATCGTTCAGACGATTGGCTTCGACCCGGATGACATCCGTCAACGTGAAGAAGTTCTCCTCAGCGGTGCCTCCCCCTGAAGAGAGCACATCCACGGCCGTCACAATGGAACTCAGGGGATTGCGTATCTCGTGGGCCATGCCGGAGGCGATCTGCCCGATGGAGGCCATCCGCTCCGACTGGGTGAGGCGCTCCTGCAGCTTCTTCAAATTGGTGACGTTTCGGGTGTACATGACGACCGACGTCGTGCGCCCCGCTTCGTCCAGCATGGGATAGGTCCACTGGCGGAAGATCTTCCCTCCGATGGCCTTCTCCGCATAGGCCGGCTTGCCACTGGCCAGCGTCTCGGTGACGGGACAGTCTGGGCAGACCGCCTCCCGCTGATAAAACGCCCGGTAACAGGTCTGGTGAAGCAGCGCCTCCCGCGTAGCAGACAGCCCCAATGCGTCGTAGGCCTTGTTGAGCTTCAGCAGCTGGTAGTCCCGGTCGAGTATGGCCACCGAATCGGTGATGGCGTCAAAGGTTCCCTCCCAGACCTCCTTGCTCCGCGCCACCTCCTCGAAGTAGACGGCGTTTTCTATCGACATGGCCGCCAGGGAAGTCAACGCGATGATCAGCTTCATATCCCCCGAGTAGAAAGGATCGCCCGAATTCTTGTCGGCGATATTGATCACGCCTAGCACTTCCAGGCTGTGGGGGCGAGCGCTCTTGAGAATGGGCACCGAAACAAAAGATTTGGAGCGATACGTGCCGCGGGAGCGCCGCTGGAGGTCGGGATAGTGATCAATGTTCTGTATGAAGAGCGGCTTGCCCTTCACAATCACATCCCGGCAGACGCTTTCGGACAGGGTGAAGCGCTGATGGCGCACCTCCTCTTCCGGGAGTCCCTGGTGGGCAACGACACTCAGGTATTCCCGACTCTCATCCAGGAGCAGCACCGATGCCTTGGAAATGCCGATGGTCGCGACGATGCGATCGAGAATGACCTCGCAGACTTTTCGCACATTCAGGATGTTGACCAGGGCATGGCTGACATTATAGAAAAGATTGAGGACCTTGTAGTTCTGGAGAAGCTCCTCGGACATGCTGTCGAGTTTGATTTCGCACAGCACGAGGTCGCAGATGTGAGCCCCGCAACTCTCCAGCACCATGCGAAGCCGCGCCTCCGGGAGCTGCTCCGTGGCGTCTCCCTCCAGGGTGCCGATCGACCGGCCGCGCACGGCCAGCGGCGTGCTCGCCGATCCCGTCGGCCCGGTCGGGGACCCGTCCACGCATGTGGCTTCGAGGAGTATCGCCCCCGCCGGATCGAGGAGGCGAAACCCGGTCCCGAAAAGAGAGGCCTGGCGCTCGAGGATTCCTTTGAGGACCTGCGGCTTGATGTAGTCGATGATGACCTTCTTGTCCAAGGGGCGCAACCCGGCCCCCATCCGGCCATGGACCACCTCAGCCGACGTCGGGGCTCATTCAGTGGCGTTCTATTGCGTACAGGAAATGGGCGGCTTCCCGTGGTCCAAGTCGCTGGGAAGCCCTGGAGCCCGGATATTGCATGCGTCAATCTATTATGAGGCCGGAGAGGCTGCCCCATGCTGCGTTACAGAAGATTTCCTTCAATATGACTTCAGCCAGTATATTTCCTGCGCCTTGCCTGTGGCGCCTTGGGTACCTGTGGGGCTTCTCATGACGATCCCTCATGCAATATCGGGGCTAGATCTTGCTGGAATTATTCCTAATCTAACAAAAAGATGCAGATAGTTCAAGAAATTGTTGTAGGATTTTTGACGGTCCGCTTGGAAAGAAGCTGTGAGGAGGGTCGCAAGGACGGCATTAGGCGAGCATCAGGACGGCCGCTCGCGCGCCACGTAGTCGGGGATCCTTTGCCGGTCTTCGGAGCGGATCTCCTTGAACTCGAGACCCACGTCGAAAAACGACCGGCCGGCGGTCACTGCACGCCGATACCAGGCGACCTGCGCCATGGCCCGAATGGGCGGCCCCACGGGCGGGAGTTGAAACTCGATGGCCACCCAGTTCTGCACGTCCACGTCGTCATTCAAGGAGATGTGGAGCCCCCCACTCGTCAGGGCCTCCACATGTAGGAGCACACCCCCGCCGCCGACATTCACCACGGTGCCTGTCAGCAGTTGCGAAACACGCCCTGGATCCCGCCCGTGCACAATCCGGTACCGGGCTGCCAACTCCGTTGGCGTCCGTCGGTAATAACGTTTTACGGTCCAGTGAGGCTTGTCCATCGCGTGCCCTGCGGCAAGGGAATTAACCCGGATATTGCATGAGTCAATCTATTGCCAGGCCGGACTTGTCACGGCGTAGCATTCTGCGAAGACGGATAGTCGGCCACATGCGGCGTTACAGAAAATCTTCCGCCTCTTGCCTATGGCGCCTCTAGCACCTTCGGGGCCTCTCATGACGATCCCCCATGCAACATTCGGGTTAAAACCAGACGGGGCGACCGAAGCGCTCGGCCAGGCGACAGCCGATCGCTGCGACAACCCCGCCGACGCCGTCCACCAGCAGGTCCAGGATCTCAAAGGTCCGGCCCGGAACGATCCGCTGGTGCAGTTCATCGGACAGACCGTAGAGAAAGACGATGCACACCGCCCACAGATAGATCCGTGGTTGTCGCTCGACACGGTGCAGGGCCCGCAGCACGAGGTATCCGAACCCCGTATAGACAATCAGATGTACCCCCTTGTCGAGGCCGTGTGCGAGACTGATGTTCTCAAAGGACCGGGACGAGAGATAGAAAATGAGCCCCGCGTAGAGAATGGGCGGCAGATGATAGCGGAGAAAATCGAACCGCCAATCAGCCGCTTTCGTCTCCCTGCTATGCGCCAAAACCGTCTCCCGGACGGCACGCGTCAACCTGGACGCCGATCAGGCAGTTGGGGCGGGCCTCGGTGATCCGGACCGCCACGAGGGTCCCTGTCAAACCGGCGTCTCCCTGAAAATGAACGATCTTGTGGGTGCGCGTCCTACCGCTCAGCCCCTGAGGGTTCCGGGGGTTTCGCCCCTCTACCAGAACCTCGACAGACGCTCCGACGAGGACGGCGTTCCGTCGTGCGGAGATCTCCCGCTGAAGATCGAGCACAGCGTGAAGCCGTCTTTGAGAGATCTGCGCCTCCACACGGCCGGGCAATCCGGCCGCAGGGGTCTCTGGACGTGGAGAAAAAGCAAAACCGAAGAGGCTGTCGAAAGCGACCTCGGCAATCAGCGAGAGGGTCTGCGCGAAATCGGCGTCACTCTCACCGGGAAACCCGACGATGATGTCGGTGCTCAACGCGATTCCCGGTATACGGTCACGGAGTAGAGCGATACGTTCGAAATACTGGGCACGGGTGTAACCCCGATTCATGGCCGCCAGGATTCGGTCCGAGCCTGACTGCACAGGCAGGTGGAGCGCCTCACAAACCGGCGGCAGCACCCCCATTGCGTTCACCACATCTTCCGACAGGTCCCGGGGATGGCTGGTGACGAAGCGGACCCTATCGATTCCGGAAACCTCACATACAGCATGAAGCAATTCTGAAAAACCCATGTTTTTATTGTCTTTTTTACCATAAGAATTCACGTTCTGCCCGAGCAGGGTGACCGCCCGGTAGCCCCGTTGCGCGAGATCCCGAATCTCCCTCAAGATCCCTTCGTCGGGTCGGCTCCGCTCCGGCCCCCGGACCCCGGGCACTACGCAGTAGGCGCAGTGATTGTCGCAGCCGTAGATAATCGGCACATAGGCGTGATACGGGCTGGTCCGCACCGACTCCAGACGGGCGGTGTCGAGATCGAATTCCCCTGTTGCCGAGAGGGAGACCCCTCGACGCCCCGTTTCCGCCTGGCGGATCATGTCCGGCAGGTCCGCCGCACTTCGCGTACCCAGCACAAAGTCGACGGCCGGCTCCCGGCTCAAGATCCCCTTCCCCAGAGACTGGGCGACACACCCCGCCACCCCGATCTTCACGGACGGGTCCCGGAGCTTGTACTCCCGGAGGCGCCCCAGTTCACTGAAGACCTTCTGCTCGGCCTTCGCACGGATGGCACAGGTGTTGAGCAGGATCAGGTCGGCGCCTTCCGGCCGATCGGTCGGCTTGTATCCGGCCCGGCCGAGAATCCCGAGGAACTGCTCGGAGTCAGCGCTATTCATCTGACAGCCAAAGCTTTTGAGATAAACGGTCTTTCCCCTCATGGGGCCTATTTGTAACACTTTCCCGAAGGGCAGACAAGCGTGTTTTAGAAAACAACGACGCCGGGCTAGGACCAGGGTGCGCTCAGCAGGTGAAGGCGATCCCCCCGCCGCAGTCCCGTCTTCTCGGCGGCGCTCTCCTTGTAGCAGAAGATTTCCAGCAGATTGAAACTGTTGATAATCATGCCCGCCCGGTCGCTCCGATTCTCGGCATAGGCCGAATAGAGCCCGCGGATCTGAGTCCCCTTGATCTCGGCTATGAGCGCCCGGCCCGTCTCCAACAGCGGCTCGAGATGAATCTGTTGAACATTGGTGATGAGATTGCCGAAGCGGTCCACATGGATGACCTCCCCCCGGATGCCATGCTCCGACATCAACAGCTGGGGAATGTTCAACCGGGTGTAATCGGTGACCACCGACCCCAACTGCTCCGGTTTCACTCCCCGTGAGAGCCACGCCGCGGCGGGCGCAAAAATGTCGCGGCCGTGGAAGGTGTGGCTGACCTCCGACCGCATATGCTTCTGCGACGTGATGGCCCGAACTGTGCACGCAGGTTTGCGGTCGAAGAGGAAGGAGAGCACCCCGTTGTCAGGCGCCATGAAATAGGATCCCTCGCTTTCAGCGAGCAGCGGCCGGCGCCCGGTCCCCACACCGGGATCCACCACAATCAGGTGAATGGTCCCCTGCGGAAAATAGGGGTAGGCATACTGAACGGTGTAGAGCGCCTCTTCCACGTGATGGCGTTCAATTTCGTGGGAAAGATCCACCAGGGTCGCGCCGGGGCTGATGGAGTAGATCACCCCCTTCATGATCCCCACGAAGGGGTCCTGCAGTCCGAAGTCGGTGGTCAGCGTGACAATGCAAGCCTTCTTCATGGTCTCTCCAGCCCGGATATTGTATGCGTGATCGCCATGAGAGGTCCCAGAGGTACTGGAGGCGCCACAGACGGCCTCGTAATAGATTGGGTCATGCAATATGCGAAGGCTAGCCCGATACGCCGGGGGCTAGCGCGCTGCCCGCAGGCTGCCGAACTCCTTGCGCAGCCTCTCCAGGAAGGTAAAAGAGCGGATCTCCCGCCCCAGCAAATAGAGCAGATAGCGATGCAGAATCTGCTTGAGTTCACCATTGAGTCGCCCGTCGAGCCCAATCCGCCCGATCCGGTTTACCGCGAGGTCGGAGGCTTTTCGCCAGAAATGGATGACGCCCCGGGAGACGGACGCCACGTCTTTCAAGGCGCTCCCACAGCTCCCGCAGACAAGTCCTCCCTGTTTCGATGAGAAACCGTAGGCCGCGGCTTTCCGGCCGCACTGCACGCAGGCATCCAGGCGGGGGGCATAACCGAGAAGCCCCAGAAACTGGATTTCATAGATCCGAAGGAGGGCTTCGGGATCCTTTACCGCCTCCATTTGCCCCAGGGCACCGAGGAGCAGCGCGAAGCATTCGGGAGCCGCCTCCCGCTCCGGCACGAAGCGCATCGCCAGTTCGGCCAGATACTGACAGGAGGCCGATTGCATCAGGTCCTCCCGGATGCCCTGAAAGGAGCGCAGCACATCGAAGTGATTGATGCCGATCAGGTTCTTTCCCTGCCGGTCGAAATAGACGAGCCTTCCGTGGGTCAGCACCTCCAGGGAGGCGCCGAAACGGCTCCGCAGACGTTTCGCCCCCCGCGCAAGCCCCGAAAGCCTGCCGTGCCCGGGGGTGAGGAAGGTCACGATCTTGTCGGCCTCCTTGAAATCGACCGTGCGCAGCACCACGGCTTCTGAATCGTAAAGCGGCATCGGGCGTGGCCTCCATCCGGCACGCGTTCCCCGGCGGGCTCAGGGGATCAGGGCCCGGGCGATGGTGAAGTAGATGACGATCCCCATGAGATCGGTCGATGTCGTCACGAAGGGGTGCGTGGCCACCGCAGGATCGATGCCGACGCGCTTGAACAACATAGGATACATCACGCCGATGAGGACGGCAAACAGCATGGAGGCGCAGATAGAAAGCCCCACCACCACACCAAGCAGGGGCGGTGTCTCAAAGGAATAGTAGGCCCACAGCCCCAGCAGATTGCCATAAATGAATCCGAGCAGCAGGCCCACCCGCAGCTCCTTGAACACCACGGGAAAGAGATGTCCCGTATCGATCCGTCCCAGGGCCATCCCCCGTACCACGATGACCGCCGATTGGCCTCCAATGTTCCCGCCCATGCCGAGAATCACAGGAACGAAGGCCGCCAGCGCAATCACTTTATGGAGCGCATCCTGGAAGGAGTTGATGAGATAAGAATTCAGGACGCCGGCAACGAGCGTGGCCGTCAGCCAGGGGAACCGGATGCGGGCGATCTTGAAGGCCGACTTGCTCGTAATCTCCTCGTCGTCGGTACCGGCCATCTTGTAGAGATCCTCCGTGGCCTCTTCCCGGATGACTTCGATGACGTCGTCCACCGTCACCATTCCCATCAGCCGGTGTTCTGCATCCACCACGGGGATGGCCAGCAGGTTGTACTTCTCCACCTCCTTGGCCACCTCCTCCTGGTCCGTCTCCACCGTCACGTAAACCGGCTCGGGATTCATGATCTGTCGAAGCGGCAGGTCGGGGGGGCTCGTGATAAGCTGACGCAGCGAGATCACACCCAGCAGATGGCGGTGATGATCGATGACGTAGACATAGAAGACCATCTCGAATTCGTCCGACTGACGGATCCGATCGATGGCCTCGGCCACGGTGACGCGCTCCTCGACGGCGAAGACCTCGGGATTCATGATCCCCCCGGCAGTATCCTCGTCATAATCGAGGAGCTTTCGGACCTCCCGGGCGCCTTTGTCGTCCTTCATCAGTTTCAGAATTTCCTGGGCTTTGTCCTCCTCCAGGACCCCGAGGAAATCGGCGGCCACGTCCGATTCCATCTCCTGAACGATATCGGAGGCGGCCTGCGCATCGAGATCCGTCACAAGTTCATCCCAAAGGGGCTCCCCCAACTCGCTCAGCACATCTGCGGCCAGGGAATCATTGGCTCGCACGATCATGAAGAGCCGCTTCTTGTCCTCCATGGAGAGATGCCGGAAAAGGTGTGCGATATCCGCGGGGTGGGTCTTGTCCAGTATCCGGATGATGTTCAGGTTGGCGCTTCTTTCCAGATAACGCTTGACCGACTTCAAGGTGATGTCGAATTTCTTGGTATGCATGGCCGTCACCATCGGCAGCTAGCCCGCCGTCTCCCTAGGATCCCCGGAAAAAAGGGTTGTCTACTGAAAGCCGAACTCCCGGAGGGCGCCGACCTGGCTGCGCCAGTCCTTTCGCACCTTCACCCAGAGCCGTAGAAAGACCTTTCCCTCCAGAAAGGCCTCGATCTCGGGGCGGACCTGCGAGCCGATTTCCTTGAGCATGGCGCCGCGGCTGCCGATCAGGATTCCTTTCTGGGAGTCCTTCTCCACATAAATGACCGCCTCCACGTCGGTCAGTGCGCCGGTCTCCCGGCGCTTCACCGCGTCCACCACCACCGTCACCGCGTAGGGAATTTCCCGATGGGTCCTGAGGATGATCTTCTCGCGAATCATCTCGGCAATCATGAAGCGCTGTGAGACGTCGGTGATGCTCTCCGCGGGAAAAAAGGACGGCCCCTCCGGAAGGGCCCGGACGATCATCTCCTCCAACTGCGCGACTCCTTCTCCCGTCAAAGCGGAAATGGGGATGGCTTCCTCGAAGGAGATTCGGCCCCGGTAGGCCTCAATCACCGGAAGAATCCGGTCCTTTCTTATGGCGTCAATTTTGTTTATTATCAGATATATAGATGTCCTGACTTCACCCAATTTCTTTAAGATAAAGGCTTCATCTTCCCCCACGTCGGTGACCGGCTCGATCAGAAATAGGATCAGGTCCGCGTCCTGCAGGGAAGAGAGCGCACTCGTGACCATGATCTCGTTGAGTCGATGGCGGCCCTGGTGGACGCCCGGTGTATCGAAAAAGAGTATCTGGGATCGGGGGGTCGTCTTGATCCCGAGAATCTTGTTGCGGGTGGTCTGGGGTTTGTCCGTGACGATGGAAAGCTTCTCCCCCAGGATCCGGTTCATCAGAGTCGATTTGCCGACGTTGGGCCGGCCGATCAGTGCCACGTATCCCGATTTGAAGCCCTTTGTCACTTGCACGCAACCCCTCACATGGGACATTCCCCCTGAAACGACGGCCGTTCACAAACGTGCCACAATCTAGCAGATGGGTCGTAGAGCGTCAATACCTACTTTAGGCGACGGCGCAGAGAAGGGGATTAAAGGGAGGCATTGGGGAGGCAGAGCTTTTCGAACTCCTCCATGGCAAAGCGGTCGCTCATGCCGGCAATATGGTCACAGATAAGGCGCAGAAAATCGGGTTCGCGCTGGAGCGCTCGAATTTTGGCCGGTACGTCGGGCAGGGGGACATCCCGCAGGTAAGGCTCCCGCCGGCTGTGGGCATAGCGCAGGAGCGCCCAGTCCTGCAACTGCCTCGGATTGGTATAATAGGCCTTGAACAGATTCCGGATGAAAAGAATCGCTCGCCCGTCCATCCGGTTGACCTGATAACTGTTGATGATTTCCCGATAGACAAAGGCCTTCAGTTTCTGAAAGAGCGCTCTGCCCTTGTCCGAAAAGGCAACCAGCCCCGAAGGGATGTCCGCGAGCCGCTCGAAGAAATCCTCCGTCGTCCGGATCTCGGCCTGCTTCGTCCAAGCCTCTATATTCTTCGAGGTCTGCAGCAGCAGATCGGTCACGAGAAAGTGGATGGTCCCCCGAACCAGCATATTCTGACGGTGAAAGGAGCGCCGGGTCGCCTGGTAATCCGGCAGGATTCTCCGGATGACCTCCTCCATGAGATCGAGACGCTCAATGGTCTTGAGATTCACCAGACCGACCCGCAGGCCGTCTTCCATGTCATGAGCCTGCTGCGCGATCTCATCGGAAACAGCCACGACCTGCCCTTCCAGAAATAGAGGATTCCCCACCCGGAAGCGTTCCGACTCGAAGGGGTGGTAGGTTACGTCATCGGGGAGCGAGGTGTGCCGCAGAATCCCGAAACGGGTTTCCTCGGTCAGATTCAGCCCCTCCTCCAGATAGCGCCGTTCCAGAATTTCGACCACCCGCAGACTCTGCGAGTTGTGTTTGAAGCCGCCCGGTGCGCCCAGTCCATCGAAGTTCAGAAGCCCGTCCAAGTTGTCCTGTGCCGACATGATGCCGTGCAGGACCTCCTCCCCGATATGGCCGAAGGGGGTATGGCCGAGATCATGCCCCAGGGCAATGGCCTCGGCCAGATCCTCGTTGAGCGAGAGGGCCCGGCAGACGGTCCGCGCAATCTGGGCGACCTCCAGGGTATGGGTCAGCCGTGTCCGCTGGTGATCGCCCTCCGTCGATACGAAGACCTGGGTCTTGTGTTTCAGTCGGCGGAAGGCCCGGGAGTGAATGATCCGATCGCGATCCCGTTGGAATTCGAGGCGGTAATCATGGCGCCTCCCTTCGGCACGAATCGTGCGGTGCCGCGTCGCGAGACGGCTCTTCATGGCATAGACTGCCAACCGCTCCTCTTCCAGATTCTCCAGCGCCTTCTTGTCAAGAAACAGAGCGGACACCGATCCTCTACTCCCCCACACCGAGGGCGCCAAGCCGGCCGCCGTTGACAGCATCTTGGGCCGGTACCTTATCAGATCCTGTGATTAAAGGAAAGGGTGGCACCGTCTTTTTATTGCCCATTCCAGGGGCAATTGTTATACTTTAACGATAACGCAAAGGGACCTTCCGAACACATCTTCCGAAGGCGACCGGCTCCCGCCCCGTTCAATGATTGGGGCGGGCGACCGAACACTGATCGCGGAGAAATGCCGCCCTTCTCCGGTCGCCTCCGATTTGCTCTCACGTACCAGGCGGTTTCTGACGAGAAGGGGGTAGGCATTCACCAGCCGAGCCGGCGAGGAGGAAGAACATGATTCAGAAACGAAACTGTTGGGAGTTCAAGAATTGTGGTCGGGAAAAGGACGGCGAGAAGGTAGATGAGATGGGGGTGTGCCCCGCGGCGACCGACACCGACTGCGACGGTCTGAATGAGGGAAAGAACGCCGGGCGCATCTGTTGGGCCGTTGCCGGCACCTTTTGCGGCGGGGACGTACAGGGATCCTTCGCCGAAAAGCAGCTTTCCTGTATGACCTGTGATTTCTTCAAAGAGGTGGAGGAAGAAGAGGGTGTGGGTCGGTTTAAGATCATCAAACCGGAACAAGCCTGCGACCGAAAATGACCGACCACCCGCTTGAGCCCCGACAGGCAAACCAACCCGCAACTTAAGACTCGCCCGTTCCCTGTCGGCAGGGGTTCATGACCGAGGTCTACTCGCTCCATTCCGCCGGTCACCTTTTCGCCGATCCCCCCCGCGCCGATCAAGTTCCTGACGCTGCGGCGTGTAGTAGCCTGCGGCGGCATACGCTCGCCGATCAATGCCCGATCGCCGGTCCACACCGCTGCGCCGATCCAGTCCTGTCCGTCTCTTTTTCATAGACACACCCAATACGCCCCGTGGCGGCCGGCTCCTGGTTGGCGATTCCAGAACCTCCTCGCAAAACCGTGTCCGGAGGTAACAGCCCTTAACCCGAATATTGCATGAGTAAGTCTATTACGAGGACGGATAAGCCGCCGTATGCTGCGTTCCAGAAGAATTTCCTGACTTCGAAATATTTCCATATGTCTTCAGCCAGAACATCTTCTGCGCCTTGCCTACGGATCTTCTTCGACCTCTCATCACGATCACTCATGCAATATTCGGGTTAAAGGTTCTTCAGTTTCTTGAGCACCTCTTCCCGACCGGCCAGCACCAGCCGGTCGCCCCGCTCGATCACGGTGTCCGCCTGCGGCACGACTTCGATCATCCGCCCGCTGCCCGGCCCGCCGCGGTCCTGTTTCTTGATCATGTATACCTGCACTCCGTAGCGCTGCCGCAGCGCCAGAGCCTTCAGGTCTTTCCCGACAAAGGCCACGGGCGCGCTCATTTCCACCAGGGAGAATCCGTCGGCCAGCGTCTGTATCGGCGACAGATCCATACGGCCGATGCCGTCCCGAATTTCCGTCAACGTGTCCCGCTTGAAAAGCTCACTGTTGTAGGCGTCGATCACCTGGGTCTCACGGACGCGCCCCAGCAGGAGACCGGCGTCCTCGGCGTCCCGCACCGGCAGCTCGTCCATGTCGTTCTTCCCGAAGAGATGCATGGCGTGGTCCAGGTTGTCCTCCGGGCGGAGTGACGGCACCGAGTCGGAAACCAGATCGCGGGCTACCAGCAGGTCCTTCAGATTCTCCAGATCCTTGAGGATGAGGGCCATATCCTTGAGGCGGATGGTTCCGATAAAACGGTTTTTCCCGCGGACTACATAGAAGGTGCCCTCTTTAGACCCGGTAATGTGATCGACCAGTTTGCTGAAGGGGTAGTCCTCGGGAATCGTGTCGACCGGCTCCAGCACATCCCGCACGTGGAGCCTGCGGAGCACGTTCATCTCCTTGCCTTCGAAGATATTGATGCCCCGCATCGAGAGCTTCAGCGTATAGATCGACTCCTTTTCGAGCTTGTTGGCCAGAAGCGAACTGCTGATACAGGCGATCATCAGGGGCAGGATAATTTTGTAGTCATTGGTTAGCTCAAAGATGATGAGGATGGCCGTGATGGGAGCATGGGTCGCACCCGACACCACCGCGCCCATACCGACGAGGGCATAGGCCCCCGAACTCGCCGTCGCGGCCGGAAAGATCTGATGCATGACCGTTCCGAAAAACCCGCCGGCCATCGCGCCGATAAAGAGCGACGGGGCGAAGACCCCTCCCGAACCGCCCGACCCAAGGGTCACTGACGTCGCGGTCACCTTCAGGAAGATCAGCAAGAAAAGGAGCCACCAGGCGAGCTGCCCGTGGAGCGCCAGATTGATGGTGTCGTAGCCCACCCCATAGATATGGGGGACCCCCAGGGCCAGGACTCCGATGATCACACCACCGACCGCGGGCTTGATCACATCACTGATCCGCATCCGTTCAAAAAAGTCCTCCGAGAAGTAGAGGACCCGGATGAAGGCCAGGGCGATCACGCCGCAGAAGAGGCCCAGACCGAAATAGCCGACCAGTTCAAAGGGGCTGACCAGCTCATAGGTGGGCACTTCGAAGGCCGCGAAATCACCCAGATAGTGGCGGGAAACAACGGTGGCCACCACCGAGGAAATCACGATGGGGCTGAAGCGGGTCAGCCCGAAGTCCCCCAGAATGATCTCAACGGAAAAAAGCGCACCCGCAATGGGCGCATTGAAGGCGGCCGCGATTCCCGCGGCGGCGCCGCACGCGACGAAGGTCCGCAGCCGACGTCCCGACACCCTGAGCAGCTGGCCGATGGTCGATCCGATGCTGGAGCCGATCTGCACCACGGGCCCTTCCCGTCCGACGGATCCCCCCGTTCCGATGGTCAGCGACGATGCGAGGGCCTTGATCAGCGCCACGCGGGGGCGAATGACGCCGTCCCGGATGACCACGGCCTCCATCACCTCGGGCACACCGTGTCCCTTGGCTTCCTTGGCAAAGTAGTGAATGATGGGACCGACGATCAGCCCGCCGACAGCGGGAATCAGGATCTTCTTATACCAGGGAAGGGACTCGGCGAGTTCCAGGAGATTCAGGCCCGGGCCGAAGAAGAGACTCTGAAAAAACTGAATGAGGAATCGAACCCCGATGGCACCGAATCCTGCCAGAAGCCCGATCACAATGGCCACCAGAATGACGAAGGTATGCTCCGTCATTTTCATCTGCTCCATGCGATGAAGCAGCGCATTCTTCCAGGTCTGAGCTAGTCTGTTGCGGAACGGCGACGGCAGCGTGACTCCTCCCCCTCAGCGGATCGGCAGGTAGCGTGCAAACGGTCCCCATCTTGACAAAGCGCGGCCGTGAAGTCAACAGAAACCGTGGCTTTGAAAAGGGCCCCATTCGAATAGACAAATACCGGGTTTTACAGTATATATCGTTTCAGGAGGGGCGCGGGCTGAGAATCGCTGCGCCAACCCATACGGAGATGAACCCGATGCTCAAACGACTCATGCCCAACCTGCTGCTCCTCGCAGGATGTGCCCTTTCCCTGGCTTCCGGTTCGGAGAGCGGACGGAGCGCACTGCTCGTTGAAATCGACGGGATCATCAATCCGGTCTCCATGGAGTTTGTGATCAAAGCGATCGAGCAGGCTGAGGAGGCGCAGGCCGAGTGTCTCATTCTCAAACTCGACACGCCGGGCGGACTCGGCGAATCGATGCGGGAGATGGTGAAGCGGATGCTCGCGTCCGAGGTTCCGGTGGTGGTCTACGTGGCACCCGAAGGCGCTCGGGCCGCGTCGGCGGGGGTCTTCATCACCCTGGCCGCCCATGTGGCTGCCATGGCCCCCGGCACCCATATCGGTGCCGCCCACCCGGTGAATCTGGGGGGGCAGTCCATGGACGAGGAGATGGCCAAGAAGGTGGAAAATGATTTCGCCGCGTTTGCCCGCTCCATCGCAAAGCAGCACGGCCGCAACGAAGAGTGGGCCGAGGCCGCCGTGCGGGAAAGCGTCTCCATCACATCGGACGAGGCGCTGGAGAAACGGGTCATCGACCTCATTGCCGCAGACATTCCCGATCTGCTCGCGAAGATCGACGGCCGCAAGATCACCCTCGGTGGAAAAGAAGTGACCCTGCAGACGAAAGAAGTTGCGGTCACCGAACTGGCCAAGGGACTGCGCTACCGCATTCTGGAAACCATCACCAACCCGAACGTGGCCTACATTCTGATGATTCTCGGTTTCTACGGCCTCTTCTTCGAACTCTCCAATCCGGGAGCCATTCTGCCCGGTGTCGTCGGCGGGATCTGTCTGATCCTCGCCTTCTATGCCTTTCAATCCCTTCCAATCAATTATGCGGGAGTGTCGCTGATCGTCCTGGCCATCATCTTGTTTATTGCGGAAATCATGGTGGTCAGTCACGGCATCCTCTCCATGGGCGGTGTCATTGCCATGATTCTCGGTTCCTTTCTCCTGATTGAATCACCCCAGCCGTACCTGAGAATCTCCCTCGCGGTGATTCTTCCCACGGTGGCAATGACGGCGCTCTTCTTTCTCCTGGTCATCGGCCTGGCGGTCCGGGTGCACCGAAAACGGCGTGCCAGCGGCCCGGAAGCCCTTATCGGGGAGACCGGACAGGCGCAAACCGAGATCGATCCGGAGGGGAGCGTCTTTCTGCACAGCGAGATCTGGCGGGCGAAAAGCACTGAGAGAATCGAAAAAGGTGACGAAGTCGAAGTGATCGCTCTGGACGGCCTGACCCTCCACGTTCGCCTGAAAAAATCATAACCCCCACCGGAGGCAATGCGCCCGGCCCGCCGGGCAGAAGGACGTATGGTCCGGCCACAATCTTACAGAAGGAGAACACGCCATGCCAATGTTTATTCCCTTGCTAGCACTGATCGTCGTCTTCTTCCTCGTTTCGGCCATCAAGGTCGTGCGGGAATATGATCGGGCCGTTGTATTCCGGCTGGGTCGGCTTCTGGGCGTCAAGGGCCCCGGCCTCATCATCCTGATCCCCGTGATCGACCGGATGGTGCGCGTCTCCCTGCGGACCGTCGCCATGGATGTGGAGCCCCAGGATGTCATCACCCGGGACAACGTCTCCATCAAGGTCAACGCGGTGCTCTATTTCCGGGTGCTCCAGGCCGACAAGGCGGTCGTCGAGGTCGAAGACTTTCTCTATGCCACCTCCCAGCTCTCCCAGACAACGCTGCGGAGCATCATGGGCCAGGCGGAGCTCGACGAGATTCTCGCCGAACGGGAGAAGATCAATCAGGAGCTCCAGCAGGTGATCGACAAACAGACCGATGCCTGGGGCATCAAGGTGAGCCTGGTGGAAGTCAAGCACATCGATCTGCCGCAGGAGATGCAGCGGGCCATGGCCAAACAGGCCGAGGCCGAGCGGGAGCGACGCTCCAAGGTCATTCACGCGGAAGGTGAGTTTCAAGCGTCGGCCAAACTCGCCCAGGCAGCGGCAATCATCGAGGAGCACCCGGTGGCGCTGCAGCTGCGTTACCTCCAGACGCTGAGTGAGATCGGCAGTGAGAACAACTCCACCACCCTGTTTCCCATTCCCATCGATATGCTGAGGCCCTTTCTGGGTGGGAAAGAGTAGAGGGCTAGCCCTCGGCACAACTGGAGGTCGATGAAGGGAGGAGAGACATGTCTGCCGGAAGAAGACTCGGTTTCTGGACGCGGGTGATCGGGATCCTCTGCTTCGTATCTCTGCGCTTCGCGGCGGCCCATGAGGACGACGGCGTACCCCCCGGCCATGAAGCAGCGGCACCCCGGGGGAGCGAGGCATCCGAAACCGCCACCGGGGATGCCTGGGGACTCCGGGCCGAGAACGTGGTCATCGCCCGCGGGGTGGAAGAACGCAATCCGGTGGGCGTCGGCAAGGCCTTTGCCGGCGACGTCGGGCGGCTGTTCTGTCACAGCCTGATTCTCGGCGCGCAGGGGGAGACCACGATTCATCACGTCTGGTACTGGAACGCGCAGAAGATGGCCGACGTCCCGCTGACGATCCGCTCCCCCCGCTTTCGGACCCGCAGCTCGAAGAAGATCCTTCCCCACTGGACCGGCCCCTGGCGGGTGGAAGTGGTCTCATCGGACGGAGAGGTTCTGGAGATGACCGAGTTCGTCGTGCAGTCGCCGTAGACGCCCGGTCCATCAGGCGGACGACGGCCGGCGGCGTTTTACATCCCGCGGGCCTTCCCCTTTCTGGCCGCCGGCAGTGGCTTTCGGCTCGTGCAGCGCAGCGGGTGTCCCGTCTCCGTCTTCAGGCTTCAGAATCACCACCCGGCGCGCGTAGGGGATCTCGATGCCTTCGCGGTCAAAGGCCTCTTTGATCAGCTTTCTCAGATCCCGCTGCACCTGCCGGTGTTCGCCGGGCTTGACCTTGGTAATGGTACGGATGAGCAGTTCCGATTCTCCAAAATTCTGCAAGCCGCGCACGAGGGTGGTCTCCAGCACATTCGGATTCTTTTCCTTGAGCGCACGGCCCGCCTCTTCCAGCACCCGGAACACGTGTTCCAGATCGGATTCGTAGGCCACCCCCACCTCCACGATCGCTCGGGTATGCTCCTTGGAATAGTTGAGGATCTCACCGATCTGACCGTTTCGCAGAATGTGCAGGGGGCCATTGGGATTTCGAATACGGGTGGTGCGAATGTCGATGGCCTCCACCGTCCCCCGGGACGTGCCGGTTTCGATGAAATCTCCCACGAGGAAATGGTTTTCGAACAGAATGAAGAAACCCGACACCACATCGTTGACCAAATTCTGCGCACCCAGCCCGATCGCCAGACCGACGATGCCGGCGCCGGCCAGAATCGGCGTGGGGTTGATTCCCAATTCATTGAGAATCATGATCCCCGCACCGAAGTAGACAAAATACTTCAGGATACTCCGGATGAGCGGCACAATGGTGAGGCGCCGCTGCTGCTGGCTGCGGGAGAGATCCTTCCCCTTGAGCAGAAGCTCCTCGACGGCGAGATTGACAACTTCGATGATCACGCGGGCCAGAAACACAATCCCGATGATCCGCACGATGCGCGGCCCGTAGGTCGCCAGCTGGGAGATGAAATCCACCTGCATGACGACCAGCGTCGCCACATAGACGTAGATGATGTACTCCAGAGAGCGCTTGAGCAGCGGAATCAGCTCCCGCAGCCGGTCATAGAAGCGCAGCAGGTTCTCCGGACGGGAGTATTTCCGGCTCAGCGCATCGAGGCTGTCGATGATGGCGTCGATGCCGCGCACCAGGAGCCGCCCGATGGCGATGATGAGGTAAATCTTGAGAGCAATGGCCAGATAGGTGGGGACCGCTACCGGAAACTGCAGACCCTTTGCCGAATAGACCAGGACCAGCAGCCACGTGGTATTAACGGCAATCCGGTCCAACGAGAGGAAGAAGCTGTCAATGCTTTCGTTATTGGCCCGGATTTGTTCAAACTGTTTGGCCCGCTCCTGCAGGGTGCTCAGGAGACGATGGACATAGCGCAGGGCGATCGTCGCACCGATGACCAGACCGATGACCTTGCCGATCCCGATAGCCAGGCTCGTCCAGAACCCCGGGGGAATCCGCTCGATCCAGCCCCGGGTTTCCACGAGAAGGTCCTTCTTCTGATAGAGAAGATAACCGTTGGCGCCGACCGCGAGAACACACAGCGCCGCACACAGCAGAATCAGCATCCACTTGATGTTCTTCCGGATCGTCTCCGCCTGCCCCTCCCGGTTCTCCAGCAGGGGCGTCTTCGCAAGGCGTCCGAACACCACCCGGACGATCAGACCGAGCAGCGTAAATCCCGCGATGAGGATCGCCACCTCGCCGCAAATGATCAGAATGTCCGAAAGATGCTTCTGAAGATCCATGGCCCCCCGCTTCACCGATGTAGCTGAAGGAGATTTATCGGCGATACTCTACTTAGAATTGCTCAGGATTGCAACCGCAGAGTGCCGAGCTGTCCCGGAACAGCGTCGAAGATCCGGCCCCGCCCCATTGACACACACCCCGCCGATAGGTTATCTATAAGGCCAGCACCTGACGCATGACAACGGGACCTGAGCCCGGAAATTGTATGATCACTCATGCAATACCCGGCCTAGACGAGGATGCCCCTTGAATCGGCCGACACTCAAGATATTTTCGGATTATACCTGTCCCTTCTGTTACGTGCTTCTCCCCAAAATCAACCGGTTGCAGCAGGAACTCTCCATCGAGGTGGCCTGGTATCCGGTGTTGTCACACCCGGAAACGCCGGAAGAAGGTCTCCCCCTTACGGAACTGATCGGAGACCGCGGGCTCCTGGAAGATGCCGTGAACTCCGCCACGGCTCTGGCCGAACAGGAGCAGATCGATCTGGTGATCCCCGAACGGGTCTCTTCCTCGAAGATGGCCATCTGGATGTCGGAATGCGCACGGCAGCACGGCAAGTTCGAGTCCTATCACCGCCGGGTTTATCAGGCTTATTTCGAAGAAGGCCGCGACATCGGGGATGATGAAACGATCCTGGACATCATCCGGAGCCTTCAGATTCCTAGGGAGGACGTGCTCGCCTTTGGGAGAAACCGGCAGCGTTACGGAAAGATTATGGCCCGACGGGTGTTGGAGTGCAGAAAACGGGAGGTGACCAAGGTCCCCACACTGATTCTGGATGACCTCAAGATCGAAGGGTCCTGGCCCTACCCGGTCCTCTTCAAAACGGTAAAGCGTGCAATCAAAGGCTGCTAGCCCGGAGGGATTCTCCCCAACCCCTCTCTCAGTGCGGCGACACCCTGCCTTGCCGAGGCCGAGCAACCACCGACCGCACCATCATAGGATCCTACGGCTGCGTCCCGGCATGTCCTTCAGAGGGTATACTCTTTCCAGTCGACACTGGGGAGGTGGAAATCCATCAGGAACTTCATGAGGTCAGGCCTTGCGAAATAGAGAGGCTTTTCGCCCTCCTTCTCTGCGACCAGGACCA
>CALZGC010000182.1 GCA_945786985.1 uncultured Nitrospirota bacterium | reverse complement strand
TCCTGTAATCGTACTGGAGCTGTCCGTAGTAACCGATCTCCTGAAAGCCGCTGCCGGCTGCGAGGTCGATGAACTCCTTCGCGTATTCACCCTGGAATTTCAGCCCACCCCACTGGACAGCCAGATCCGCGCCGGCGGCCCGTATATCGTCTTCATTGTTCTTCTCTTCCAGATAGTATGAAAACCCCGCCTCCACTAGCGACAGATAGGGCAGCTTGAATTTCAAGCGGGTACCCACGGCCTTGTCTTCGTTGCCGTCGCCGTGTCCCGTGTTTCCCTGCCCGTTGGACACATAGAAGATATAGTCCGTGACCACGTCTGCAAAGTTGGTGCTGCCGAGAAGCTGGAGACCGTCCTGCAGCTGTGGAAAGATCTTTCGAATGTGCTGGGGGCGCTCCTGGGTGAGCACAAAGGGTGGGTAATGCTCCACGTTCCAGATACCGCCGGGGGTGAGGAAGCGGCCGAGCCGGAAGTTGAGATGTCGGTTCAGGTAATATTCCAGGGTGAAGACCTCGACGAAGACTTTTCCCTCGGTATCCTTGATGGCAGAGCCGTCATCCGTGCCGGAGAGCTTCGGGGCGTCCTCGTACTCGATTTCCGTGAAGAGCCGCCACTGCTCGGAAATTTGCTTCTTGAAGAAGAGGGAGAGGTGGTGCACGCGGAAGCGGTTGTTGTCGCCTTTCTTGTCGGTCATGATGTACTCGCCGTCCGCGTAGCCGCTGATGGAGACCATGTCCGAAAGCCGGTGGATGAGATCCTCGTCCTCCGCTTCCAGCACCGCGAGCCGTCTCTGGATCCGTTCCAGCTCACTCTTAAGGTCGTCCACCTCTTTCAGGTCGACGGGTCGGGCGCTTTGCCCGTGAATCTCCGCCTCGCGCCTAATCGTCAACTCCACACGCCGGTTCTGGGCCCGTCCTTCCGTCGACTCGTTGGAGGCCACCGGTTCATCAGGCCCTTTTCCTACCACCACGATCTGTTCCTGGGACAGCCCGAGGACATGGGAGAGGTACTGGGCCACGCTGGCCGCCCGTGCCTCGGAGAGGACATAGTTGTTCCGGAATTCGTGCCTGTTCTCCGGCGCGATTCTCACGCTGTCCGTGTGGCCGATAGCCTGGACCCGCACATTCTGTACTCCGCGCCACTCATCGGCGATCCGGTCGAGTTCGGCCCTGTCGGCTTCCCGGAGTTCCGCCTTCCGGACGGCAAAGCGGGGCGTGACCGTGTAGACTTTGAACCGGGTCCCGGTGGTCACCACATTATCAGCAAACAGAGGTGTTGCTGGCGCCAGACAGCAGGCCGCAAGAATGATTAGGATAAATGTTCTCACCATGATTTGATCCTCCTGTTAACTCTAATAGCGAGCAACGGTTTTGCCAGGGCCGGGTTTACCGACCGTGAGCCCCGCAGTGCTTTAAACACGAGAAGTCGTCCAGAGCGCATGATGCCGTTTAACGCTTGGGTTATACTCCCCACCTGTGCGTGAACTTTTTATTAAGTGATGAATCGAAAACTGGTCTTGTAAGCTACAGCCGGACAGTAGTGATTTTGTCTATATTCGTTATGACGATCACTCATGCAGAATCCGGGCTAATCTTGGTTTATTGATGGCTGTGTGTTACCAGAACGTTGTCACCTCGTCCTCCTTTCTTGAAGGGTGGCGACTTCCATGTCGAAACAATGACCTCATCCCTGCTGTCATCCCTCTTGGGGGCTCTCCTGCCCGGGAATGCTTTTGCCGCTTCTTCTCGCGCCTTCCACCTGGGTGACGGCGTCGATGTCCATGACAATCAGCATCCGGTCGTCATCGCGGGCCACGCCCGATATATAGTCGGCCTGATGGCCCCGGATGACGGCGGGCGGGGGCTCGATGCTGCCCATCGGGACGGCAGCGGCGCCTGTGATCGCGTCGACCACAATGCCGACCTGCTCTTCGTCGCGATTGAGCACGATAATGCGTGAGCGATGGGTGCGCTCGGTCTGCGGCAGGCCGATCTTTTTCTTGGGATCGAAGATGGGGGTGATGTTTCCCCGCAGGGACACCACGCCGGAGATGTATCCGGGCGCCCTCGGAATGGGTGTCATCTCGAGCACGGGCGTGATCTCCCGGATACGCATGATGTCCACGGCGTACTCCTCCTCGCCGAGTCGAAACCCCATGAGGTCAATACACCGCTCCGCCTCCCTGTCTGCGACGCCTGTTTCCTGCGGGGTCGCGGCCGGCTCCTCGTCCAGGAGGGGTCCCATCTGTTCAAGAAAGGCGTCGATAATATTCTGCTCAGCCATTTTCAATCCTCATTGTCGGGAACACTGGCGCCTTCCAGGCAGTCGGCCGACAGTACCACGCTGTTTTTGCCTGTCTGTTTGGCCAGATAGAGGGCCTTGTCCGCCTCCATGATGATGGCGTCGATCGTCTCGGCCACGCCCCGTTTGTAACCGGCAATGCCGCAGCTCACGGTAACGGTGACGGGTCGGCCATCGATGTCGAAGGGGTTGTCCGCCAGATGAACCCGGATCTTTTCAGCCAGGTTTTCAACGCCGCTGGGTTCTGCCTGGGGCAGCAGGATGGCGAACTCCTCGCCTCCGTATCGGGCGAAGATATCGGTTCGCCGCAGGATCGTCTTGACGCGTGCGCAGAAACTGATGAGGACCTGATCCCCGGCCTGGTGGCCGTAGGTGTCGTTGACGCTTTTGAAATCGTCCAGGTCCATGAGCAGGAAGGCCATGGGGGTTGAGTATCGCGCCGCCCGGGAGATTTCATACGCCATGGTGTTCATCAGATGCCGCCGGTTGAAGATCTCCGTCAGCCCGTCGGTGTTGGACAGCGCCGTCAGTTGTTTGTTCGCTTCCCTCAGCTCATCCTGCACCAATTTCAGTGTCAGATGCACCCGGACCCGCGCCAGCAGTTCTATTTCATTGAAGGGTTTGGTCAGGTAATCGCTGGCGCCCTGCTTCAGTCCTCTGTTCTTGCTTTCCTGCTCCCCCTGGGAGGTGAGCAGGAGCACAGGGATGTGCGCCAGCTCCGAGTGGCCCTTCACCATGCTGAGGAACTTGAAGCCGTCGATTTCCGGCATGACCACGTCGCACACAATGAGATCGACTTTCTGGGTGACGAGCTGTTTGTAACCCTCCAGCGCGGAGGCTGCTTCGAGGAACTGACCGACCAAACCCGTCTCCTGCGCAAGGACGCGCTGAATCTGACGGCGCACGGTCTCCGTGTCATCCACGATCAGTATGGTTGCGTCGTCCCGCTTCTGCGTCATGCCGTCGGTACTCCCTGGGTGGCTTCTTCTATCAACGCGCTCACATCGAGAACCAGTCGCGCCCGTTTGTCCGCCGTCTCCGTTGCCCCCGCGATGCCGGGGATCTTCTTCAGCGTGCTGCCGATCGACTTGATGACGATTTCCTGCTTGTCCAGAAATTCGTCTACGATAATGCCGATCTTCTTCTCGGCCAGTCCTGCCACGACGATGTGGGTCTTGTTCTTCGGATTGTCCGCCGGGGGCAACTGGAATATCTCCTGCAAGCGCAGCAGGGAGAGAGTGCGGCCCCGGAGCCGGATAACTTCCTTACGTTCCACGGTCTTCAGGGAGTCACCCGGGACGATCAGGTTCTCTGAGACGGCGTTCAGTGGAATGGCGAATGTCTGAGTCGAACAGCGTACAATGAGCGCCGGGATGATGG
>CALZGC010000181.1 GCA_945786985.1 uncultured Nitrospirota bacterium | reverse complement strand
GCCCGGCGCGAACGGATCCGGCTGATGCAGGGCAATGAGGCCTGTGCCGAGGGCGCCCTGGCTGCCGGCTGCCGGTTTTTCGCAGGGTATCCCATTACCCCCTCCTCGGAGATCGGGGAATATCTTGCCCTGAATTTGCCGCGAGTCGACGGTAACTTCATCCAGATGGAAGACGAAATCGCCTCCATGGCGGCCATCATCGGTGCCTCCCTCGCGGGGGTCAAGTCGATGACGGCGACGAGCGGGCCGGGATTCTCGCTCAAACAGGAGAACCTCGGGTTCGCCTGCATTGCCGAGATCCCCTGCGTGGTGGTCAATGTGATGCGCGGCGGCCCGTCGACGGGGCTTCCCACGGGACCGTCCCAAGGGGATTTCATGCAGGCGAGGTGGGGTACGCACGGTGATCACCCCATCGTGGTGCTCGCGCCCTATTCGGTGCGGGAGGTCTTCACGGAAACGATCCGGGCCTTCAATCTCTCCGAGTCATTCCGGACGCCGGTCATTTTGCTCATGGACGAGGTGCTGGCCCATATGCGGGAAAAGGTCGTTCTCCCGGAATCTTCGGAGTGTCCCGTGGTTGAACGGCTGCGGCCGACGGGACCGCCCGAGGCGTATCTGCCCTATGCCGGCGACCGGGATGTCTCCCCGCTGGCGCCCTTCGGATCGGGCTACCGATTTCATGTGACCGGATTGTATCACGATGAGAGCGGCTTTCCCACGGGATCGCCCGAGAAGATCCGGCAACAGATCGAGCGTCTCATGGGGAAGATCGATCGCGGGGCGGGGCAGATTCAGCGGTTTGAAGTGACCGGTGCGGCGCCTGGAGGAGGCGATCCCGTCGATACCCTCGTCGTGGCCTACGGTTCCACGGCGCGGGCTGCGAAACATGCCGTCGGTGAAGCGAGGCAGTCGAACCGGAAGGTGGCGCTCTTCAGGCCGGTGACGCTCTGGCCTTTCCCGGAAGAGGCGATCCGTCAGTTGAGCGGTACCGTGCGGCGCGTCGTCGTGCCCGAAATGAGCCTGGGGCAGCTGGCGGGTGAAGTGGAAAAGTGTGTTCCCCGGGAAGCGGAACTGCGCCGGGTGAACCGGGTGGATGGCATTCCCATCGCACCCGAGGAGATTCTCGATGCGATCCTGGCGTGAGGTAGAAGGCGGGGGGCGCCCCGGCCCTCGGCGTTCACAGGGAGCGTGATCCATGGCGTTTCAATATGAAACATACATCCGCCCGAGCACCTTCCCGCATATCTGGTGCCCGGGCTGCGGCAACGGCATCGTGGTCAAGGCCCTGATACGGGCGATCGATCGAATGGGCTGGTCGAACGATGAGGTCGTGGTCGTTTCAGGGATCGGATGCTCCAGCCGCACCTCGGGGTATCTCGATTTCAACACCCTCCACACGACCCACGGCAGGGCCATCGCCTTTGCCACGGGGATCAAGATGGCCAACCCCGCCCTAAAGGTGATCGTGGTCAGCGGCGACGGCGACGCCCTGGCCATCGGCGGCAATCACCTGATTCACGCGGCACGGCGCAACATGGACTTGACGGTCATCCTCTTCAACAATGAGATCTATGCCATGACCGGCGGCCAGTACTCCCCGGCAACGCCGGAGGAGAAGATGGCCAGCACGGCCCCCTACGGTCAGATCGAGCCGCCCTTTGACATTGTGCGCCTGGTCGAAGGGGCGGGGGCGACCTTCGTGGCGCGCAGTACGGTATTTCATGCAGTGCAGCTGGAGAACTATATCTTCAAGGCACTGAACCGCAGCGGGTTTTCGCTTATCGAAGCCGTGACGAACTGTCCGACCGTGTATGGGCGGCGCAATCGGATGCCCATCCCGGCCAGCTTTCATGCCTATTACAAGAAGAACAGCGTGCCGCTCGAAAAGGCCGCGAAGATGAATGCCGAGGAACTGGCCGGGAAGATTGTGACGGGTATTTTCGTCGACGTCGACAAGATCGGCTTCATCGAACGCTACGGTTGGATGAGTGATCGGGCCCAGGCGGTTCGGAAGAAGCGCTACATCAAGGGGAGCAGCCCCAAGGGTGAAGTCGGCAACTGATTAGCCCGAATATTGCGTAAGTTCATCTATTGCGAGGCCGGATAGTCTGGCCCATGCGGCGTTCCAGAAGGTTTTCTGACTTCGATATCTTTCCATATGTCTTCAGCCAGAAAATCTTCTGCGCCATGCCTGGGGTACCTCCAGTACCTTTGGGGCCATTCATGACGATCACTTATGCAATATTCGGGCTGGAGAGGAGGGTCCATGGCGAATCGGGTCGAGGTCCGCTTCAGCGGCTCCGGCGGGCAGGGAATCATTCTCTCGGGGGTGATTCTGGCCGAGGCGGCCGCCATTTATGATGACAAGAACGCCGTGCAGAGCCAGTCATACGGACCGGAGGCTCGGGGCGGCGCGAGCAAGGCCGAGGTGATCATCAGCGACGGGGATATCGACTACCCCAAGGCGACGAATATCGACATTCTGCTCGCGCTGACGCAGGTGGCCTGTGACAAGTATGCCCCCGACATCAAGGAAGGGGGCGTGCTGATTGTGGACACCCATGAGGTGCTCTCCGTCCCCGAGGGCACGTTCACGGCCTACCGCATTCCCATCTTTCAGCTGGCCCAGGAAAAGGTGGGCAAACGTGTCGTCGCCAACATCATTGCCCTGGGCGCAGTGGTCGGCCTGACGGGCGTCGTGTCACGAAAAGCCCTGGAAGAGGCGGTGCTGTCCCGGGTGCCCCGGGGAACGGAAGATCTGAATCTGACGGCCCTCCGGGTCGGGTTCGAGGAGGCGGAGCGTCTGCAGAGGGCGGATGCGTGAAAGAAGGCGTTGATGATGCTTCCTCGTCTCGTTGTTGCCGCGTACCATGTAGTACGCCACACGCCTCGACGTTGTCACGCCCCGGTCTGTCTTGTTCTGTTGCTCGGTATGGGGATTTGTCTATGACGCTATGTATAGAGACCCCTTTTTTGAATTTTCGACCCCCATCATGAAGGAGAGCGGTTCATGGAGCGTACCCTGTCAATCGTCAAGCCCGACGGCGTCCGTAAGAATATCCTCGGTGAAGTCATTCGCCGGTTTCAGGAGGCGGGTATCCGGGTTGCCGCCATCAAGATGATTCAACTGTCCAAAGCCGAAGCCGAGGGATTCTACGCGGTACACCGGGAACGCCCCTTCTTCGGCAGTCTGGTGGATTTCATGTCTTCGGGACCCTGTGTGGTAATGGTGCTCGAGGGGGACGGTGTTATACGGCGGAACCGGGAACTCATGGGCGCCACCAATCCGGCGGACGCCGCGCCCGGCACCATCCGGAAAGACTTTGCCGGCAACATCGAACAGAATGCCGTGCACGGTTCGGATGCACCCGAAACGGCCGCCTTTGAAATCTCCTATTTCTTCAATGCCCTGGAGATCCACTGATCCCGGCCTGTGTCCCATCCCTGTTTGACGCGCGGTTTGTCCGGGGGACACAACCCGGATGTTTGCATGCCGCGGGCCGTTGCGCCCGGGCGTGTGCGGGCCGCATGTGGCAGACTGTCCGGCCTCGTAATAGATTGACTCATGCGATATCCGGGCTAGGAGGCCGCGGACAGGGCTGCCATCTCTTCGTCGAAAAGGGAGAGGTGTTTTCGAAGATCCTTAGGGTGCTGTTTCCTCTCGACGATCAGGATATGAAAACAGTGCGCCCGGGGAACGTTTCGAATCAGGAGGTTCTTTTCCTGGGAGGTGCAGAGGATCTCGCTGAGGGGCCCCATGTCGATGGCTGTCGTCAGGGACGCGGCTTCCTGAATCATCTTCTGGAAATCGGGCGTCGGCTCTCCATTGCCGTTTTCCGCAAAGGCCTGGGCCAGCACGGTTCCGTCTTCACCAAGCACCGCCGTGAAGGGGGGCGTGCTCAGCTCTCCGTGCAGCTTTGAAAGCAGGGCCTGCATTGGTGAGGGCTCGGGTGTCTCTTTTTCGGCGAGGATCTGGAAGATGCGGCTTTCGTGCGGTTTCTTGGTTCCCCGTCTCGATTTCCAGATCTCCTGAGAGAAATCCGACTTGAAGATCTTGCACCCGCCGTCCGCTTCGTCGATCAGCTCACGGATCCGCTGGAGTGCTTCCTTTCCTTCCAGAGTGAGATTCCTGTCCATTTCCAGGAAGGTGTTGGAGACTCTGCCGTTGATCAGAAGAATCATCCCCTTTTCCTTCCTCTGCGGAAAGAGAACGTCCAGGGTGCCCGTATGTTTTTCCTCCAGCAGGGTGCTCAGGATGACCTGCAGCTTGCCCGAGACGTGGATTTCATCGAGGAACTTGCGGTTGCACAAACCGCGCAGCATGTGGGCCATTTCCGCTGGCAGCTGAAAGGTGCTGATCAGACCGTCTTCCAAACGACAGTGGTTCTTGACGGCTGCGATTCCCTCCTCCTGGCTCTTGACTTTGTCCGCCCCTTTGTAGACGGCAGTGATGATCTCGCCGCTGTGGAACAGAATGATGCCCCGACTATCGGGGAAGTCGAACTCGGCATAGCCTGAAAAATTCTGCTTCGAGAATTCATCAAAGAGATCGTCAACCCGGATGTTCTGGGTCGGGATTTTTTCCATGAGGGGTTTGCGGCCCGGGAAAATCATCTGCTACTCCTTGTTCAGCGGGTCGGTCACGAGGAGGCCTCGCGCAGTTCGGCTTTGAGGATCCGGTTGATTTGTTCGCACATCACCACGATGTCTTCGGTAGACAGATACTCCGAAATCGCCGCATCAAAGAGGATGTTCGCATCGGGCGGGATGCCCTCCTCCCCTGTGTAAAGGACATAGTGCGCCCGGATGTAGGGAAACACGTTCAAGCGGAAGGCCAGGTCGCCGCCGGCTACCCGCTGGCCGCCCAAGGTCTGGATGCAACGGTCCAGCGTAGCGGGGTCCGCGTCGATGAGCCCCAGCGTGGCGCGGAGCACCCGATTGCGAAAGGGCTGGTAATAGAGCGACCCCTGGGGGACGTCCTTGAACCCGACGAGTTGCCCCGACAGGGGTATCCCGGATGCTTTGATCAGGTAGTGCAGGATGAGAATCGCTGTTCGCGTGCCGGCGGGCGCGGTGTCGATCTGGACCTGCTCGGAGAAGGGCTCCACGTCGACACGGCGGTTCAAGAAGGATGTCCGAAGGTGTCCGCTCTCCACGAGGGTGGACCCGCTCCGGAAAGCGACGTCCGCCAGGTCTCTCTCCTGGAGTGCGTAAAACGCCTTGTCCAAGGCCATCGCCAGCGCCTTCTCGTAATTGCTTTCCATGTTGAAACTACCCGAAAATGTTTGAGAAATGCTTGGCTATTATTCTATCAGGAAGCCCCTGTGCGTACAACCCAAATTGACAGCGATCCGATTCTGGTCTACCGTGAGGAAACCTGTTGTGGGCCATCGGGAAACAGAACTGCGGTCCGGTCGGTTCTACAATCATTCTGAGGGGTTGGGGGGCGGTTGACGGCGGGCAGGGGCCGGTGGCCCGGTTCCCAGGGGAAGCGTGCATGCAGAAGACAGGTCTTCTGATTTCCGGGTTCCGCCATGACACGGGGAACCATCCCGAGTGCAGCGACCGGTTGCGCGCCATCGAGGAGGTGTGTGCGCAAGAGGACCTGCAGGCGGGCACCGAGCGGCTCCAGCCGAGGGCGGCCACGGTGGACGAACTCTGCACGGTGCACGACCGGGATTACGTGCACCGGGTGGAAGAGGCCTGCCGTGGAGGCATCCGCGCCCTGGATCCCGACACGATCATCTCTTCGGCCTCCTATGAGGAGGCCCGGCTTGCGGCCGGAGCCGTTTTGACGGCCATCGATCACGTCATCGCCGGAGCGATGCGCAACGCCTTTTGCGCCGTGAGGCCCCCCGGACACCATGCCGAACGGGATCGGGCCATGGGGTTCTGTCTATTCAACAATGTGGCCGTGGCGGCACGCTATGCGCAGAGTCGCCACGGTCTCCGGAAAATACTCATCGTCGACTGGGACGTGCACCACGGAAACGGGACACAGAATACGTTCTATGCGGATCCCACGGTTTTCTATTTCAGTCTCCATCAGGAGAATCACTACCCGGGGACGGGACACCGGGAACAGGAGGGGAAGGATGCCGGGATCGGGTTTACCAGGAACCTCCCCATGGCAGCCGGGAGCGGGGACGGTGAATACCAGGAGGCCTTCGAGCAGTTGCTGGTGCCTGCCATGGTCGCATTCAAACCCGAACTGATTCTGATTTCAGCCGGTTTCGACGCCCATGCAGAGGATCCTCTGGCGGGCATCTATCTGACGGAGGCAGGAATTACTGACATGACGGATATCCTGGTTCGTTTGGCAAAGGCCCACTGCCGGGGGCGTCTGGTGTCAGTCCTGGAAGGAGGCTACAATCTTACCGCCCTGAAGCAGTCGGTCCGAGCGCACCTGCTCTCTCTGTTCCAGGGGTGAGGCCGCCGGCCGATTCGCAACAAGCGGACCACTAAGTCGGAAATCTCAGGAAAATCAAGAGGCTGGGTGCACAGCAAGATTCTTTGCTACCGGGTGTGACTTCCAGCTTTGTCAGGTTACTTTATAGACAGGTAGCGGATACACCAATTGATGGGGAACGGTCAGATACAGCGATCCCCCTCGCTTGCCGTTCCTCCCATCCCCCTTTCAAGAAAGCCCGCGTAAGCGGGCTTTTTTGTGTCCGGACAGGTCACACGTATCCGGATGCAGCGGCAGCCTCGGCCCCTTCCTGATACGCAGGCCTGGCGGATCGATGGGGGTTGCGCCGGCCCCGCCATGCTTGACATGGATTTCAGCGATCTGCTAGTTTAGTCCGTCTTTTCGTTCTGGTTACCCGAAACCTCCGGGGAGAGTCGTCGATGTGTCCGGATCGCACCTTCGTGGCGGATATGATGCTGGGGCGGTTGGCCCGCTGGCTGCGGATCCTGGGAGTCGATGTTCTCTACCTGAATCCCGTTGACGATAGGGAATTGATCAAGATTGCCCGCAGGGACAGGCGCATCCTGCTGACTCGGGACACTCGACTGGTGCAGCGCCGGGGCGTCGGGGAGCATCTGCTCATTCGCGAGAACAAACCCATGGCGCAGCTGGAGGCGGTCATCCGGGTCTATCCGCCTGCGCCGGACCGTATCCTGACACGCTGCATCCGGTGCAACACCCTGCTGACGGCCACTGAGAAACCGGACGTGCGGGACGAGGTCCCCGAGTATATCTACCACACGGCATCCGGTTTCGGGCGGTGCCGGCAATGCGGCCGGGTCTACTGGGAGGGAAGCCATTGTCGACGTATGATGGAGACCTGCCGGCGGTATCTCAACCAAGCATAGCGGGGTGAGCGGACCGGCGTTGTTCCGGAAGGGGACGGGCGTGAATGATTCGTTGAAGAGACTGCAGGCTTCCCTGGTGATCCTGGTGGCTATCCTGGTTGTCGGAACCGGGGGGTACATGATCATCGAGGGGTGGCCGCTAGCGGATTCGCTCTACATGACTGTGATCACGCTCTCGACGATCGGTTTTCGAGAGGTGCACGACATGGACACGGTCGGCCGGATCTTTACCATCATGCTGATTCTCGGCGGAGTCAGCACGGCGGCCTATGCGCTGAAGGCCGCTGTACAGATCCTTCTGGACGGAGAGATCCGGGAGGTGCTGGGGAGGAGAAAAGTGAACGAGAAAATCAACAAGCTCAAGGAACACTGCATCATCTGCGGGTACGGCCGTATGGGAAAGCAGGCCTGTTCCGAGTTCGGTTCGGCCGGACATCCCTTTGTGGTCATCGAAAAGAACCCCGATGTCGTGGCCGAGATCCAGGA
Organism: uncultured Nitrospirota bacterium; assembly: GCA_945786985.1. Lineage (GTDB taxonomy): Bacteria > CG2-30-53-67 > CG2-30-53-67 > CG2-30-53-67 > CG2-30-53-67 > CALZGC01. The sequence goes on along the minus strand of CALZGC010000181.1, from coordinate 25,735 downwards.
GAAGGATGTCATGATCATCCAGGGCGACGCCACCAGCGACGAAGTCATGGCCTCCGCGCCGGGATTGAGCGGGCCCAGGGGTTGATCACCGTGCTGAACACCGATGCGGACAACCTGTTCGTCGTCCTCTCCGCAAGAGACATGAACCCCGGCCTGAAAATAATTACCCGTGCCGGTGAGGCAGGCTCCGATAAGAAGCTCAAGCGGGCAGGGGCGGAGCGGGTCGTCTCCCCTTATCTGATCAGCGCCATGAAGATCGTCAACACCATTCTTCGTCCCCACGTCTCCAGTTTCCTGGAGTCCGCGGTGAGCCGCGACGACGGCATCGATTTTCGCCTCGATTCGATCCGGATCGCGACCGCGTCCCCCTATGATCAAGTGCCCATCGGTGCGTCGCGCATTCGTGAGGACCTGGGGGTTCTCATCGTGGCGATCAAGAAGGCGGGGGAGAGGTTGCCACGAGCCTCACCCCCCAAACGGTGCTGGAAGGGGGCGACCTCATGATCTGCGTGGGCAAACCGGTTCAACTCGAGGCATTGGCCAAGCTTGCTGGCCATGAGAAAGGGGCATCTTTGACGTTCGGTTGAGACGCTCAGAAACGAACCCGCAGGGTGGACCAGAGTGCACCCATACCGAAAAGGGCGTTTCCGATCCAGGCGGCTGCTGCAGGAGGCAGGATCCCCGCATAGCCGAAAGAGAGCCCCACGGAATACGTGATCCAGCAGGCAAAACCGATCAGTACACTCAGGCCGATGCTGATGCCGATCCCCCCGCTTCGGGTCGAGCGCAGAGAAAAGGGCACTGCGATGAGTACCATGATCAGGCTGATAACAGCATAGGAGATTTTGGCGTGCAGGTCCACTTCGTAAGCGGTCACCGGATAACCATCGCGCTTGAGAATCCGGATGTAGTCCTTCAACTCCCCATAGCCCATCTCCCGTGAAGATTTCTCCACATTGATCATCTCATCCAGCGACTCCACCAGGGGGAAGCTTCCCCGGAGGACGCGTTCCGACGCGATGTCTCCGGATGGCTCAAAGGTCCAGTGCGTGGCCTGGTCGGTGACCCACCGCTTCCCGTCCCAACTCACCTGGTCGGCGTCCATGCGGCTGACGAGATGGAAGTCGGCGTCGAACGTATAGAGGGTGACGTGATAGAGGGACGCGGTGTCGGGATTCACCTTCTGTATGTTGCAGAAGCTGCTCTCCCCGGTGCGGAACCAGATCCGGTTTTTTCGGAGCGCGAGGATGTGGGGGCGCTTCTTCAACGCGACATCTGCCAGGTAGCTCGCTTTCTGGTTGGCCAGAGGGACGAGTCGTTCTGCGTTCATGAGGATTAGCCCAACCAGGATCGTTGTCACGCAAAGGACCGGTATCAGGAGGCGGGAGAGACCGATGCCGCACGCGCGCATGGCGATGATTTCACTGTTCATCGCAAGCCCCCGGAAGGTAATCAGCGCGGCGAGCAGCACGACAATGGGGAGCACCTCGTACACCAGTCTCGGGATCTTCAAAAGGATGAAGGTCGCGATGAGCGTGAGGGAGGCCCGGTGTTCGATGAAGTTGTCCAGCTTGCCTATGAAATGGGCCACCAGATAGACGACGGTCACTGCGGCCAGGCAAGCAAGAAAGACCCGGATGAACTCACGGGCGATGTAACGGAATAGAATTTCCATGCAGCGATACGGCTCCCCTGTGCGCGGTAACACGCCGGTTCAGGATCTATTTGCAGCGAAGGGCCCCCGGCGGATGTGACGGGCAAACCGCTCCCACAACTGCGCCGCGCCTGCCCCCAGTTGTACCGAATCCTCGGGGATTTTGTGCGCGACCCGGTGTAACAGATACAGGCTCCAGAGCCCGAAAAAGACATTGGGCAGCCAGGCTGCCAGTGGGGGTGTGAGGAACCCCTCCGATCCGAATTTTCGGGCCGCCCCGAGGAGGATGTAGTAGAGAAAAACGACCAGCAGGCTCGAAGTAAACCCGATGAACTTACCCGATCGTTTGAACCGGATTCCCAGGGGGATCGAGAAAAGCCCGAAGATCAGGCAGGAGAAGGGGAGGGCAAAGCGCTCGTGATAATGGATGCCCCACTCTCTGGCTTTGCGCGTGTCGGCTGAGGCCGCGACGGCTTTGAGGTCCCCCAGACGCATGGCCTCCGGTTTCTCGGCGGACCTTAGGAAGTGCCGCTGGGCCGCGTCGCTCTTCGAGCGGAGCGAGAGTTTGTAGTGCTGAAAATGTATCAGGCGGTATCGGGAGAACTTCGGATCATACTGATGTATGGACCCGTTCGTCAGATTGAAGGTTTTCTCCAGGGTTGTCGGATGGCTTTTGATTTCGCCCCTCGCGGCCAGGATGGTCTCGGGAACCGGACTTCGGTAATCGGCAATCATCAACTGCTCCAGAACCCGGCCGTCGTTGCGCGTCTGCCCCGCGTAAATCACAAGGTCACTGAAACGGTCGTTGAAGGTTTTGGTCTCTATACCGGCGAAAGTGTTCTCCTCGAACATGTGCAGGATCAGGCTCCGCATGGAGGTGTTTCCCCATGGAACTGCCAGTGCGCCGACAGTGAAGGTGACGCAGAAGAACAGGATCCCCATCTGCACCATCGGTCGGAGGAAACTGGAGAGGCCGATGCCGACGGAATGCATAGCCACGATTTCATTGTCCGCCGATAGCCGCCCCATCGCGCTCAGGGCGCCCATGAGGAAGGACATGGGAATGGCCAGCCAGAGCAAAGAAGGCAGGGAGTACCCGATGAGGCGGAGCAGGGAGACGGCATCGACCCCTCTGGCAACGATCATTTCCGAGAGTTCCAGTGCGCTCTGCATGAAGAGGACCAGGGTAAAGACAAGAAGCGCTAGTAGGAAGGGCGGGAAAATCTCTCGGCGGATGTATCCCTCGATGAGCTTGGGCAAGAGAGCCTCCTTGCTGTGTCGGCCGATGACCGAATGATGGTAACGTAATCAGGAAACGGTGTAAACTTCTTTTTCCGGAAGAAGTTGCCCGGGACGAGCGGTTTTGATACCATCGTTCCGTAAAACTCCATATTTCCCGGAGGTGTGATCGAATGGGCAGGTCGGTTCTGGTTGCCATGAGCGGTGGCGTGGACAGCTCCGTTGCAGCCGCTCTCCTCAAGGTGCGTGGCTTCGACGTTGTCGGTGCGACCATGAAGATCTGGGACGAAGCGCGGGAAGTCTCTTTCGAGGACCCCCGGACTTGCTGTTCCCTGTCGGCCGTGGAGGACGCCATGGCGGTCTGTGATCGCCTCGAGATCCCCTATCACCTCCTGGAGTTCCAGGATTATTTCAAAGCGGAAATCGTGGAGAATTTCTGTCGGGAATACTTCCGGGGGCGCACACCCAACCCCTGTGTCCTGTGCAACACACGGCTCAAATTCGCTCATTTTCTGCGAGAGGCGGAAAACTTGGGGTGCGACGCCATTGCCACCGGGCACTACGCGAAGATCGACCGGGACGATGAATCCGGCGCCTACCTTCTAAGGAAAGGGAACGATGCGGACAAGGACCAGTCCTATTTTCTCTACGGGGTGACGCAGCGTGTACTGGGGCGTCTTCTCTTTCCGGTCGGCAACTATACGAAAGAGCAGGTTCGGGAGTTGGCGGCGCAGCACCGCCTCCCCGTGGCGCAGAAGGGAGAGAGCCAGGAGATCTGTTTTATCCCGGACAACGATTACGCCTCTTTTCTCGAACGGCGCTTCCCGCACGCGGCGCAACCCGGAGAGATTCGCGACCTGGACGGAAATCGGATCGGTACACACCGGGGTTACATGAATTACACCCTGGGTCAACGCCGGGGACTCGGTGTGGCTCACTCCGCTCCTCTCTACGTGGTGGAGATACGGCCGGCCGATAACGTGATCGTGGCAGGGGAAAAGGCGGATCTTTTCAAACAGGAAGCCCGGGTGTCCGGCATCAACTGGATTGCCGGCTCGCCGCCCCGTGTCCGCGCGGTGATGGCAAAGATCCGCTATCGGCATCCCGAAGCCGCCGCGCGGATTGAGCCCGTGGATGATCTCGGTCTTTCGTGCCGCGTGCGCTTTGAGACCCCGCAGGACGCCATTACGCCGGGCCAGTCCATGGTGTTCTACGAGGGCGACGTCGTATTGGGAGGCGGGATTATAGAGGAAGTGGGGCAGAAGTCGAGGGACTCGGAATGCTAGGGGTCTAGGATTCAAGGATTCGAGGGGTCGAGTGAAGCTCTAAAGGGCCAGAACCCTCGAAGCATGAATGCTCTAAGGAAAGCCTTTGATTCTTGGCGTCGGTTTTATCTGTGCGTTGTCCCGTTCACTGCCCACCGTCTTCTGTCTTCCGTCCTCTGGCCTCTGGGGTTTTCGGTCGTCTGCCTGCCCTCTTAGACGCCCTGCGTCTAAGAGCGTCCTCTGGGTCTCATCCGTTTTCTACGTGCCCTGCTAGATGCCATGCGTCTAATAGGGCCCTCTGTCTTCTGTCGTCTGGTTTTCTCCGGCTTCCATCGTCTGCGTGCCCCGGTAGACGCATTGCGTCTAACGAGGGCCTCTGTCCTCCGGGTTTCTTCCGTCCTCTGTCCTCCGGCTTCACCCCGTTCCCGGTGGCCCCTTTTGTCATCTATCGCCGTGAAGCTCTCCCAAGAGAAAGGCTTTTCATATAATGGGAAAACTTTTTCCCTTATTGTGAAAAGAAGTTCAGTTGTCCGGCCATTAGCAGTGTGCATTCATTGGCAACCGCCCGTCGGCAAACCGAACAGACCCTTTCGTGGGCTTCATGCAACACACGGAAAACATTGGCAACGCAGAAATTACCTCGCTCCGGCCACCCGGTTGGCACCAATCGTGCTAACTAAGTCGGTACGGACCTGGTCGATGGATGGATGCCTTCAGGTTCCGACCGCAAGCGGCCGGGAGAACGGCCAACGGTGAAGAAAACGGAACCCCTATCGTCTAATCCGCCGAGGGGCAAGACAAAAGAGAGACGCCATGTTCAGGATAAACGTTCACAGAGTTCAGGAGTGCACCTTCATCCTTCATCTGGAAGGGCAGCTCACAGGGATCAGTTCCCTCGAATTACAGAGGGTTCTGCACCCGATTCTCAGGAAGCAGCCGAAAGCGGTCTCGATCAATCTGTCCCGGGTGAATTCGATCGACCGGGCGGGTATTGCCATGCTGATGAGTGGCTTGGTGGGGCTCTCCAATCGGGGCACCTATTTCTACCTGGTCGGTTTGTCGAAGAAAATCAAGGAGTATTATTTCGCGAGCTCCCGGGATTTGAAGCACCCTTTTTTTTCAGAGACCACGCATTAGCCTAGCCCGGACATGGCGCGGCGGTGCGAGGAGTGCTGCTACAGTTTAGTAACTTTTCTGACATCTCTGCGTCCCTATATTTGTTCTTTCCGGTTTCGGACGCGACCTCAGACCTCTTACCTAACAATGCACGGAAAAGCCGCATCGACGACTATCTTCTGATTGTTGAATGACAGAGCTTTTTTGTCATTTCTTATTCAAGAGCCTTCGCCATATTCGGAGCTGCGAATTCAGGCAAAAAGAACTTGAGTTCGAATTTTTTTTACGTTACTATGATCCATTGTTCAAGCCACATAACCCTTCACAGTAGAGTTTGCGCATATGGCGGATGGGGGATTGTTCATCCAGCATGCTCTTCGGATGGCTCCGGATGATCTGTTCTTTGATCGGGAGCCTGAGATCCGAACGATTCGGGACGTGTGCCTTGATCTCCCCGCCGTGCCCGCGCAAAGTTGCGCTCTGATTGGCCCCCGCCGCGCGGGCACCAGCGAAATTGCCAAGCGGATCTACAAGGATCTCTTTCTGAACCAGGAAACGATCCTCCCCTTCTGGTACGGTTTCGATCGCATCTTTCAGGACCCCGTACACTTTGCCCGGGATTACTTCAGCCAACTGGTACGCCAGTATCTGGCGTTTCAAGAGAAGGACCCCTCTCTGCTGCTGCCCAAGGTGATCCGTTTTGAGGCAATAGAGCGCATGGTGACCAAGTGCTCCGACGCGGGTCTGCATCGCCTGTGTGACGACTTCGAGGATGCGCTGCGCGACGGGGACCGGACGGAGCTGATTGCGTTCACGCTGCAGGCCCCGGAAGTGTTGGCCCAAGACACCACGGGCACGGCTTGCGTGATTCTGGATCACTTCCACCGAGTGTTTCGCATGAGCTGGCCCGATGCTGCTTCCCTGACGGACCTATATCCGTCGGCCATGTCCTCGCCGGTGGTACCGCACATCCTGACGGGACAGGCCGAAGTGCTGCAGCGCCACTACCTCAGCATGGAATCCACGGCCGGGAGGGTCCGGCGACTCTCCGTGGCCGGTCTCGATTCGAAACGCGCGCTGGACGCCTTTATGGGTTGTTGCGAACGGTATGAAGTAGCAGTCGACCAGGACGCTGTGGCGCACGAACTACATCGCTTTCAGGGCATCCCTTTCTACATGCTCTGCGTCATCCGGAAGGCCCGGCAGGAGGGCATCTCACTGACCCGTTGGGGGGCCATCCGGGATGTCTACTTCGCAGAGGTTGCGCAGGGGGAAATTGCCTTTTACTACGATTCGCTCCTGAACCGGTGCTGTCCGGGACCCTTTGCCAAGCGGGACGCCATCCGGATCTTGAGCCATCCTTTGCTCCGGGTCGGAAGCCGGCTTCCTCTGGAGGATGTCGCCAAGAGACTCTCGCTCGATCTGGACGCCACCCGGGCACTCGTGGATGCCCTGGTGTCGACCGGCCTGCTCGTGGAAAATTACGGCATGATGGCCCCCGTGGAGAATCCCGTATTCAATGATTTTCTCCGGGTGGCTCACCGGTACTGGATCGGGAGAACGGGGTCGGATGAGATCCGCAAAGACCTCTTCCGCGAGACGCAGGATGTGCCCGTTCTTACAGAGCTCAACCATGACGACGGTCCCGGACCCGGCCGGAAGGAGAAGCAGCGGGTCTCCTTCGGGCTCGTTCTGCCCATGGTGTCAGAAACTGAACTGGTGGCTGCGCGCGCCGCGGAACAGGTGGCCGAGCGCGTCGACTTTTCCGACGAGGACATCGGGCGGATCCGAATGGCCCTCATCGAAGCGTGCATCAATTGTTTCGAGCACAGCGGCAGCGAAGATGGAAAGATCTATATTACCTTTACCCTGGACACCGAGAAGCTCAGCATTGTCGTGGAGGACAAGGGTATTTCTTTCGATCCGAAGAAAGTCCCCGTGCCCGAGCGGGGAGAAGGGAAGGGCACCCCGTCCCGGAGGGGATGGGGGCTAGAGTTGATTCGCAACCTGATGGATCAGGTGGTTTTTGAAGACGTGCCCGTGGGGACGCGGCTTCGCATGGTCAAGTATTATCCGAAGGATACGGGGCTTAAGGCCCAGGCGGGTTGAAAACAGTTGGGGTGATTCGGGCAAGACGTTGAAGAGAACGCAAAGGCGGGGAGGAGACAGAAAATGGGGCAGTTTCAGATGGACGTCAAGTTTGACAGAGATTTTGTGATTTTTTACACGAATGGTTACATCAACGATCTTGGTGGTGAAAAGATTGAACGGAAGTGTGAAGATATTCTCCGGGAGGGGTACCGCAAGGTGATTGTGAATTTCAGTGAATCTCCCATCATCAACAGCATCGGCATCTCCATCCTGATCGGCCTGATCGACCGGGTCAAACGGGCGAAGGGCTCTGTCTGCTTTACGAATCTCACCTTGAACAATACGGAGGTGTTTGAGTTCATGGGCCTGACCCAGTACGCTCCCGTATTCCCGAACATAGAAGAGGCGGTCCGTTTTACGATGGGCCACGCGTAGGCCGGCTCTGTGGGGGAGGACAGTAATGATATCACCCTGTTCGGTTGCGGGTGTAAAGAAGATCATGTATGCCTTCAGTTCACTCAATGATCTGGGGCAAGTGATCACGTCCAACGGCAGCTTCGCAGAAGTGACCAAGTCGGGGCTGTATCTGATGCTGGGAACCGTTTCGGCGGCCCAGGGAGCCATCTTTCGTTACGAAGAGGAGCACGGCCGTTTTGTCGTGCTCGCCCACAAGGGTGTCGACGGGGCCCCACATCTCGGGCTGTCGCTCTACGCCGGTGACGCCAAAGCCCTCGTGGATGCGCCCGGTGTCGTGGAGAACCGCCGCGCCTCCCAGGCTTTGACCGGGTTCATTTCGCGCAACGGCGACACCCTGGGCGCTCTGCAGGCAGCTCTGCTGGTGCCCTTGCGGGTGGGCGGCAATCTCGTCGGGTTGATCACGGTGGGCTCGCGGTTCAGCGGCGGGGACTATACCGACGACGATCTGCAGATTCTTGCCATGATGTCACAGCAGCTCTCCGTGGGGCTCTCAAACCACCAGCTTTTCCAAAGCCTTCAGAAGAAGGCAGAGGAGAACCGGGCTCTCTATGAGAACCTCCAGGATATCTATAACGATACCGTCCGGGCTTTCGCCGCCGCCATCGATGCGAAAGACCGCTACACCCAGGGGCATTCGGATCGCGTCGCCCGTTATGCCGTCGCCATCGCTGAGGAGCTGGGGCTGCCCCAGGAAGAAGTCGAAGCGCTTCGCCTCGGTGGATTGCTGCATGACATTGGAAAAATCACTGTCGACACGTCGATTATCCGAAAGGACTCGGTTTTGACGGACCGTGAGCTGCTGGAGATGCACCGGCATCCGACCGTGGGGTTCGATATCCTGTCGAAGATTAATTTTCCCTGGGGGGACCTTTCCGCGCTGACCCGGCACCATCACGAAAAGGTCGACGGGAAGGGGTATCCCGATGGGATCCGGGGGGAAGACCTGCTTCTGGGTGCACGGATCATTGCGCTGGCTGACGCGTTCGATGCCATGACGACGGATCGGCCTTATCGCAAACAGATCAGTCTCCGGGAGACCCTCCGGGAGATCAAGCGCTGTGTGGGAACCCAGTTCGACCCACAGGTGGCCAGGACGCTCTTTCAGATTATCGAAAAGGAGTTGACCGGCCGTAGCATGAAGCCTGCCATTATTCCCTCCCTGCGGGAGAATTTCGATTCGCAGCGTATCCGAGAAATCCTTCAGGAAGTCCACGATGACTTTTGTTACCCCGGCATTGCGTAGCGCCGCTGCTAAGAGCCAAGGCGCCTGCAGGTGCGTCCGTGATCCCGAATGTCCTTGTCCCTGACGGCTTGTTGGTCGTCGGAGAACGGAGCGGGGCATGCTGATGAAGGGTGACGCGGAAAACCAGAGATGCCAGAGATGCCAGAGATGCCAGAGATGATGGACGAGCTGACCGGCACACTTTGCAGAGAAGTCAACCACCTGATTGCGACGGCGCCGCCGGAAGAAGCCATGTGGGAGGGTCTGTCGGCGCTTCTCAAAGCGCACCTGGCGATTCGGGAGGTTTCTTTTTACGCCAAGGGGGAGGGCGGCGCGTACCTTCGGTTGCCAACGCAAGAGGCGGCCGGCAACGGGAACCGTCCGGCTCGAATTATCTCTCCCGATCCCTTTGTGAACTTCCTCCGGTATGCCCATGAGCCACTTCTAAATTCATCCCTTGCGGCAGACCCTGACGACGGGAGTCTGCGCCTGATCCGGGATCGCATGGACCAGCTCCGTGCCGATGCGACCATCCCCTTCAGGGTGGAGCAGGACCTAATCGGGTTTGCCAATCTGGGTGAGGCTCCAAAGCGCGGGGGCTTGGGGCCCGATGCGGTGCGAGGGCTCAGCCTGGCTCTGACGCCGGTGGCACTGTTCCTGCATGGTAAGCGTCTTCGGCAGAAGCTGGGACATACCCAGCTTCGCCAGCGGCGGGCGGACCGGTTGGCCGCTCTCGGGACGCTGACGGCGGGATTGGCCCATGAAATCCGCAACCCCCTTGTCTCGATTAAGACTTACTTCCAGCTCCTGCCTGAACGCTACGACGATGTGGAGTTTCGGGAGCGCTTCCAGAAAGTGGCCGCCAACGAGGTGGAGCGTCTCGCCCGGCTTGTGGAAGAGCTTCTCATGTTTGCCCGACCCTCCGATCCGGCCTTGCGCCGGGCGAATGTTCAGGAGTTGATCGAGGAAATTCTCACCCTGACGGACTCCACGGCCGCCGGGCAGAAGACCCGGGTCGTGCGGGATTATCCCCATGACGCCAGTGCCGAGATTATCTGTGATCCCGAGCAGATCAAGCAGGTCTTGCTGAACCTCGCCACCAACGCCTATGAAGCGGTGAAGGCCGATGGGCAAATAGCGTTTCGTCTCCGCAGTGACCCGGACGAAGCACGGACCGGCTTCGTCTGCATCGAAGTTCAGGACGACGGCGTCGGCATGGCTCCGGAGAATTTGGAGAAGCTCTTCACCCCCTTCCATACGACCAAGTCCTCGGGTACCGGTCTTGGTCTCGCCATCTCCAAGCAGATCATCGAGGAGCACCTGGGACGGATTTCGGTGGAAAGCCGCGAGGGGGAGGGGACGACGTTCCTCATATACCTGCCCCGCAACCCGAAACTGCACGAACGGCGAAAAGAGAGGAACCGTGTTGAGGATCTGGACAGTCGCAACGTGGTTCGCTGAATGCAGCATCCATGAGCAGACCGATCCTTACGCTTCAGGGTGTCAGTTTCCGGTACCGTGTCTCCCGGCATGAATATGGGCCACCCGTTCTGAAACGGGTAGACTTGGAAATCACCCCCGGTGCAATCCAGGTGCTCATCGGCTCCTCGGGGGCCGGCAAATCGACCTTCCTGCGTCTGCTGAATCGTCTGGAAGAACCTACGGAGGGGGTGATCCGCTTTGACGGTGTCGATCTGGTCGAGTGCGACCCGCTCCGGTTGAGACGTGACGTGGCGCTGGTCGCCCAGGAGCCGTTCCTTGTGGAGGGGACAGTTCGGGAGAATCTGATGCTCCCTTTCGAAGACGGTGACGCCGCCGGCGGCTTGGGAGATAAGATGGAGAGGGTGCTCCATTCGGTGGGGCTGACTGCCGGGATGCTCACACGGCCCGCCGGGAATCTTTCGGTGGGGGAGAAACAGCGTGTCAGCCTGGCCAGAGCCCTGATGACGGCGCCCAAGGTTATGCTCTTCGATGAGCCGACGTCTGCTCTTGATCCGGATAACCGCGGGCTTCTGGCCCGGACCGTTCGGCGTATCAACGCGTCCGAGGCGATGACCTTTGTCGTGGTGACCCATCTCGAGGATTTTGCACGGGAGTTGGACGGACGGCTTTTCCGGCTTCGTGACGGGGAGATTGCAGCCCTATGATGGCGGAACCCATCGCGCCGATCGGCGCGGGACAGCTGAGTCTGACGGTCTTACTCATGCTGCTCGTTGTCGGGCTTTCCTATTACGAGAAACTGGCCCTGGAAAGGGAGTACCTGCTGGGTGTGGGGCGCACCTTCGTGCAGCTCTTACTGGTGGGTTACATCCTGGAGTATATTCTCAGTCTGAATCGGTGGTATCTGGTGTTGCTCATCCTGGCCGTCATGGTGGCGGCCGCGTGTCAGGCGGGCGTGGGCCGGTTGCGGCGCAGAGATCTGCGGCTCTATCCGATGATGGCCGTCTCCCTTCTGGTGGGGGGCGGCGTGACGATTCTGGTCGTCACCGAGGTGGTCCTTCGCATTGAGCCCTGGTACCATCCGCGGTACCTGATTCCCCTGGCCGGGATGATCATCGGCAACGCCATGAACGGCGCTACCCTTGGGGGAGAGCGTTACCGCAGTGAACTGCTCCTCAGGAGTGCAGAAGTGGAGACCCTTCTCTGCCTTGGGTTCGGGGCCAAACGTGCATCCGCGAATGCCCGTCGGGAGGCCATTTCCGCAGCCCTGATTCCGACCCTGAACAGCATGATGGTCGTCGGTGTGGTGTCGCTGCCCGGGATGATGACCGGTCAGATTCTGGCCGGCACGTCTCCCCTCATCGCCGTGCGCTACCAAATAGTTGTCATGATCATGATTTCAGCGGCGGTGAGCCTCAGTGCCTATCTCATGGTGGTGATGCTGTCTCGCCACTACTTCACGCGGCATCACCAGATTCGGTATTACGTACTGAAAAAATGACGTCCATGCATTGACTTTTTGCGTGCAACAGTAATAAAATACAACATTAATTCCTTTCAAAAACGATAACAACAACGAATTGAAAAGTGTGCGCCGCAGCTAAAACAAAATACACTCAAAGTGTGCTGGTTGTCGACGATGAACCGGGTGTTCGGGAATCGATTCGGATGATTTTCGAGAACGATTACCGGGTTCTGGCTGCTGACAACGGCTACGAGGCACTGAAGATCCTGAAGGATGAATCCCCCGAGGTCATTCTCCTCGATGTGAAGATGCCGAGAATGAACGGCATCGAGACCCTCCGAAAGGTCAAGGAGATCACCAGCGTCTCCAAGGTGATCATGATCACGGCGACCAAAACCGTCAAGAATGCCGTAGAAGCGATGAAGCTGGGTGCCGAGGATTATGTCACCAAGCCCTTCGACGTGGATGAGATCCGCCTGATCGTCAAGAAGGCCATGGAGGCGATCGACCTGATGCAGGAGGTGAAAAACCTCCGTTCCGAGGTGGAACGGTCGTATAATTTCGATAATATCGTTGGTCGGACCGACGGGATGAAGAAGATTTTTCAGACCATCCAGCAGATCGCCGACAAACGATCGACCGTAGCCGTGTACGGGGAGAGCGGCACGGGCAAGGAGCTCATCGCGCGTGCCATTCATTTCAACAGCAAACGAGCCCATAAGCCCTTCGTGGCCGTGAATATCGCCGCCATTCCGGAGACGCTCATTGAGAACGAACTCTTCGGCCACGAGAAAGGGGCCTATACCGATGCCCGTGAACGGATGCAGGGGAAATTCGAGCTGGCCAACGGCGGGACCCTTTTTCTGGATGAGATCGGCGAGCTTCCGATGAATACCCAGGTGAAGCTGCTGCGTGTGCTGCAGGAGCGGGAGTTTACGCGGCTCGGCTCCGCCGTCAGCGAGAAGCTGGATGTTCGTTTCATTGTGGCGACGAACCGCGACCTGGAAGAGGCCATGAAACAGAAGCAGTTCCGGGAAGACCTCTACTACCGGATCAATGTGGTGCCCCTTCGGATACCGCCGCTGCGGGAGCGCAAGAACGATATTCACCCCTTGGTCAATCATGTTCTCAACAAGATCTGTGCCGACGAGGAGGGGGGCCTGAAGCACATCTCCAAGGAGGCGCTGGAACTCCTGATGGAATACCGCTGGCCGGGCAATGTGCGTGAACTGGAGAATGTCATCGAACGGTGCGTCGCCTTCTCCAACGGAGACGGCATCGAGGTGGACGATCTGCCGGTCAAGTTCCGCTCTCTTCAGATGGACACAGCTTCGCTCGACCGCGATTTCGTTGAAAACGGGAGATCGCTCTCCGAAACCATCGAGGAGTTCGAAAAGAAGATGATCGTGAATGCGCTGAAGCGGACGCGGGGCAATAAGACCAAAGCGGCCGAAACGCTCCGGATCACGCGGAAAATGCTGCGCTACAAGGTCGACAAATACGGACTTTATTTATAGATATTCAGGACCATTTGGGCCTGAATATGGACAAAATAGACCCCTTGACTCACAAAAACACCTCTCCTACGAAACCCTCTCCCCGTCTCATCCTATTGGTGCCTTTATAGCTTGCGGGGTACCTGTGAGATGGCGCGTCGAGCGGGCAGCGGAATATCCCAGAAGATAAAACAGGATACGGCTTGCCGGGTCGCGTCCGGATTGTCCGCACGGACGGAATTTCCTGGGAAAGGGTTCGAAGCCACCGCTCGGACAAGGTCAGTACGGAATGGCACTCTATTTGCATTCTCTTTCATCTTTGTTCGCCCGATCCGGGCGGCTTCACAGCAGCTAAATAATACTTTCATGTTAAATGCGCTGCGGCTTTCCCAGTTGGGGAGCCCTGCCGTCACGAAATCCAAAGTCTCACGGTGTGCGGCAGACCCGGACCGGCCCGGACAGCAATGAGGAGTGCTTGATGGCAGGCAGAGGGGAAGTTCTTATCGTGGATGACGAGCTCGGACCGCGCGAATCGATCCGTATGGTCATGAAGCCCTATTACCGCATCGACATGGCGGCCAGTGGCACCGAGGCGCTGGAGCGGATCCACGAAAACACATACGACCTGGTGACCCTGGATTTGACCATGCCGGACATGCACGGTATTGAGCTTCTGCAACGGATCAAGGAAGAGCAAGAGGGGGCGGAGGTGGTGATCGTTACGGGATACGGCACCCTCGCCACTGCGCAGAAGGCGATCCGTCACGGCGCATTCGATTATCTGACCAAGCCCTTCGATGCGTCGGAAATCATGAGCGTCGCGCAGCGAGCGTTGCGCAGAAAACGTCTTCGGGACAGCATACAGGTTGCCTTGACCAATCTGCTCTATCGCTCCGACAACAGCGCAGACGTCGTGCAATATCTTCCGCACGGCATCACCCTGCCCATGCGGGAAACGATGAGTCTCTTCCGCGAACTAAACCTGATTGAATTCATCCGAGTCCTCGCCCGGATTCTCGAAGAGAAGAGCCCCGACATGCACCATCACTCGGAACGGGTGAACCGCTTCTGTCAGGTTCTGGCCGGACCGATGGGGCTTTCACCGGAGGAGCAGGAGCGTCTTCGCATCGCGGCCTTCCTGCACGATATTGGAAAGATAGGGATCAGCAGCGAGATACTCAACAAAGCGGGGGTCCTCACAGAAGCGGACTGGGAACTCGTCCGCCAACACCCCCGCCGCGGCGTGGAACTGGTGGAGCCGCTCTGCCTGCCCGAAGAGACCCTGCGCATCATTTTGCACCACCATGAATCCTTTGACGGGTGCGGGTATCCGGATGGCCTCAAGGGCGACGAAATTCCCTTCTGCGCCAGGGTCTTGAAGATCATCGACAGTTACGACGCCATGATTTCAGACCGACCCTACCGAAAGGCCCGGTCCCTGGAATGGGTGATGCAGGAGCTGCAGGATTGTTCCGGGACGGAGTTTGACCCCGACATCGTTGCGGTATTCGCTCACGTGCTCAGTGGCGGCGGGCTCTGCGAGAGCGGGCTCGGGCCGGTGGGTGATGCAAAGCGCAGCGAGGTTCCGGAGATCTCCTGAGGGCCTTGGGTGAGCCCTTATTTGCGAAAGGCCTCTTCAATCACTTCTTCACTGTCCAAACCAGCCGTTTCCCCGGTCAGCGCATTGATCCTTTTGAAAAAGATGGCGGGCGGCACCGCAAAGTAGGCGGGTGCCCGGTTTTTCAACGCCTCGCTCATGAAAGAGACCCAGATGGGGCCGGCGGCCCGCGCACCGGTTTCCCCTTCGCCAAGGGAAACCCGTTCATTATGACCGACCCACACCCCCGCCGCGAGGTCCGGCGTATAGCCGACAAACCAGGCATCGCTGTAATTGTCGGTGGTACCCGTCTTCGCCGCCACGGGACGGTTCAGGGACCGAGCGATCTGACCGGTACCGGACTGGACCACCCCTTGCAACAGATAGGTGATCAGAAAGGCCGTGGCTTCGTCGAGTGCGATCTGCTGGTCCGGTTGGTGATCTTCTATGAGGTGCCCATTGTGGTCGTACACCTGCAGGATCAGCATCGGTTTGGAGTAAACCCCCTGGGCGGCAAAGGCGGCGTAGGCTGCGGTCAGCTCTGCCAGGGTCACTTCGGAGGTGCCGAGGGCCAGGGAAAGATAGGGGCGTATGGAGCTGCGGAAACCGAGACGCTGGGCCATCTCCATGGTGTTTTTCACGCCGACCTCCTGCAGCAGGCGGACCGTGGGCACGTTCAGGGAGTTTTCAAGGGCGCGCCGCAGCGTGACGGCTCCCGAGAACTTGTGCGTGAAGTTCTGGGGTGTCCAGGTCTTTTTCGTGTGCGGGTCCCGATAGGTCATGGGGGTATCCATGAGGATGTCCGACGGCCGCCGACCCTGCTCGAGGGCGGCGGCATAGATGATTGGCTTGAACGCGGAACCCGGCTGGCGAACCGCCTGCACCGCCCGGTTGAACTGGCTGATGGCATAGTCCCGGCCGCCCACCATGGCTTTGACGTGCCCGTTGCGGGGATCGAGCGCGAACAGCGCCCCTTCCGCGGGTGTTCCCGCCTGTCCGGGCTGCCGCGCCGCACTGGCCTCCAAGCCTGCCTGAACGGCCCCCCGCGCGTTTCGCTGCAAGCGGAGATTCAGTGTGGTGTGAATGGAGAGGCCGCCCTGGAAAAGGGTCTCCCTGCCCAATCGTGACGTGAGTTCCCGGACGACGGCCTGCACGAAGTGGGGCGCCTCCTCGCTCAATTCCTGATAATCCTGAAGGAGAAGCGGCTCATTCTTAGCCGCCTGCGCCGCATCGGGTGAGACGAAACCCTCCGCAACCATCCGTTCGAGGACATGATCGCGCCGTTGCCGGGCTTCCTCGGGATTGGCAAGAGGCGAGTATTTTCCTGGGGACTTGGGCAGCGCGGCGATCAGGGCCGCCTCGGCCAGCGTGAGGTCCGAGACGTCCTTACCGAAGTACCGGCGCGAGACCGTTTGCACGCCGTAGCAGCCTGTTCCGAGATAAATCTGATTCAGGTAAAGATTCAGAATCTGCTCCTTCGTGTAGCGTTTCTCGATCTGGAGCGTCAGGATGGCTTCCTTGATCTTGCGGCTCAGCGTTCTCTCGGGAGTGAAGAAGAGCACCTTGCTCAGCTGCTGGGTGATGGTGCTGCCCCCCTGGACGATGCGCCCCGCCATCAGGTTTTTCAAAGCGGCCCGGGCAATACCTCTGAAGTCGATGCCGTGATGTCTGTAGAACCGCGAATCCTCCACGGCCAGGAGCGCCTCTTTCAGGTGTCGGGGAATACGATCGAAGGGGACCACCTCCCGCTTCTCGATGAAGAGCTCCTCGATCAGGGTGCCGTCATCGGAGAAGACACGGGAGACCTCTCCGGGCCGGTAGGCTTCGAGGGCTTCGATGTCCGGCAGAGAGGCGACTCTCGACACGACCCACCCGGTGACAACACCGGTGACGACGGCGGCCGTGATCCATACCCAGGCAGACTTGATCCGCATGAATGCTCGCAAAGCTGTGTGGTTGGCGATCCCCGGAGGCCTTCTCGATCCAAGGCCCGCGGACGGCGAAAATCTCTATACTTGGTACTCTCGGAGAGGTTTTATACCATAACTGTGCGCCAGAAAAGAAGATTTTTCCCGGAGGGCACAGAAATCGGGTGATCCGGCGAATGGGCGGCAGCGACTGTTTGACACTGGGCGAAACCTATCATAAAATAAAGGAAAATCAAACACAAGAGGTGAGAATTGAATCCGTTTCGAGTGGCCTCGGACTTCGCTCCCTGCGGTGATCAGCCCCAGGCGATCGAGAAGCTCTCCGCCTGGATCCGGGCGGGTCGCCCGCACGCCGTCATGCTGGGAGTGACCGGATCCGGAAAGACCTATACCCTCGCCAAGGTGATCGAAGCGGTGCAGAAGACGACGCTCGTCATTGCGCCGAACAAGACCCTGGCGGCGCAGCTCTACGGAGAGCTGAAGGCATTCTTCCCGGAAAATGCCGTCGGGTATTTCGTCAGCTATTACGACTACTACCAGCCCGAAGCTTACCTGCCCGGTACCGACACCTATATCGAGAAGGACGCGTCCATCAACGATGAGATCGACAAGATGCGCCACGCGGCGACCCGCGCCCTGCTGGAGCGCAACGACGTCATTATCGTGGCCTCCGTGTCATGCATCTACGGGCTGGGCTCCCCGGAAGCATACCATGGCATGCTGGTCTACCTGGAGGAGGGGTGCGAGACCGACCGGGACGCCATGCTGAAGAAGCTGGTGGAGATCCAGTACCAGCGTAACGAGCTGGACTTCCGGCGCGGCACCTTCCGCGTCCGGGGCGATGTGGTTGAAGTGCTGCCGGTGCACACGGACACGGCCATCCGGATCGAGTTCTTCGGGGACGTCGTCGAATCCCTCTCCGAAGTCGATCCGCTCACAGGGGAGCGGATACGGTCGATTCCGAAGATCGCCATCTATCCGGGCAGCCATTACGTGACCCCCCGGGAGCGGCTGGAGACGGCGATTGCGGGCATCCGCAGGGAGCTCCAGGAGCGGGTGCCGGAGCTGGAGCGGGAGAACAAACTGGTGGAGGCCCGGCGGTTGGAGCAGCGCACCCTCTTTGATCTGGAGATGATCCGGGAGGTGGGGTACTGCCAGGGGATCGAGAACTACTCCCGCTATCTGACGGGGAGAGCCCCGGGCCAACCGCCGCCCACGCTGATGGACTACCTGCCCAAAGATGCCCTCGTGGTGATCGACGAGAGCCATGTGACGGTGCCGCAGCTCAATGGGATGTACCGGGGCGATCACTCCCGCAAGGAGAGTCTCGTTACCTACGGGTTCCGCCTCCCCTCGGCCTTCGACAACCGGCCCCTCCGGTTTGCCGAGTTTGAAGCGATCCCGGCCCAGGTGATTTACAGCTCAGCGACGCCGGGCCCCTACGAGCTGGAGAAGACCGGTGACTGCGTGGCCGAACAGATCATCCGCCCCACGGGCCTGCTCGATCCGGAAGTTGTGATCCGGCCCGTGGCCGGGCAGGTTGATGATCTCCTCCAGGAAATACGGTTGCGGGCGGAACGTAACGAACGAATCCTGGTGACCACGCTGACCAAGCGGATGGCCGAGGATTTGACCAGCTACTATATGGACCTGGGGGTGCGCGTGAAGTATCTCCACTCGGATGTGGAGACCATCGAGCGGATGGAGATTCTCCGCGCCCTGCGCGGAGGGGATTTCGATGTGCTCATCGGCATCAACCTGCTCCGTGAAGGGCTGGATCTTCCGGAGGTCTCCCTGGTGGCTATCCTGGATGCTGACAAGGAAGGGTTTCTCCGCTCCGAGCGGTCGTTGATCCAGACGGCGGGTCGGGCGGCGCGTAATGCAGCCGGTCAAGTGATTTTCTATGCCGACCGCATCACCAATTCCATGGGTCGCGCCATTCAAGAGACGAGCCGGCGGCGAAAGATTCAGGAGACCTATAATGAAGCCATGGGGATCACCCCCCGGACGATTCAGAAGAGCATTCCCGAGGGGCTCGTCTCGATCTGTAATGCCGACTACCTCACTGTGCCAGGGGTCGGTGAAGAAGGCGCCCTTTATCTTTCGGAGGGGGAGATGGAGGCGGAGATCCGGCGGATGGAAGAGGAGATGCTGGCGGCCGCCAAGAATCTGGAATTCGAGCGGGCGGCAACATTGCGGGACCAGCTCATTGCGTTGAAGGATCGCCAGATCGGTGTGAAGTGACGGAAGCCTCGTCGCGGCACACCGGTCTCCCTGACCAAAGGCAGGACGGGCCGATGCCCAGTAACGAGTCCATACAGCGAACCATTGGAGAGTTGCCCAAATCATCCGGGGTCTACCTGATGAAGGACAGCGAGGGCGAGATCCTCTACGTCGGCAAGGCCAAGGATCTTCGGACACGGGTCCGATCCTACTTTCTGCCGGGCGCCCAGCATACGCCCAAAACGGAGGTACTCTTATCGAAGGTCGCCCAGGTCGACTTCATGGTGACCGAATCGGAGGTGGAGGCCTATATTCTGGAGAGCAATCTCATCAAGAAGAACCGTCCCCGGTACAACGTCATGCTGCGGGATGACAAGCAGTATCCCTACCTTCGCCTCACCATGCAGGAGGATTTCCCGCGGCTTGAAGTAGTCCGGAAGATTCGCAAGGACGGGGCCCGCTACTTCGGGCCGTATGTTCCGGGAAGCAATCTCCGGGCCACCCTCGAGCTGATTGAGCGCAGCTTCCCGCTGCGCAAGTCGCGCCGGAAAATCGAAGGGACCGACAACCGACCCTGCCTCAATCATCAGATCGGCCGCTGCCTCGCGCCGTGCGCAGGCAAAATCTCAAAAGCCGAGTATGCCCGGATCGTCCGCGAAGTCACGCTCTTTCTCAAGGGGAAGAACAAAGAGCTGCTTCGTGCGCTGACCGCAAAGATGAAGGCGGCTTCCCGGGCGCGCGAATATGAACGGGCTGCAACCATCCGGGATCAGATTCGCCGCATTGAGACGGTGACGGCGCAGCAGAAGATCATCTCCGCGTCGCTGGAGGACAAAGACGTCTTCGGTATGGCCCGCCAGGGCTCATCGTCGGCCGTGGAAATTCTCTTTGTACGGGGCGGAAAGCTTCTCGGCAAGAAGGACTTTTTCTTTGACCGACACAATAGTGAGGGGGCGGAGGAGCTTCTGCGCAACACCCTGATCCAGTATTACGGATCGGACCGACTGATTCCGCCGCGCATTTTCCTGCCGGAGGTGATCGGCGACTCGGAGACTGTGGCGGAGGCTCTCAGCGCACTGTGCGGCCGGCGGGTGCATATTGGGGTGCCCCAACGCGGGGTGAACCGGAAACTCTGCCGCATGGCGTCTGAGAATGCAGCGCTCTCGCTGAAGGCCCACCGGGAACGGCAGACCCGGGACCGCTCCGTGTTGAGCGAGCTTCAGCGGGCGGCCGGCCTGAAGAATCTCCCCCGGTGCATCGAGGCCTTCGACGTTTCCAATATACAGGGCGAGCTTCCCGTGGCCTCCATGGTGGTTTTCGAGAACGGTCGGCCCCGCAAATCGCGTTACCGGCACTATCGGATCCGTTCCGTGTCGGGCGCCAACGACTACGCCATGATGGAAGAAGTCCTCATGCGGCGCTATCGCCGCGACGAAAAGCAGACAGGGCCCGACGTCCCTGATCTGATTCTGATGGACGGTGGCAAAGGACAGCTCCATGTTCTCATGGAGGTGGCCCGCCGCCAGGGACTCCTCGAAGGCGCGGACTTGGCCGCGCTCGCCAAAGCTCGACCTGGTGGCAATGCAGTCCAGCAGCGGGAGCGGATCTATCTGCCGGGGCGGCGCGAACCGATCGGGCTGGATCCCGAGGACCCCGTCTGCCATCTGCTGCAGCGAATCCGCGATGAGGCACACCGTTTTGCCGTGGCCTACTACCGCAAGCTGCACACTCGGGAGAGCCTGTCCACCCGTCTGAAGGCCGTTCCCGGGGTGGGACGGAAACGGAGCTTCTCCCTGCTGCGCCACTTCGGCAGCCTCCAGCGTGTGCGCGAAGCCACTCTGGAGGAGCTGATCGCCGCGCCCTCCATGAACCGGCCGGTAGCCGCGCGCGTCTATCACGCGCTTCACAAAGAATCGGGACAGCCAATATGATGACCTGGAAGAGAAGATCCGAGACGCTGCTGGATCACACGCTGCTCTTTCTGATTCTACGGTTCGCCGTCTTTCTCCTGATTGCCGCCAGCATCGCGGCCAACCTGGAGGCGGATCCCGATCTTCGGCACTGGCTCGCCCTCGGCTACTTTGCCGTCTCGGAAATTCTCCTTCTGGTGCGCTCCAGCCGATGGTTTCAGCAGGGAGTTTCCATCGGCATCTACTTTCTGGATGTCTATGCCGTTTCTTCACTGATCCTGGCGCAGGAGCTCTCCATCTTCTGGTATCTGGCCATCCCAGCGTTGATGCTCGGTGTAAGTCTCAGCTACGTGCGCAAGGCCTCATGGTTTTCGATTGCCCTCATCCCCTCGGTGCTCATTCTCAATCAGCTCTTGCGTCTCCCATCCCTGTCCCGGGAACAGTTATGGGAGTTCGGAGGGATCGCCTTTCTATTTTTTGTATTTGCCGGCACGGTCTACCGTGTGGTGAATCGCCTCGACCGATTCCGGATTCTCTACAACGGCCAGCGGCGGCTCGTGCAGGGGGTGGCAAACATGAGCCCACCGGCCTCACTGGATGAATGCATGCGCAAGATTCTGCAGAAGGGGCCGGCCCTGGATGTGGACTACTCGGCCCTCTTGTTATGGGATCCGGAAGGACACCTTGGGGGGCTGGAACGACGGGAGGGGGGTGACATGGGTGAGGTCCGGGTCGGTGCTCAGCGCATCCCGGATTGGTTGAAGACTGCGAAAGAGTCGGACGCCTATTTCCCCGAACTCCATGCCTGCGACGGGGAAGAGTGCTTCTTCCAGGCGAGACGGGTGGCCTGCCTTCTGGTCTGTCCGGTGCAGGTGGGTGATCTGGAAGGATGGGTCCTTTTCGGACGGGCCGGCCGGCAGGGTTTTACCCTCAGTGATCAGGAGATTCTCCGGCTTCACGCGGAACTGGTCCGGGGGTGGCTTCGCCGGTCCCATGAGAGAGAACGGGAAGCCGCCCTGCACCGGGAGGAGAGAGGGGCCTTTGAAGCGCAGACGGCTGCAGCGGTGCCCGTCGGCGCGGAATCGCCCGAGAATCGTGAGCGCATCCGGTTTCTGGAGCAGGAGAATCGGCGGCTTCGAGAGGCGCTGGACGATGAGGTGCGTGAGGCGACCTATGAGCTGAAAAAGTCGACGCTGGCCGTCCTCGCCAAGGAGATGGAAGTCAATCAGCAGGTTCTGGAACGCCTGGCCACGGCCGACCTCAGTCAAGCGGTCTCCATGCTCTTCGATCTCGACCTGATCCTCGAACTGATCCTCGATGTGATCTGTGACAAGTTGGCGGTACAAACCGCATCGATCATGCTGCTTCGTGATGCGACCGGCGATCTCGTGATACGGGCGCACCGGGGGCTGGAGGATGAAGTCGTCTGGAAGACGAGGGTGATGGTGGGAGAGGCCATTGCCGGCTATGTCGCACAGAAGGGGGAGCCCCTTCTCATCGAGGACATCCGCAAAGACCCCCGCTTTGTTCCCTTCCGGCGCGACCGTTACCGGTCAGGCTCGCTGCTCAGTGTGCCCATACTGCATGATGAGAAGGTGCTGGGCGTCGTCAATCTGTCCGATCCCGGTCAGCACGGTCCCTTTACCGAGAGAGATCTGGAGGTCCTTCAGGCCTTGGCAGGTCAGGCGGCCATCGCCATTGAAAACGACCGCCTCTACCAGGAGTTCCAAAACGGCCGGTGGATCCGGGAAGTCTACGAGGAGGGTCTCACGCAGAGACTCTCCGAAAAGGTATTTCACGGTGATCATGTTCTCGAGCGGGTGGAAGGGGAATACAAGGTCACCATCCTTTCGCTGCGCCTCCATGAAGACCCGTCGCTTAGGGTCCTGGCCAATGAGCTGGATCGGGTGCAGCGCATCGAACTGCTCTATGAGCAGATCCGGGAACTCCTCGTTTCGTGCAACGGCGATGTGGCCGGGGACGTGGGGTCCGGCATGATCGGTATTTTCGGCGTCCCGTTTGCCGATCCTGAGGATGCCTGGCGTGCGGTCATTGCTGCCGTAGAGCTGCTCAAGAGTTTTGCCAAACCGGAATCGGACGGCGATCGAAATGGCGTCGGACTGTCTGCGGGGATTGCCACAGGCGAGGTGCTTCTGCGCAAGAAAGCCGGCGCCGTTCCCTATGCCATTTTTGGCGACACCTGGGAGCAGGCCATCACGCTCATGCATGCCGGGTCTCCGGGGCAGATCCTCGTGGATGAAAACACATTCGAGCGGGTGCGCCCCCACGCTCACGGTCTTCGCTTTATCCTTCCCTGCGGTATCAACAAGCAGATGATCGCCTATGGCATCAAGGGCCTGAAGAAAAGGGTTGAGGAGAGCGAGCCCCTGGCCGGCAAGGCCGGGGCGTGAGCCCTGCGACAGATTTCCTCTTTCTGCCACCGTTTACGACGATCCCGCGCGCAGTTTCCGAGGCGAAACTGTGCGGCTTGCGGGGATTCTGCGACACACGGCGATGGCCGGTGTACCACCGGCGGCAGATCTCCCGAAACCAACGAAGACGTTGACAGTTTCGTCTCAACTATGGTATGCATTGTGTGGCTTGGGGCGACCCCGGGCCGCAGGGAGGAAGGCCATGGCGGAGAAGCATGCTTCTGATCCCAAGTCCGGCGGGGACCGGGCTTCGGGTGCGAAAAAGCCCCGTCAAACCCCGAATGAATTCAGCGAGTTCGAGCGGCTTATTTCTCACGAATACAATGCCGACTATGAGGAGACCGACCTCTTCCCGGGCGAGGAGGACGCGACCCCCCGCGGGGGTTACAAGATCGCTGCTGGGCAAAGGCCGTCCGCTAAGCCTCTGCGTCCGGGCGAGATCCGGAGTGTGAGGATACCCCTGACGATTGAGTCGCCGGGGGGTGGTTCCGAGGCTTACGAGTTGGGGCTTTCCATTTCCCTGCGAAAGGCTTCCGGCGTTCCGCAGGACGCAACTGCCGCCGAAGAGGGCGGCGAAGAGCCTCCGGAGGATGAAATCGATCTTCTGGACGGACGGACGACACTCATTTTCGGTGGACAGGACGAGGACGATGAAGAGGATTCCGAACCGCCTGCGGAAGCTCCCGGGGGATGGTTCTCGAGGTTTTTCTCTTTCTGGCGATAAGGAACGCACACCCGTGAGTCCGGGGGCAGCACCCCCGGATAGAGTTAGGGGTTTTCAGGTATGTCCGGTCATTCAAAATGGGCGACCATCAAACACAAAAAAGCGGCAACCGATGCCAAGCGGGGGAAGGTTTTTTCAAAACTGATCAAGGAAATCACCGTGGCGGCCCGGCTGGGGGGCGGGGACGCCGCCGCAAATCCTAGACTGCGGACGGTGATGCTCAAGGCCCGGGATGCCAACGTGCCCGCGGACAACATCAAGCGGGCCATCCAGAAGGGGACCGGTGAGCTTCCGGGGGTGAGCTACGAAGAGGTCGGCTATGAGGGCTACGGTCCGGGGGGTGTGGCCGTTCTCGTGGAGGTGTTGACGGACAACAGAAACCGGACCGTCTCGGAGGTGCGCCATCTGTTTTCCAAGTATAACGGCAATCTCGGCGAAACGGGGTGCGTCTCGTGGATGTTTGAGATGCAGGGGCTGGTCTCCATCGACAAGGCCGCAGTGGACGAGGAACGCCTGCTGGAACTCGCACTGGAAGCCGGCGCTGACGATGTCAAAGACGAGGGTTCTTCCTTTGACGTGACCATGGATCCCTCCGTTTTCGAGCAGGTCAAGCAGGTCCTGGAGAAGGCGGGGATCTCATACAGTTTCGCTGAGATCACCAAGATACCCCAGTCCACCGTCCAATTGGAGGGCAAGGCTGCGGAGCAGATGCTCAAACTGCTGGCCGTGCTCGAGGACAACGATGACGTGAATGCCGTGCATGCCAATTTCGATATCGACGACGAGGTGATCGAAAGGATGGGCTCCTGAGTGCGGATTCTCGGCATCGACCCCGGTACGCGGCAGACGGGTTTCGGTATCATTCAGGAGGAGGGGAGGTCCCTTCGCTTCGTGGACTGCGGCGTGATCCGGACGTCTTCCAAAGGTCCTCTCTCCCGGCGGTTGCACCAGATCTACCATGAACTGAGAGCTGTGATTGAGCGCCATCGGCCGGATACCCTGTCGTTGGAAGACATTTTCGTTGCCCGCAACGTGAGCTCGGCGCTCAAGCTGGGCCATGCGCGGGGTGCCTCCATTCTGGCCGCAGTCAATCACGATGTGGAGGTTTTTGAATATTCGCCGGCCGAAGTGAAAAAGAACATCGCCGGATCGGGGCGGGCCGACAAGCAGCAGGTTCAGCAGATGGTTCAGCGGCTGCTCGCGCTGCCGGAGCTCCCCACACCTGCGGACGCCTCCGACGCGCTCGCGCTGGCGATCTGCCACAGTTTCTGCCGGGTGATGCAGGCGCGGCTCGGTACCGCGGCTCCACCAAAGGCACGCGGGGGACGGCCGAACCTGTCGCCACCGGTGGCCGCACGGAAGCATTTTCTTTCTCGACCGCCGCAGGGAAGATGATCGCGCAGCTCAAAGGTATCCTGGCCTTCAAAGCGCCGTCCGAAGTCATTGTGGACGTCGG
>CALZGC010000180.1 GCA_945786985.1 uncultured Nitrospirota bacterium | reverse complement strand
CGTCCGGCTGAATCCGATTCCGGAAGAAGAGGAAGCGGCGGACAATCGCCTGCCCGAGCTCCTCGGCGTAATAGTCCGTATAATTCCAGGGAAGATCTTCACTGCGATGCAGCAGCGGGCCGAATCTCTCCTGCAGGCGCGCTTGCAGGGCATCCAGGAGAGAGATCTCCCCGGACAGCATGCGCACAAAGAGCGTGACAGGACGGGGCGTTGCAGGATCACCCATGTTTCGCGTTTGATTTGCGGGTTCGTTTCATTCTATGATAGCCAGCCCCATCATAGAGCAAAGTCGAATCGGGATCAATATGAAGAAGATTCTTCTCGTTCACCCCTGGATCGAGGATATCTCCGCCTACGACTTCTGGATCAAACCGCTCGGTCTATTGGCTGTCGGCACCGTCCTGAAAGAGACCGGATGCGAGGTGGCGCTGATCGACTGCGTCGACCGGGCCGGTCTGGGGGCACCGGACAAACGCTTCGGTGCCGGCAAAATCCCCGGTGTCCCCATCACGAAACCGGCGGTCCTGGCGCATGTCCCGCGACACTTCAAACGATTCGGAATGGACGATGTTTCCTTCGACGCTCGGCTGCACGCTTTCGGCCGACCCGATCTGGTCCTGGTCACCTGCATGATGACCTACTCCTACACGGGGGCCTTCCGGGCGATCCGCAGGGTGCGAGCGGCGTATCCAGGCGTTCCGGTGGGGCTGGGGGGCAACTACGTCTCTCTATGCCTGACGCATGCACGGAAGCACTCCGGCGCCGACTTTCTTTTCCCCGAAAAGAGCTGGCCGGCCATCGCCGGAAGAATCACCCGAATCCTGGGCGCCGCCTATCCCGCCGGCCGGCCGGCGCCGACCCTGATCGACTTCAGCTTCTATCCAAAACTGCGAAGCGTGGCCGTCATCACGTCCCGGGGCTGCCCCTATCGCTGTACCTATTGCGCCGCGCCCCGCCTCTTCCCGGTCTTTTCCCAGGACGACCCGGCCCGGGTGGCCGCCGCCCTCGCCTTCTACACCGAAAGATACGCCGTCCGGGACATCGCATTCTTCGACGATGCCTTCCTGGTCGGGGCGGCGCGGCACTGCCACCGCATTCTGGAGGGCGTTATCAAACAGAGGAAACGGGGGCTCGACCTTCGCTTTCATCTTCCCAATGCGGTCCATGCCGGAGCCATCACGGAGACGACGGCGGCCCTGATGTTCGAAGCCGGATTCAAAACGGTCCGCATCGGCCTCGAAAACAGCACCCCCGGTTTTCATGCCGATCGTTCATCCCGGAAGCTCACCAACCAAGCCTTCGAACGGGCCGTCGGCCACCTGACGGCGGCGGGGTTCACGGCAGCAGAGCTGGGCGCCTACGTGCTCTACGGCCTTCCCGGCTTGACACCGGCGTCCGTCCTAAAGACTCTGAAGATAGTCCATGCGGCGGGGATCCGCTCCTGTCTCGCAACCTACTCCCCCGTTCCGGGAACGCCTGATTTCGAACGGGCCGCCCAAGCGAATCCGATGCTGCGGCAAGAGCCCCTGCTGCACAATCAGCATCTCTGCTGCCATGACGATCCCGCATCCTACCAGCAGATCCGGGACCGGGCGAACGCCGTCAATCACGCCCTGATGGCATCGCTTTGAGAGCAGGAGGTTGCCGAAAATTTCTTTACAAATGGCCGGGGCTTGGTTACACTCCCGACTTCACCGCTTTTCAGGCAGACAGGAGAGGGGACCATGATTCGAAACGTCGCCATTATCGGTTCGGGGCCGGCGGGGTACGCGGCAGCCATCTACAATGCCCGGGCGGACTTGAGCCCGGTCCTCTTTGAAGGCACCCAACCGGGCGGACAGCTGACCATCACGACGGAAGTGGAGAACTATCCCGGATTCGCCAACGGGATCATGGGTCCCGCATTGATGGAGGAGATGAAAAAGCAGGCGCAGCGCTTCGGCACGGAAGTCGTCGCGGCGGAGGTCCGGTCCGTTGATTTTTCGCTGCGTCCCCTGCGGCTGCGGCTCGACAATGACGAAGAAGTCGAGGCGAAAACGGTTATTATCTCGAGCGGCGCCTCGGCCCGATGGCTGGGACTCCCGTCGGAGACCAGGCTGCTAGGCAAAGGGGTGTCGGCCTGTGCAACGTGCGACGGGTTCTTCTTCCGAGACAAGGAGATTGTGGTCGTGGGCGGCGGCGACACCGCCGTTGAGGAGGCCGTTTTCCTCACCAAGTTCGCTTCCAAAGTCACCCTGGTCCACCGGCGGGATGAGCTTCGGGCGTCCCGGATCATGCAAGATCGGGCCCTTGCCAACGAAAAGATCACCTTTGCCTGGGACTCGGTGGTGCAGGAAATCCTCGGCGAAGATTCGGGACACGTCACCGGGGTCCGCCTCGAAAATGTGAAGAACGGCGGAACGACGGAGATTCCCTGCGAGGGAGTCTTCATCGCCATCGGCCACGAGCCCAATACCGCGATCTTCCAGGGCCATATTGAACTCGATGCAAAGGGGTATGTGGTGCTGCACGGCAAAACGGCAACCAGTGTGCCCGGGGTTTTCGCGGCCGGCGACGTGGCCGACCAAGTCTACAAACAGGCCGTCACGGCAGCCGGCATGGGCTGCATGGCGGCCCTTGATGCCGAGCGTTTTCTTCTGGACGAGGGCTAGTACCGCTTGAAGATCAGCTCGTCCAGGGCCCGCCTCTCCGAATCCGCTGGCTTTCGATAGGGATGGCCGGCGGCGATCACACCCATCAGCTCAAAGCTTGCGGGCACCGCGAGCAACCCTTCCACCTCCTCCCGGCGGTTCAGAATCTCCCCCATCCAGACCGTGCCGAGACCCAGACTGTGCGCGGCCAGCAGCATGTTCTGGATGCAGGCGCCGATTGCCTGGATATCCTTGGTCCGGTCATAGGAGAGGATCTGGTCGAGAAAGACGGCGATCTGCAGGGGCGCGTGCTCAAGAACTTTGCGGTATTTGGTCTTCTCCGCGACGGCCGTGCGGGTCGTCGCATCGGTGATCACCACAAACTTCCAAGGCTGGTTGTTCAGTCCCGACGGCGCCCAACGCCCCGCTTCCAGGATGACCCGAAGAGAACTCTCCGGCACGGGTTCGCCGGTGAACTTGCGGACGCTTCGCCGTTTGCGGATCGCGTGCAAGACATCATTCATAGTCCGATTCCACCTCCCTCCACACCTGTTTCGGCCCGTCCGAAGGCCCCCTGGGCACCTCCACCAGGTCTTGACACGGGTTGACAACTCTCGCCCCCATGTATAGCGTATGTTGCAGCGTCGGGCAAAAGGAAAAAACGAAACGGCCCACCGACCCCTCTCGGCCGGGTCCGAAGGAAGGTCGCTGGTTCTAGCCCGGATATTGCATGAGTGATCGTCATGAGAGGCTCCAGAGGGCCCGGAGGCGCCACAGGCAAGGCGCAGAAGATTTTCTGTGGCGCCGCATGTGGTAGGCTATCCGTCTTCGCAGAATGCTACGCCGCGACCAGTCCGGCCTCGTAATAGATTGATTCATGTAACATCCGGGCCCGGGAGACTCGGTGAACATACTCATCATGGGAGCGGGGGCCATCGGGAGTGTCTTCGGCGGATTTCTGGCAAAGGCGGGAAACCGGGTCACTCTGGTGGGCCGTCCCTGGCACCTGGATGCCATCTGTCAGCGGGGTCTTTACATCTCGGGGATCTGGGGTAGCCATACAGTCTCGAACCTCATTTGCCGTAGAGCGGTCCCGACGAACGAGCTCTGGGATCAGGTGTTGCTTTCCGTCAAGTCATACCAGACTCGCGGAGCCGTCCAGCAGCTCCGGGACGCGCTGGACCGGGAGACGCCGATCCTCTCTCTTCAGAATGGACTCGGCAACATCGAGGTCATCGCCGAAATGATCGGAGTGGACAGAACGGTGGGGGGCCGGGTCATCTTCGGTGCCGAGATCCCGGAGCCCGGTGCCGTCACCGTCACGGTCTATGCCGACCCCGTTGCCATCGGACCGGTGCGGGGAAGCCAGCTTCCTTTGTCTGCGTCTGAGAAGATCGCCGCCGTCATCGAACAAGCGGGGATCCCCTGTTTTGCCACCGGGCAGATCGAACGGTACATCTGGGGCAAAGTTCTCTACAATGCGGCGCTAAATGCTCCGGCGGCCATCCTTGAAGTCCCTTACGGGGCGCTCCTCAAGCATGACACCGGCCGCCAGCTCATGGCGGCGGTCATTCACGAGGCCTTTGCCGTCGCCCATGCCGAGGGGATCTCGCTGGACTGGGCCTCCCCCGCAGCCTATCGGAAAATTCTTTTTGACCGTTTGATCCCGAGCACGGCGTCTCACTTTCCGTCCATGCTGCAAGACATTCACCGGGGGAAAAGAACGGAGATCGATGCCCTCAACGGCGCGATCAGCCGCCTGGGGAAGCACCACGGGGTCCCGACACCTGTCAATGAAACGTTGACCCGGTTGATTCGGTTCAAAGAAGCCGCTGCAATCCGGCGCTCAGAGGATTCGCCCAACCCCTGACCGGCCTACCTACGGCGCAAACCAGACTTTACTGCAGCATGGCCGATCCCCCGGGAAAGGACGAGTTGTGGACGATATAATCGAAACCGATCCTGTCCCGGGCAAGGACCTGCCGCACCTGCTGGAAGAACTGAATACTTTCCGGACCGGGCTGGGTCGTCGTGAAGAGGGTGATTACCACCCCGTTGGGGTCTGTGCCCGGATACTCCCGGGCGAAGGCAGAATCCATGATATAGCCGTAGTAGCTGTCGATCTTTGCCTTCAGCTGGGCATGCATGGTCCGTACATCTTGCCAGGGACGGGTCTCTTTGATGATGAGCACCAGCTTGTTGTTGGCCTCATCTCTTGCGACGTAGTCGATGATAGAGGGGTCGGACATCATGATTGGGTCTCCTGATTGGCCCAACCATACGACACAGTCCTCCAAACTGTCAAGTCATGCCGTACGCTCCGTTTCACAGCAGCAGTTGCTTGACGGGAGGTGGCAAATTAGCATACCCTGGAATGAATCAACTGGCTGAATTTGACCCACAGGACCACTTAGGAGCGAGTCCACCGATGCAATTGGGCTACCGTCTATCGAAGAAAGAGGAAGTCGGTTTGTACCGGGCCGATCTGGTGCAGATCTCATACTGGAAACGTTTCGGCCCGAACCTGAACGAGATCAAAGAAACGGCCGCACGCTGCCGGGACCGAGGCATACGTTTCGTGATCCATCCTGTCTTCACCATGCTGTCGGAAATACGGCCGGCGCACCGCGAGAAGAACCTGGAGGAGCTCCTCACGTTGGCCGAACTGGCCGATCTGGGACTGATTGTACACGATGAGGTCCGCCCGGGCGGGGCCCGACTGCCGGAGGAACGGCTGGCCGCCTATGGGATCGCTCTGGAGCAATTGCGGGCGCACTGTCCGGTCTCTATCGAGAACGCCGGCAATACGAACGACATCGGCTGGTTCTGGGAGAAGTTTGATGGTGCCGTCACCGTGGATCTGGGCCATTTCGAGTCCAGCGGCATCGATTCAATGTCGAAAATGAAAGCGCTGCCGACGGCCATCGTCGATCGCATTAATTATGTTCACATCCACCGCAAAAACGGCGATCATGGCGGTATCATGGACCACTGGCCTTTAACGGAGGATTGTGCCGAGCTGGCGGCATTGGAGGTGCTGGTGAAGAGAAAGCCGCAGCTGGCGGCGATCCTTGAAGTCAATGAGATGGAGGAGGTCGGCCGGAACCTGCAGATGCTGGCGGAACTCCGAAACCGGCTCAGGGACTCCGGTGTGCCCTGAGACAGGCACGCCTCAATCAGGCCGATTGTTGTCGATCATCGAGGGAATCGATTCCCTCGATGATGCGTTCACTTTCCCGCTTTCTCTGCTCCGCCTCCCGAAAGAGGGTCTCCACCATTTCGGCCACCTGGTGCACCCCTTGCCTGACCGTCTGGAAATCCCGGGCCTGAAGGATGTTAGCCTTGGCGACCTCATCGGTGAGTTGGCGCATCCGTTCGTTGCCCTCGGCCATGAGCCGGCTTCCATCGCTCTGATCTTTGATACTCCGGGTGATGTCGTGAATCATTTCGTTGACGGTGCTGAAGGCCCGGGTGACCAATTCGGTGGTTCCGACCTGTTCCCGGGTCGCCTGTTCGATCTTGAGCGTCATCCCCCGGGAACTGGCTGCGCTTTTCAGAATCTGGCTTAACGCCTCGCCCGACTTCTGCGACAGCTCCATGCCAGCATCCACCTGCTTCGGAATTGACTGTATCATCGAAACCGTCTCCGCCACCTGTTCCTGGACGGACTCGATCATCTGCTCAATCTCCCGGGAGGAGGACGCCGTCTGTTCGGAGAGGGCCCGTATCTCATTGCTCACCACCGCGAAACCCTTGCCATGCTCTCCGGCCTGCGAGGAGATGATCGCGGCGTTCAGCGCCAGCACGTTGGTCTTTTCGTTGATCGTGTTGATTACTTCGAGCACCTCCCCGATCTCCTGCGTCTTGGCGGCAAGCCGCTGCATCCGCGCCGCGGCTTCATGGACGGTCTTCTGAATGGACCCGACGCTCTTCAGTGACTCCTGAACCAGCGAGACGCCTTGCTCGGCATCCTTTTCGACCTGCTCCGACAGGGCGTTGGAGCGCTTCGCGTGGGATTCAACCTCCCGTATGGAAAACCCCATCTCCGTGGTCGAGGAGACCGTGTTTTGTGCCTCCCCTGAAAGGGTGTTGACACCGGAGGCCATGCGCCCCATGGACTGGGACATCTGATGCACGGACGAGGCCGTTTCATTGACCATGGACGACAAGCCCTGGGAGTTTTCGGCCACCCCCTGAATTTTGTTGTCGATCTCTCGCGAGCTTTGCGACAGATCCCGAATGATCTCGGAGAGCCTCCCTTTACGGTCCAGAAGCTGTTCGAAGTTTCGGCCCAGCTCTCCGTGGAGGCGGTTGACCCCCTGGTAGAGCGAAATGTTGGTCAAGGCGGTGGATCCCTGATCCGCCAGAATCTGCAGTGTTGAAAGCTCCTCGGTACGAATGGCTCGCAGCTGTCGCTTGTGATCGACCGCAATCAGACCAATTGGCTCTCCCTGTTCCCGCAAAGGGATGCACGCGAAGGAGCGAGACCTCAGTTCCGGCATTCCACGATAGGGCGCGCCCAGTCTGAAGTCAGCGGGCATCTGTGTCACGTCCTCAATCTGATAGACCCGGTTGTCCCGGATGGTCTTGACCAGGGCCCCCGCGGGATCGGTCAGGGGGATTCGGAGCTCCTGCCAACCGCTCCCGCCGTGGCCCCGGGCCTCGCAACACTCAAGGGCCTTCTTATTCTCGTCGAGCAAAAAGATATTGACCCGATCGAAATTCAGCACCCGGTGGGCCCCATCCGACAGCAGCTGCAGTACCTGTGTGGGACTGACGGATTTTTGAATTTCTGCACCGATCTGATAGAGGCTCGACATATCATGCTGCAGGCGGTTGAAGCGCTCTTCGAAGTCCTGCTTCTGCTCCTCGATGCGCGCATGAACCTGCTGCAGCTGTGCCGCTTTTTCGCGGTCCCAATCGAATCCTCGCCCGACGAGATAACCCGTAACCCCCATGACAGCGGAGGTGCCGAGTCCCATATAGAGATACAGAAGGATCTGATGCGGGGAGCCCGAAATTCCAGCGAGAAAAGCACGAACGCTGAGATCCGTCGGCCGGAATAAAAGAAGATCTATCAGCAGCCACCCCAAGGGCGCACCGATTCCCATCAAGACCCCATTGACGGCAAAGGAGACTCGCCTGCGGGGAGACCAACTCGTCAACAGCTCGTAGATATTTTGATAAAGGAGCATGCCAGTAATGGGTGACAAATATCCCGTTGAGGGGGAGTCGTTTCAAAGTATTCGGGAATCTATAAAACATTATAACCCGGTAACTCCTTTTCGGGTAAACATTATTCTGCATTCTGCGAAAAATCGGCACCTTGCCCTTAACCGGGAGAGCCGCCACAGCTCCGGCTGGGCCCTGGGCCACTTTATTTCAGCGTCGGAGTCTGTTCAAAGAATTGATTTAGCCCGGATATTGGATGAGTCAATCTATTACGAGGCCGGACTTGTCGCAGCGTAGCATTCTGCGAAGATGGATAGTCTGCCAAATGCGGGATTACAGAACATTCTCTATTTCAATATGTCTTCAGCCAGTAAATTTTCTGCGCCCTGCCTGTGGCGCGTCCAGTGGATCTGGGGCCTCTCATGACGGTCACTCATGCAATATCCGATCTAGTGCAACGTCTCCGCCGCGAAATCTTCTTTCATGCACCCAGACACGACCCCCCTTTGTTAATCAAAAATGCCAGATATTAGTCGTTTACAATAGATAATAAGATATTTCAGGATTAAATGTTGACAGAATAGTCTATTAATGCTTATAATTTAATAACACGTGCAATAAACCTAATGAGTCAACCCAATGAGGGAAGCAAAGCCGTGGGCCAGCAACCATTAAACAGCATCCGCGGCCGCCGAAGTGGATAGGAAGATCTGACGCCTATCCCGATTTTTTTTTCGATGGGTGTGCTTTTTTCCGTAGTTGAGGGGAAAACTTTGTGGCAGACATAACTCAGGGAACGCTGGGTACGGATACATCCCCGACGCAGATATTGCGTAACAAAGGGGATCGGAGATCCGTGTCGACATAGAGTTCTTACTCCTCCTCCTGACAGGTCGGCGGGCTCGTCCTGCCGGCCTGTCCCACCTTCTCGTCTCTGAGAAGGCCCTCTCCTTTCTACCCGCAGGATTTTCTGGACCCACAGTGCCCGTCGTGTTATTTTGTGACGGCAGCTAACACGGATACTCGACTTCTCATCCGCCCCATGGCGTTATCAGGTTCTTGAGATGCCCGCACGCAGGACATCACAACACAAGCGCTCGGCCCGCATCCTGATGGGTCTGCTGGAAGACAAAGACCACTTTACCGCGGAGCATTCCCGCAACGTGGCACGCCTTTCCCTCAAACTGGGGGAATCCTGCGGCCTTAATAAAAAGGAACTCGCGGAGCTGGAGCTGGGGGCACTGCTGCATGACGCTGACAAACTGAACGTTCCCGATGAGATTTTCGACAAACTCCGGGTAGGGGCCCCCCTCAACGAGGAGGACCTGCGCGTCCTTCGTGAGCATGCGTCCCTGGAAGGGGAGATTCCCTTCGCGAAGGAAATGCCGAAGGTTGTGCGGGACTGTCAACAGCTACACCACGAGAACTACAATGGCTCCGGCACTCCCAATGGGTTGAAGAGAAACGAGATTCCGCTATCCGTCCGGATAGTTCAGGTCGCCGACACGTTCGATGCGCTGACTCTGAATCTACCGGGCCGCCGCGGCCAGTCGAAACACGAAGCCCTCCGAACCCTCGGGGAGTATGCCGGCACGATCCTGGACCCCCATTTGGTCACCCAATTCACTCAGTTGATCCGGGGCCATTCGGCTCGCCCGGACCACCCAGAGAGTCCGTAAACGGAACCCGCACCGATACCTGGTTCGCCACTCTCGCACAGCCCCCGCCGTCAGAGAGGTTCATCGGAGATCCGCCAAAAGGCCACTCTGTTGTACCATCCGGGCTGGATTTCGGCTTGACATTGCTTTTGAGGAGGCTATGATCAGGACAAAGTCGACACAATTAGTTCAGATTGAAAGATCGCTCATGAAACTCACGGGAGGCGGTGAATATGGGATCCGGGGGATGCTCTATCTCGCGATGCAGCCTCCCTATGCCGTCGCCTTGTTCAGCGCAATCTCTTCCTCCCAGCAGATACCGGAGAGCTATCTCTCCAAGATTCTTCAGTCGCTGACGAAGGCCGGTCTCATCCGATCCCACCGGGGATTCAAAGGGGGCTACTCCCTTGGACGGCCGGCCGAAGCCATTACGATCTAAAGATATTATCGAAGGGATTGAGGGGCCCATCGCCCTCAGTGAGTGCTTAACGACGAGGGGCACCTGTTCGCAATACGAGCACTGCCGCATACAGGACGTCTGGAAGGATGCTCAGGATGCCATGCTCGGCGTCCTGGACGGGGCACCACGCTGCCCGACCTGATCCCGAATATTGCATGAGTCAATCTATTACGAGGCCGGACTTGTCGCAACGTAGCATTCTGCGAAGACGGATAGTCCGCCACCTGCGGCGTTACAGAAAATTTCCTGATCTGGTGGCCCTGTTCGGCGATACGGTGGCATTCCTGTGACGTAGAGTGCCCTCTTCTGCGTTGTCTTTTCCCCGACGAAGGACTTCCTTCACCGGACCATCCTCCCGCGTCACTCTGTTTCATACCGCCGCGGCGGTTTATACATAAAGGTATCTTGGGATCCGCTCCCTGTGGCGTCCCCCCTGCCATTGATTTCACCCGCACCCAGCCGGCCTTCCCGGTCAGGCAGTCCGTGTCCCCGGGGCAATCCGGCTGAAGAAGAAGTATCCCACCAGGAGCATCCCAATTTGAAACATCAGGGCCCTGTCGTAGGAGAAGACATCGGCCAGCAGTCCGAATGCGAGCGCACCGATGGCAGAGAATTTGCCGGTCATGCCGTACAGCCCCATGAATTCGCCGACCCGCTGCGGTGGAGAGAGCTCCAGGATCATCGTCCTGCCCGCCACCCAGATGCCCCCGAGTCCGAACCCGCCGACGACGGACGCGAGCAGCACCACAGGATAGCTGCCGGTCAGCAGCACCAGGCCGATGACGACTATCCAGACCACCGTCACCCACAGCAGCATGGATCGGGAGCCGGCCCGGTCGACGCGCCGGCCGATCCAGAGGGAAAAACAGAGCGCCGATAACTGCACGGCTATCAGGCAAAGATCGACTTTCCTTCCCGAAAACCCGCGCGCGTGTATCAGATACTCCGAATAGAAGATAATCGTCGTATTCACGGCATCCAGGCAGAAGAAGTTACCCAGCAGAAAGTAGAGCATGGAGCGATGGGAAGGAAGTTCCCGGACCGTCCCCAGTACCCGGCGGAAGCGATCTGCCACAAGTTCCCGGCTCAGGGCGGCACCGGGTGTTCCCGGCCTCTCGGCAACACCGAAGAAAATGGGGAGCGAAAAGATCAGAAAGAGCCCGCCGGCCAGGACGAAGACCCTTTCCACACCGTAGGCCCTTACATAGGGCCCTGCCAGCAGGAGTGCGGAGAAGGAGCCCACATAGCCGAGGGCCACCCCGAGTCCTGAAACCGTCCCGACCTTGTCCGCCGTGCACACGGTGGGCAGAAGCGAATTGTAGAACACCATGGAAACCTGATAAGTCAAATTGGCGACGAGAAAGAGTCCCAGCATGAGAGGGGCCTGCTGCGTAAACGAAATACCGCACGTGGCCGTCACACAGAGAATGGTGGTGACGGTCAGGTACCGCCTGCTTCTGCCGGTGAGGTCGGAGACAGCCCCCATTACGGGAACCAGAATTCCCGCCAGCAGCATCGACAGCGCCACGGCCCCCCCCAAGGGGCTGCTGGCACCGGTGATCTCCTTGAGCAGCGGCGGGAGATAGCGCGTGACGACGAGGATACTGAAAATGGTGTTGGCAAAATCGTACAAGGCCCAGCTGACGATCGGAAGGGTACGGTTTTTCGGCGCGTAGTCCACTCGAGCCTGCATGCAATGGGCTTTACGATGGGGTGACGGATCGGGTACAACCGATGATCGACGCCATGCTACGGCTTCTGATGGGTGAAATCAAGTCCTTTCGGAAAGCACCGCGACTCCCGCATCTGCGGGAACACAAACCCGACCGGATATCGGACCGTTGACGGGGACGTTTTCTCTCCGAATCAGGGCAAACAACCCCCTCTTGCCGGTTGCTCCGGAAAGAGATTATCGCCGGGATCATCGCTTCAGCCGGCCGTTGGCAAGGCGCATTATAGAGCAACGCAGCGTGAACGAATAAGTCGATTTATTTCAATTGCTTAGAGAAACCCGGCGTCCTCGGGCACCTATTCTTTCGTATATTTCTCGAAGAATATACTTGTCTCCCCTGTGACTTCCACGGCATTGTTTACACTATACAATCAAAGGCAAAAGATAGCTGAATGTTTTTTTTCAAGAACGGGGGGGGACTATGCTATTCTCGGACCGGGTCCTTGCGGAGGGCTTGTTGCTGGGTGACCCAAAGGCATTCCACTTGATGTTTGAAACATTTTTTCCCAGGGTATTCAACTACACCTTCTTTCACTTGGCCCACCACCACAAAGCCGAGAACGTCACCGAGCAGATCCTGACTGAAGCCGTTGAAACGATCGGGGAATACCACGCAACGGCCGTCTGCTCACTGACGGAATGGCTGTTCAGTATTACCCGAAGGCACATACGTGAGATGGAGCTGAAACAGGCGGCCGTGCGGAGGGGCCGCTTGACCCCAAAGGGAAACCACACGGAGTTCTTCAGACTGGAAGAGTTGCTGCTGGAATCGATTGCGCGAAACTAGAGCAAAGCGAAGAAATGGGGGCGGGCAGAATATGTCAGACAACAAGAAAGAGAAGAAAGAGCCGACCGTCTTGCAGGGGTCACTGATAAACCATGACCCGGCTGAGGACCCTCATTGTGGTTGCGACATGAATGAAAAGAAGGATAAGAAAGAGCCGACCATGTTGCAGGGGTCACTGCTAAACCATGACCCGGCTGAGGACCCTCATTGTGGTCGCGGCAAGAATGAACTGGCCGAGTTCATACGGGCCGACGAGGCGCCCATCCTTGCGTCGGAAGAATTCAAGAACACCCTCCGGGAAAAACTCTGGGGGATGGTGAAGGATAAATACCACCTCGTCATTGCCGTAAGTGTAGTCCTTTTCAGCTAGAAGCGGAACGGGCGCAGTCGCCGGACGACCCGGAAACCCTTCTCGCACTTTGAACCAGACAATGACTACCCTGAAGGCCGGGAACCATCCGCCGGGGGGGCGCACGTAAAGGATGGCTTCGCGCGCTCACCTTCCCTGTTGCAGAAAAGCGTCCAGATGGGTACGGGTCTCCTTGAGGATCACCGGGGAGAGCGCCAGCAGTCCGATCAGGTTGGGCAGGGCCATCAGGCCGTTCATGATGTCGGCAAAGGTCCAGACAAGATCGAGCTTGACCATGGCCCCGAAGGCGACCACCACGACCCAGAGCACCCGGTAGGGGACCCGCGAACCCGGACCGATGAGGTACTCGATCGATTTCTCACCGTAGTAAGACCACCCCAGGATCGTCGAGTAGGCAAAGAGAACCAGGCTACTGGAGACAATCATCCCGCCGAACTTCTGAAGGGGGCCGGTGGAGAACGCCAGGGTGCTCAGCTCCGCACCGGTCACACCGGAATCCCAGATCCCGCTGGTGAGAATCACCAACCCCGTGATGGTGCAGACCACAATCGTGTCAATAAAGGTCTGTGTCATCGACACCAGCGCCTGCGTAACCGGGTTGGGTGTTTGTGCGGCCGCGGCCGCAATGGGCGAACTGCCGAGACCGGACTCGTTGGAGAAAACCCCCCGGGAGACCCCCTTCTGAATCGCCAGCGCCACGGCCGCCCCGGCAAAGCCGCCGGAGGCGGCAACGGGTGTGAAAGCATGCTTGAAGATCAAGGCAAAGGCCTGCGGGATGGCAGCCGCATTCACGACAAGCACGGCGAGACCGCCCACCACATAGAGTACAATCATCACCGGCACCAGGGCACTCGTCACGCGCCCGATACTCTTGATTCCCCCCAGGATCACGAGCCCCGTGGCGAGAGCCAGGATCGCTCCGACCCAGCCGTTGCCAATGCCGAACGTCGTCTCCACAGCATGGGCCACGGAATTGGATTGCACCATGTTCCCGATGCCGAAGGCTGCGATGGACGCAAAAAGGGCAAACGCGCCCCCCAGAAACTTCGAGTTCATCCCGATGGAGAGGTAGTACATGGGTCCGCCGCTCATCATTCCCCGGGCCCCATGGACGCGATACTTGACGGCAAGCACGGCCTCGGAATACTTGGTGGCCATCCCGAAAAGACCCGTGATCCACATCCAGAAGAGAGCCCCCGGACCGCCCGCGGCAATGGCCGTGGCCACCCCGGCGATATTGCCGGTCCCCACCGTTGCCGACAGGGCCGTCATCAGGGCCTGGAAATGGGAGATATCCCCTTCGCCGGCCTGTTTGCGCTGAATCAGCGCCAGCCGGAGGGAAGGATAGAGGGTGGTAAACTGGATTCCCCGCAGCAGCACGGTCAGGTAGATGCCGGTGCCTACCAGGAGCACCAGCATGGGGGTGCCCCAGACCAGATTGTTGGCCCACTGAAGCAGTCCGATGACTTTTTCCTGCACGCCACACTCCTTATGAGTTCAAGAACGCCCGGCCGCTCGAGGGGGCACCGGCGCCCATGGGGCGCGCGCCTCAATCTTCCCCTCCGTCAGACAATAATGGTGCAGGCCGGTCAGTCTGGCCATGTCGCTCTCTGAAAAGGCCCCGGGCGCATGGCGGCAGACATGAATGATCGGTTTGCCGGCCTGCGCCAGATAATCGTTGATCCTTACCTCAAAATCGACGAGCTCCTGCACCCTCCCCCCATCCACGAACTCGCGAGCCAAATCGCAGATGACCACCAGTCCGTTCCACGAAAACGCCTCCGTCCCATCAAGCACTGCCGCGATCCTTTCACCGAGCGCCTTGCCGGGGCTGCTTTTTTCGGGCGCTGCCGCATGCGCGCCGGCATCAAGAACCAACTGTTCCCGCTGCATCAGGTGCTCCACGTTCAGGCCCTGCTCGGTCAAAGCCGCCCGGAGCCCATCGAATTGTTCGACGCCACCGAAGAAGACGCAGGCGAAGTGTCGCCTCAAATAGGTCTTACACAACGGAATAATCTGCCGGATCAACTCCCGGGGATCGCTTTGCAGGGACACCACATGACGGGACGGAAAGCCAGAGAGCGCCATGGGAAGGGTGAATATAAAACGAGACCCCTTTCCCTTCTCGCTCTCCACCCAGATCCGGCCGCCGTAGTGCTCCACGATGGTCTTAACAATGGAAAGACCGAGACCGGTGCCCTGGTTCTTCCGGACCGCCATGTCCATGACGCGGCCGAATTTTGCAAACAGCGTTTCCTGATCCCTCGCATCAATGCCGACGCCCGAGTCCTGTACCACAAAACGGAGCAGCCCCGCTTCACCCACGAGCTCGCCTTCGACGGAAATCGAGCCGCCCGCCGGCGTGTACTTGATCGCGTTGTCAACGAGATTGGAGAATACCTGCTTGATTCTTCCCGTGTCCATGTTGAGAATGGGGAGCTCGGGCGAGAGCCTCTCCGTCACGTCGATCTGCTTTTCCTTCAGCTTCACGTCGAAGGATTGGAGAACCTCCCCCACCACCCGCCGGACATCAACCTCCTCCGCCCGGAAATCGACAAACCCCGCCTCCAGTTTGGAAAGATCGAGATAGTCATTGATGAGACCGTTCATCCGGCGGCTTTCCTGCAGAATAATGTCGACAAATTCCCGACGGGTCTCATAGGGCTCATCACCGTATCGGCGCAGCAGGTCCGCATAACTGACAATGGCCGTCAGGGGCGTCCGGAGGTCATGCACGGCGATGTCTATGAACTCGGACTTGCCACGGTTCAGGTCTTTCAGACGTTCATTGGAGAGCAGGAGTTCCGTGTTCGCCTCCTGCAGTTCGCGGGTTCTTGCCGCCACGGTCTGTTCGAGCGTTACATTCAACTCTTCGATGACCCCGAAGGTCCTTGCATTGGCCATGCCTGCAGCCACCTGGCTGACAAGGTTTTCCACCAGGCGGCGCCTGGCTTCACTGATGGCCTCGCCGGAGCGGATGTTATCGGCCGCCATCACCCCCAAAAGCTCTCCTTTCCAGACGATGGGAGCCACCACGTATTCCCGAGTCCCGGTGACCTCATAGATCCTGCGTTCCAGCTCCGAAGCCTCCCCGGCCTCCAGACTGGCCGGTTGGATTACCCGCGTCTGCCAATCCTGAAGAACCTCTCGGGCGACGGTTGATTTCCCGCCGAGGGGAATAATGAGCTGCCCCACATGCTGCTGCAGCCTCTCGTCACCGTAAACCCTCGCACCCCGGAGAACACCCGTGTCCCTGTCCTTCAGCAGCACCAAAGAACGGTCAAATCCGAGCTTTTCCACAATCAGGCCGAGAAGGTCGTCGACCAGCGCGTCAAGACGGGGGGTCCCGTTAATCCGCCGGGTGATTTCATAGATGACCGTCAGCCCGTCGTGAGCCTCCTGGAGTTCTGCATACTTGCTTTCGATCACCTGCAGCGATTCGTCCAGCGCGACGGTCTGTTCGCGGTTGACCCGGGCGTTGCCGTCTTCCGTCACCCGCGAGTCGAAGACCCTGCCCAGAAGGTATCCCACCACCGGCACCCCGGCGGCAATCAGGGCCCCCAGGACACCGCCCGGCAGGTTGGGATAGAGAAGCGCCATGAGCGGCAGGCCGATCAGGAGGCCCGCCATGGAAAAGAGTCTTTGCGGACGGTTCAGCCAGGTCACCTCGCAGACACACGCGTCCGCTCCGCGGGCCTGGCACTGAAGCTCGCGGGCCGTGCCGAGGGGCATGCCGAAGGCCCTCGGAATCCCTGCAGCCTGTCCCATGCGCGCTTGGCAGCAGAGCCGGTTGGCCGGGTAGCCGGGCTTCATCCGGATCCGGAAGGTGCACCGGTTCCTCTGCAGGCTGAGCAGCGTCCACTCGGCCGTCTTGTTGAAACGCGGTACGATATCAACGGCTTTTTTCAGAATCAAACCGACATGGCCAAAGGCATAGAAGATATAGTAGAGGCTTCCCCACGATTTGCGATGGCCGGAAAAAGTGCCCGCCCGAAAGGGCGCCCGGGGATCCCCCGTCCACTCCGCCAGTGCCTCCAGAAGGGCACAGTAATAGGACCACGATACCCAGTTGTTTTCATCCCGGAGGTACTCCAGGGGCATACCCGTCTTCTCGATCAGGGCCCGCAACACCTGCTCGCCATAGGTCGTTTCCACAAAGACGAGGATGGTATTGAGCGCCCTGCAGTTCACCTCGCTCTTGATTTTCGATGGATGCGGCCTCGGCACCGGCTCTGGGTCCAAGATCATCGGCAGTGTCCCGGGCTCCTGTGCTGCGCCTTGGGTTTCCAAAGCACGGCTGCAGGGAATTCAGAAGTGTGATGGCAGGTGCAGGCGGCAGGCACTGCCTGCCCCGGATGAACGGGTCTCGTTGCCGGGCGGTACAAGGCATGATTTAGAACGACCGCACCACCCCCCGTGGCATCTGAAACAAATATCGGCATCATAGTACAAAAGGGACAGCGCATCAAGCCGGAAATGCCGGATCGCCAAAGCGCACCGCGGTAGGGTTTCCCTGCTCAGCAGGAAACACACCGCTGCCGGCCCGCATCCCCAGCTTGATCTATTGTCCCCTTTCTGGTATCAATCTTGGGTGCACTCAACCATCGGCAGTCACAGGGGAGGAAGCAGCCATGAAGATGCATCCGGTAAATGACTGGGTTTTACTGCGCCCAATGGCATCGGAGAAAGAAACAGCCGGCGGGATTGTCATCCCCGAATCGGCCCAGGAGAAACCGACCCGGGGCGAGGTACAGGCCGTGGGCCGGGGACGTGTCGAGAACGAACGGGATGATCGGGGACACTCCACAGGGAAGAAGAAGTTCATTGAAACCGAACTCAAAGCGGGCCAGACCGTCCTCTTTCGACGCTACGGCACGGATGAGGTCGATGTGGGCGGCGAAAAACTTCTGATGGTCCGGGAAGGAGACATCCTGGGCATCTTGTAAGCAGACCTTCCGGCCCGCAGGGGGAGCATCGTCGTCGGGGCACAGTTGGAGCCCGTGAAGGCCCCCGCCCGGCCGCCAACCGGTCAGGCCGCGTCGCCTTCTCTGCAGAGGATGCGCCGTGACCGGCGCTGACAAACCATGAACCCTACCGACAGGCCTTTGCAGCGAAGGATCGAGGAGATCGGGCGGGAGATCTACGACCAGATGTCGGACACCTCCCCCTCGGTCTTTGATCCCCAGTGGTGGAGCGGCCATCTCCTGGAATGGGCCATGAAAGACGAGTCTTTCAAGGTTCAGATGTTCCGCTTCATCGATGTGCTTCCCGTGCTTCCCTACAACCGCCAGGTCGGCAAGCTCCTGGGGGAATACTTTGAAGATACGGGTGAGGCACTGCCGGAGATCTTCCGGCGGGGGGTGCGGGCTGCGTCAGGACCACTCACATCGCTGCTGGCGGCACCGGCGGTCCGCAAGAACATGGAGTTCATGGCCCACCGATTCATCATCGGCACGGACCCGGCCGGCAGCCTGGAGGTGCTCGAAAAGCTGCGCAGCGACGGCCTCTCCTTCACCGTCGACCTTCTGGGTGAGGCCACGCTGAGCAACCAGGAAGCCGATGTCTATCGTGACCGCTGCCTGGATGCCATCAGCACCCTGTCGGAACCTGTTGCCGCCTGGGAGGAAAACCCCTTGCTCGATCGGGACGGCTTCGGCAAGATCCCCCGGCTCAACCTCTCGGTCAAGCTGTCAGCCCTGTCGCCGGCCTTTGACCCGCTTCGCTGGGATGCCAGTCTGCGCGAGATGAAGCGGCGGCTCTACCCCATCCTGAGAAAGGCCGCCGGCGTCTCGGCCCTCGTCAACTTCGATCTGGAGCATTATGATCAGAAAGCGCTCACCTACGCCGTGTTCCACGAGATACTGGCACAGGAGGAGTTCCGTCAGGGACCACCCCTGGGCATCGTGGTGCAGAGTTACCTGCAGGACGCGGCGTCGGACCTGGAGTCCCTGATCACGTGGGCCGAAACCTTTCAACGCCGCATCGCCGTCCGGCTGGTCAAGGGAGCCTACTGGGATTACGAGACG
This sequence comes from uncultured Nitrospirota bacterium, assembly GCA_945786985.1. Taxonomy (GTDB): domain Bacteria; phylum CG2-30-53-67; class CG2-30-53-67; order CG2-30-53-67; family CG2-30-53-67; genus CALZGC01. The sequence goes on along the minus strand of CALZGC010000180.1, from coordinate 12,275 downwards.
GTGGTCCGCAGGCAGCGGGGCTGGAAGGTCCCGGTCTTCCTCAACAAGGAGGCCACCGACCTCAACTATGAACGGCTGAGCCGGGAGCTGCTGGCACATGCGGACAAGCTCGCACCGGCCTTTGCCAGCCACAATGTCCGAAGTCTCGCCCATGCCGCCGCCGTGGCCGAGGGGATGGGACTCGACAAAGGCGATTTTGAATTCCAGATGCTCAACGGCATGGCCGAGCCGATCCGTAAGGCATTGGTGGCGCTGGGCTTCCGCGTGCGGGTCTATGCCCCCATCGGGGAAATGCTCCCGGGAATGGCCTATCTGGTGAGGCGCCTTCTGGAAAATACGTCCAATGAATCTTTCCTCCGGAAGAACTTCGTCGAAGCCGCATCCTTCGAGGAATTGATGGCCCCGCCGGTACCGCCGGAGGCCCCGTCCCCTGCGGCCTCGGCCGTTTTCCTCAACGAGCCCCACACGGATTTTTCGGACGGATCGCTGCGCGAACAATTTGCCAACGCCATTAACAATGTTGAGGGCAATCTGGGCAAGACCTATCCCCTCGTCATCGACGGCAGGGACGTAACCACGGCGGAGCAGATTCTTTCCGTAAACCCCGCTGCACCGGATGAGGTGGTGGGCAAGGTGTGTGCCGCCGACGGCGAACATGCCGATCAGGCCGTGGCTGCCGCACGGGCCGCGTGGGAGTCGTGGCAGCGTGTGCCGGCCGAGGAGCGCGCGGGCCATCTGTTCCGCGCGGCCGAAGCCATCGGGAAGCGGCGGTTTGACTTCGCCGCCCTGCAGGTTTTCGAGGTGGGGAAGAACTGGCTCGAGGCCGATGCCGATGTCTGCGAAGCCATCGACTTTCTGAACTATTACGGCCGAGAGATGATGCGGCTGGGCGGGCGTCGCAGGCTTTCTCACTACCCCGGTGAACTGAATCTTTATCACTATGTCCCGCGGGGTGTGGGCGTGGTCCTCTCACCCTGGAACTTTCCCCTGGCCATCGCCGCCGGAATGACGGCTGCGGGACTGGCTGCGGGAAACTGCATGATCCTCAAACCGTCAAGCAATTCGCCGGTCACCGCGGCCTGGCTGGTGGAGGCGCTCCGTCACGCGGGGTTCCCCGATGGCGTGATCCAGTTTCTGCCGGGATCGGGGGCTGCCGTCGGCAATCATCTCGTCTCCCATCCCGGCGTCGACCTGATCGCATTCACGGGGTCCCGGGAGGTCGGCCTGGGAATCGTGAAACGGGCCGCCGAGACCCGGGCCGAACAGCGGCACGTCAAACAGGTCATTGCGGAGATGGGCGGGAAGAACGCAGTGATCATTGATGAAAGCGCCGACCTGGACGAAGCGGTGCAGGGGGTGGTGGCCTCGGCCTTCGGCTTTCAGGGGCAGAAGTGCTCGGCCTGCTCCCGGGCCATCGTCCTGCGGTCCGTGGCGGATACCTTCGTCCGGCGCCTCGTAGAGGCCACCCGGAGCCTTCGGATGGGCCCCCCGGCGGATTCGGCCAATCAGCTGGGACCGGTCGTCGACGCGGGCGCAAAGGAGAAGATCGAAGCATACATACGGGTCGGTACCGAAGAGGGAACCCCCGTCTTCGTCGGCGAGGCGCCGCCGTCGGGCTATTACGTGCCCTGCGCGATTTTCTCCGACATCCACCCATCGCACCGCCTCTTTCGCGAAGAGATTTTCGGCCCGGTGCTTGCCATCACCGAGGCGCGGGATCTGAGCGAAGCGCTGACACTGGCAAACGATTCGGAGTACGGTTTGACGGGGGGACTCTTTTCCAGAAGCCCCGAAGCTATCCGGCAAGTTCAGAACACCTTCGACGTCGGGAACCTCTATATCAACCGGGGCATCACGGGCGCGCTCGTCGGGCGCCAGCCCTTTGGCGGTGCCCGGATGTCGGGCATCGGCTCCAAAGCGGGGGGGCCGGACTACCTGCAGCAGTTCATGATCCCCCGAAGCATCTGCGAAAACACCCTGCGGCGCGGATTCGCCCCGCCCGACTGAGGCCGCGCCGTCCGCCCGGCCGACTGCAGCGGGTGCGCGACGCCAGCGCCACACGCTGAAGCTTTCCGCCAGACGATTCGGAGGGTTGCATGGAACTTCCCTGGAACACGATCGATACGGTCCTGCTAGACATGGACGGAACACTGCTGGACCTTCATTTTGACAACTACTTCTGGCTGGAATTCGTCCCCGGCGAATACGCGGCGGCCAACGGTCTGTCTCGGGAGGGGGCCGTGGCGGAACTGACGGCGCGATATAGACAGGAAGAGGGCACCCTGAACTGGACCGACCTTGATTTCTGGTCACGCCAGCTGGGACTCGACATTCCTACTCTGAAGGCGGAAGTGGAACACCTGATTCAGGTCCACCCCTATGTGGAGCCGTTTCTGCAATCTCTCCTGGAAGCGCACAAGGGCGTGTACCTCGTGACGAATGCCCACGGCAAAACGCTCGACCTGAAAATGAGAAAGACCCGCCTCGGGCCCTATTTCCACGGCATCATTTCCGCACACGACGTCGGCCTTCCCAAGGAGGAGCCCCGCTTCTGGGACGCGCTGCGCACTCATATCGACTTTGACATGGCGCGCACTCTGCTGGCCGAAGACAGCGAAGCCAATCTTCATTCCGCCCGGGAGGCAGGCATCCGGCATCTCATCTTTGTCGCCCGCCCCAGCACCCGGGACCCGGTGCGAGCCTCTGCCGTCTTTCCGTCCATCGTCTATTTCAAGGAGCTAATGCCGGATCCACGGCAATATCCGGGGTAATGTTCTTGAACGGGGCCAACCGGATAGCAATCCGCACAGACCGGAAGCGATGGGACAAAAAGGGTTGTATTCGCCCCGGAATTCAACTATGGTGGTGGAAGTCCGACGGACGCAAGCCGCGACAGAGTTGATTGCATGGGCAAAGCTCACAGAGGCAGGATGTTGAAAGAGAGGCGGGCGGTCCCGCGCACCTCGGCCGGCCTGAAGGCCTTTTTCCGGGTGGTCAGCGGAGACACCGAGCGACAAACAAAGGAAGTTCCCGCGATCGTTGCGAACCTGTCGGAGACCGGCTTCTGTCTGAATACGAATTTCACGGTTGTGGAAGATCTTCACGTGCTCACCAGCAGTTGGGGTCTGTCCGGCAATACGCTGCAAATCCGCATTCCTTTCCCCGACAAGGCCGAAATCCGAATGAGCGGCACGGCCTGCTGGTACAATGTGGCCACACCCGAAGACTCTTACGGTTATGTCATCGGCGTCTCGGTGACCAAAATGTCGAAGCGGGATTACGAGGCATTGCGAGAGTTTCTAGGAAACGGCCGGCCAAAGAGCCGGTCCATTCGGGGTACGGGGTGGCTGGATCGCCTTTTCAGACGATCTTAGCCCGGGGGGGATTGTCAGCGACTTGGAACCGGCGATCTTATTGGAGCTCGGCCAGTGATTTCTCGGCCATCTTCGCTTCCTCGGACTTGGGATACTGATCGACAAGCTTGCGCAGCAGCTGGCGGGCCGTGTTCTTGTCCTGCAACCGCTGAAAGGACAGTCCCTCCTTCAGGAGCGCGGCCGGGACCTTGTCCCCTTTGGGATATTTCTGCAGCACCTCTTCGAATTCGATGATCGCCTCTTCGTACTTCTTCTGGGCGTAATAGCTCTCCCCGATCCAGTACTGGGCGTTGTCCGCCAGGTCATCGCCGGGGTATTTCCGGATGAAATTGCGGAAGAGCTTGATGGATGTCCCGTATTTCTTCTGTTTCAGCGCATCCATGCCCTGATTGTATTCCCGCTTGGGGCCCGCCGCGGCGGGTGGGGTCGGCGTCACCATTGGGGGCGCCGATGTCGATCCCTCACTCGAGGGCTCCAGTGCCGCCACGCCCTCGTCGGGGGCCTCCCCGGAGACACGCCGTTCCAGTTCCGCAAGCTTCGCCTCCATATACTGGAGCCGTTCCTGCAGGTCCCGCACCTCCGCACCCAACCCCTGCTGTGCGAAGATGGGATTCTCTCGCGGCACACCGCCCGAGAGCATATCCTCCACACGGCCCGTCAGCCTCTGAACCTGATCCCGAATGGTGGCCACCTCCGCCGCCGTATCGGCCGTTTGCTGCCGCACACCGCGGGAGGTCACATCCCATTCAGCGGACTTCTCGAGAACGTCCTTCATCTGCCCTTCCAGGAAATTGATGCGAACATCCTGGTCGAGGGCGGCACAGCCGCCCAGAGCCCCCAGCAGGGCCGCAGCAGCGACCCCTCTTGCGATCTTGCCAAGCATACAATCCGCCTCCATCATCAATGATGCCTCCCGAAACGCCAACAGCGATGAGAACGCCCGGGCCCTAAAATCGTCTCTGTCTACCTCGTGGCGAAATGGGCCCGCCGGTTCTCAGCCCAGCACGCCTCGGTACTGCTCATGCAGGTCGGCCGCTCCTCCCCGTAACTGATGGTGCTGAGTCGGCGCGCACTGACGCCCAGATTGACCAGGTAATTCATGGCGCTCTTGGCCCGTCGGTCTCCCAGGGCCACGTTGTATTCCGTGGAGCCCCGATCATCACAGTGCCCCTCGATCATCACGGCAGTGCCGGGATTACGTTCGAGCCAGGCTGCATTGTCGGCCAGGATGGCCCGGGCGTCCGGCGTCAGGTCAAACCGGTCAAAATCAAAACGGATATCCCGCAGCTCCTTGGGCTGAAGGGCCTTGATGTCTTCGACGGAGACATCGCGGCCTTCCATCCCCGTCGTCGAAGGCGCCGTCGCGGTCCCCATCGTACCCGCGTCCGAAACACCGGGCCCCCTCCCCGTCCGGCTACATCCCGATACCGTCAGGACCATCGCCAGTCCAATCATCGCGCACAGAGCCCACCATCCATTTTTCTTCATCGTTGTCTCCTTCCTCTTTTTTTGTCCCTGTCTCCTGAATTTTTCGCAGGTGTATAATAATACAGAAACTCCCGCCTGTAAAACAGTTTTTTTCTCTGGCGCCGAGGCCGCGCTGCGCGCTGCCCGGCCGTCATGCCGACGACCGAGCGAAGCCCGACGGGACCAGGGGTTTAGTCAAAAACGAGGCGAGGAGACCAATGGGGCGCGAGATTCCGGGCACCTTTCGACGTGATCCTGCGCAGATTGGTCCCATTCGCGTTCATGATGTAAATATCCGCTTTGCCATTCATGGTGGAGCTGAAACAAAGGAAGTGGCCATCGGGCGACCAGGCCGGCGTTTCGTTGTCGCCGGCATTGCCCGTAACGATCCTGAATTCGCTCTTGTCCGGCTTGATGGTGGCAATCTGAAAGTGCCCGCTGTTCATGGTCGCCAGGGCAATCCGGTCCCCTCGCGGCGACCACGCCGGGGTCGCATTGTAACTACCCTGAAAGGTCAACCGGTAGGGACTGTCGCCGTCCCGCTCCATAACGTAGATATGGGGATTGCCCGCGCGGTCCGACATGAAGGCGATCTTCTCTCCGTCGGAAGACCAGGCGGGTGAGACATCGGTGGCCCAGTTGTTCGTGACGCGGCGGGGCTTCTTGCCGTACTTGTCCAGAATATAAATTTCAGGATTCCCGTCTTTGCTCATCACGTAGGCCAGCCTGCCGCCGCCCGGTGAATAGGCACCGCCGGTGTTGATCCCGGACTCGCCCGAGATCTTCAGCACGCTGCCGGTGCGCAGAGTGATCTGGTAGAGGTCGGGATTGTCGTCGCGGTAGGAGGTGAAGACGATCTTCTCACCGTCCGGCGCCCATTTGGGCGACATGACGATCCCTTCTTCCTCGTAGACGACCCGATCGTTGTGGCCGTCATAATCCATGACATGTATCTGGCGAACCGCCGGCGTGACGGAAAGGTAGACAATCCGGCTGTCGAATACGCCCGCCTCCCCCGTAATTTCCCTGATCACCTCGTTGGCAAACTTGTGGGCCATCTTCCGGACGTCCCCCATACCGCCGTAGTAGCGTTTGCCCAGAATCTGTTTCTGCTGATAGACATCATACAGGTAGAACTCCGCCTGCAGCTGATCGCCGTTCAGGGCCCAGGCGCCTTTGATCAGCGCATCCGCACCGACGACCCGCCAGTCCTGAAAGAGGATCTTGGCAGGGTCCGTCTGGGACAACAGGGGGTCTTCGATGAAGCTGACCGGATCGAGCAGTTGGAACAAACCGGAGAAGCCCAGATCGCTGCTCACGGTCTCATGCATTTCGCGGCCGATCTCGGCGCCTCCCCTTTCGGGCCGCAGATTCTTGAACACCTGAATCGCAACGGAAAGCTTCTCAAAGCCGGGATCGGAGAAGTCCAGGTATATCTTGGCTTCACAAACCCCCGACAAACCGGCGAGGAGGAGGCAGTGAATTAGAAAAAAATATCTCAACGATTTCATATCGGTCTTTCTCCCGTTTATTCTTGCACCCCGCTTGGTGAAAACCTCATCTCAAAAGCTGTGTCTTCTTGTCCCGGCGGAGGCGGAAGTGGGCTGCTTCGTTCGAGACTTCGGATGACCGCTTGATTGAAGGCTTCATTCGCCGACCGCTTTACGAACTCCAGATCCTGAATACGCCCCACTTTCGTAATGATGCCACCTACAATTACCTCCAGATCCGGCTCGGCGTGGATCCCCTTTGGAAGCTGGTAATGCCCATCGATGATCGAGTAAATGGCATTCTGATAGGCCTTGTTCTTGATTTCCATCACGCGGCTCGTGATCTTGCCCCGGGCCGCCTGGGCCTTCTCCTCCGCCGCCCGCTGACGGCTCACCCGCTTCTTCAGATCGGCCAGTGCGGAGCTGATCTGCTTCTCGTTGTAGGCCTCTTCAGGAGGCTTCTTCTCCACCGGTTTTTTTTCAACCGGTTTCTTCTCCGCGGGCTTCTCCGCGGGTTTGTCCACCTTGGCTGCCGGCTTCTTCGGCACAGGTGCCGGCTTCTTGGGGACGGCATCGGGAATGGCAATCTTCTTCTCCGGTTCGACTTTCGCCGGGACCGGCTTGGCGCTTTCCGGCTTGGGCTCCGGCTTGGCCACGGAGGCCGGCTTGGGGGGTGCCTTGGGCTGGGGCCGCGCTTTGCGCTGAGGCTTCGGCCGCTCCACGCTCACCAGATCCACTGTATACGACGGGGGCGCGTAGAAAACGGGTGGGGTCCACATCTTCCGGGAATAGTTGACCAATGCCAGCAGGGCCAGATGCAAGGTCAGGGAGACCCAGAACATCCGCCAGAAGTCCCGTCCGAACTCGGTCTCCTGCATTGGCTGAAACTTTAGCACCATCAGTCATCGATCTCCGAGACATCGGTGACCATGCCGAGCTTGGCAATCCCGGCTTCTTTGATGGCTGCCATCACCTGCACCACAAACCCGTAGGGCACGTTCTTGTCGGCGCGCAGGAACACCTCCCGGGTGGGGTTGGCTTCCCGGATCTTCGTGAGTTTCTGCTGCAATGCCTTCACGGAGAAAGCGGTCTTGTTGATATAGACATTCTGTGTCTTGGTCACGGTCACGATGAGCCGCTCCTCACTGATCTTGATGGCAGCCGCCTTGGTCTTGGGGAGATCCACATCGACCCCCTGCTGCATCATCGGTGCCGTGACCATGAAGATTATCAGGAGCACCAGCATGACGTCCACAAAGGGCGTCACATTGATCTCCGACATGGCTCCGTATTGTTTACTTCCTGTGATCCCCATCTGCCTTTCCTATCGGCTGCACCCGCTGCGCAGACCCCGCCGGCGGCAGCCACTCCTACTCCAGGTGCTTCTCTGCGATACTCATGAATTCGGACGAAAAGTTGTCCATCTCACTGACCATGACCCGCACCTTGCGTACAAAATGATTGTACGCCATCACCGCGGGAATGGCGGCGGCCAGACCCGCAGCCGTCGCCACCAGGGCTTCCGAGATGCCCGGAGCCACGACGGCCAGGCTGGCGGAACCGCGGCTGCCGATGCTCTGAAAGGCATCCATGATGCCCCAGACCGTTCCGAAGAGTCCGATGAAGGGGGCCGTACTGCCCGTCGTGGCCAGAAAAGTGATGGAGCGTTCCAACCGCGTGGTCTCAGACATGATGGCCCGGTTCAACGCCCGTTTGACCGGCTCAATCCCGTAAACCTCGGCCCCCAGGAGTTCCACCACCTCACCCTCCGAATTCCGCGGACGTTTATCCGGACCGCGCCCTTTGAAAACTTTGTTCAGCTCTTGGTAGGCCGCCTCGAACAGCCTCGACAGCGGACTGGCGGGATACTGCTTCGCCGTGCGGATCAGCGTCTCCAGGGGGTGGTTCATCCAGAAGACTTTGAGAAACTTCGTCGACTGTACCCGCGCCGCGCGGATCACCTGGTACTTGTAGAAAATGATCCCCCAGCAGATCACCGAAAAAAGCAGCAGCACCGCAAGCACCGCCTGAACCACCGGGCCCGCGTTCGTGACCAGCGATATCATCCCGTGCTGGGTCAGGGTAAAAGCACCTTCTTCCATAGATTGTCTACTCCCATCTTGGCTTTACGTTGCGGGAACTCTAATATAGTTACCCGCCAAAGTCAAGACCGCCCCCGCTCGGTCGCATCCGAATTCAGAGCGGCAGTGGACGAAAACCGCAACCCCCGGCGGGTGATACTATCTATAGAGTGATGTCCGGTGCCAACGGTTCCAAAGAGGGGCCCGATTCCCCCCAAGACCGGCCCACCGGCACGGCTATTCGTCGCACCCGTCCCGCTTCCGGTCCTGCTGCCACGCCCCCTTGCGCCGACGGGCGTCGCCCTCGCGCGCTTTCTCCTCGGGTGTCTCACAGATCAGGGGCGGCACCGATGCGGGTCGGCCCGCTTCATCGAGCGCCACATAAGTGACCCGGGCGAAACAGGTCTTGCAGCGGTTTCCCGTAATGGGGTTCTCCGAATGGATTTCGACTGCGACCTCCACGGATGTCCTGAACGCTGCGGTGAGTCGCGCCTCAATGATGGCCAGATAGCCGATCTTGATGGGATGTTTGAAATCAACCCGTTCCACCGACACCGTGACCACCGTTTGTCGGCAGTGCCGCATCGCGGCCATGGCACCGGCCAGATCGATCATGGAGAGCACCTTTCCCCCGAAGATGTTGCCCAGATGATTGGCATCGTTTGGTTGGGCCAACTCCGTTGTGACGACTGTCGAGTCTGAGACAGTTTTCCCTACCCGATCTCCTTTCATGTTCCCCCTCCTCCCTGAAAGCCCGTTGTGCGGTGGATCTCGCCGGATGCATCGACGAGCATCGCCTCGGCGCCTGGCAGTTCTTCGATCAGAGCCAGCCCGGCCTCCGGCCCCAGGACAAAGGCCGCCGTCGACAGGGCATCGGCCATCATGGCAGTCTCACCGATCACCGTGATGCTCATACACCCGCGCGCCGGAAAGCCGGTGCGGACATCCAGAATATGGTGATATCGCACACCCTCGTGTACGAAGAAGCGTTCGTAGTCTCCCGACGTCGCCACGGCTCCCGCCGAGAGGGATACCTCCTCGAGCAGGGCCTGCCGCTTCCGGGGGTGCTGGATCCCGATGCGCCACGGACGTTCGGGAGAGGGCCTTCCCATGACGCGAACATCGCCGCCGGCATTGATGGTGGCGTTCGCGATGCCCATTTGCCGCAGCACCTCGGCGGCGCGGTCCGCGGCATAACCCTTGGCGATGCCCCCAAGGCCGATGGCCATCCCCGGGCGCTCGAGCCGCACACGCCCGTCACCGTCGATCAGGACCGCCCCGTAATCCACCAGCGGCAGCACTTGCTGCACCGCGGCCGGAGAGGGCGGCGTGCTGTCCGCCTCAAACTGCCAGAGCCGCGCCAGCGGCTTGAACGTGATGTCGAGGGCTCCCCCGGAGAGGCGGGCATATCGCAGGGCCTCCCGGATCACACCCAGCACTTCGGGATCGACGGCGGTCCACGTTTCGCCCGCCGCACGATTGACCCGGGAAACATCACTCTCCGCCAGATAAGTGCTCATGAGTGTCTCGAGCCGGCGGATTTCCTGAAAGGCCGCTTCCGCTGCACGGTGTGCGTGCTCCGTCTCGGCGCCGGCGATGGAGATGGACATGGTCGTGCCCATGAGATACTGCTGACGCTGGACCGGCGGCTTCTGGCTCCGGCATCCCTGGGCCACACCCACGTGCAGTGCGATCAGAAGGGCGAGGGCAATAAAGTGAGGGCTCATTCTTGGAGTTGTCCGCAGGCATGCCGGAGTCGGGGCTCCGCTGCGCAGCGCGCCTCTTGGTGCGCGAAGGCAGGCGCAGCCGGCTCTGCTCAGCGCTCCCTGCGGGAGATGTAATCGGAAACGGCAAAGAGCGCATCCTTGGCCGGCGAGCCTTCGATGGGGTCCAGATGCTGCTTGGCCGTCTGGACGTAAGATCGGGCCTGCTTCAACGTATAATCCATGGAATCGTACTTGTCGATGCAGTCCAGAACGAAGGTCGCATCCTCCGCGTCAGGCGTGCCGTTTTCAAAAATCCGCTGGATCCGGGATTTCTCGGCTGCCTCGCTATGGCGCAACAGATGAACGATGGGCAGGGTGACCTTCCCCTCCATGAGGTCTTTGCCGACCTTTTTGCCGAGCTTCCCTTCCTGGGCGGCATAGTCGAGTGCGTCATCTATAAGCTGAAAAGCAATCCCGACATCCAGGCCGAACTGTACCAACGCCTGCTTATGGGAGGATGGCGCGTCGGCCAGAATGGCCCCGAGATGGCAGGCTGCGGAGATGAGCACGGCCGTCTTGTTGGTCACCACCGTGAGGTACTCCCCTTCCGTCAGGTCGAGGTTCCCGATGCTGGCCAACTGCATCACCTCCCCTTCCGACATGACCGTGGTCGCATCGGAGAGGACGTCCATGATCTCCTGGTTCTGTTCCCGCACAGCCAGATAGAGGGCCTTGGAATAGAGGAAGTCGCCGACCAGGATACTGGCCTGATTGCCGAACACACGATTGGCCGATGCCTGGCCCCGACGGATGCTGGCCTCGTCGATGACGTCGTCGTGAAGCAGCGACGCCGTGTGGATATATTCGACGATGCTGCCCAGCAGATGGTGCCGCGCCCCGCGGTAACCGCAGGCCTTGGCCGAGAGCAGCAGAAGCAGGGGGCGAATCCGCTTGCCGCCCCCGCTGAGCATGTGGAAGCCCACTTCAGAAATCAGCGGTGCGCTGGATTGCAGGTTCTGGGACAGGCATTGCTCCACACCCGCCAGATCCTTCTCCAGGTCTTTCCAGACTTGTTCAATATTCATGGGCCTCCCCGTCAAAAAACAGTGTGATATTAGAAGATCGGTGGGTATTTGTCAAGCTGTAACCCCCTCGGGTCGCCCCGGGCCGCAACGCAGCAAATCCCTCTAATCAAAGGGGTTCCCGGTCGCGTCACCTCCCGGTTCAAGCCCGGCGCAGGAGCTGTTAGAGACCGCTCCCCGGGATGGCTATCATGTTGACAAGGTCGAAAAATCTGTGTAGAGTGAGGCCTGTTTTCAGAGTTCCCTCTGGCCTCCACATTCCCGAGCAGCAGGACATGGCACACGAACACCGGGTGGCGTTTCTTCCCCTTGGCGTGAAAACGACTGTCGCTGACCAGGAGCGGATCTTCGACGCGGCCGGCGCAGCCGGTCTGGATCTGGCGAGCGAATGCGGCGGCCGCGGTACCTGCGGACGATGTCTCATCCGCCTGATCCGCTGCGACACGGAGCCGACGGGAAATGAAGTGCACCTCCTGTCACAGGGCAAACTCGACCAGGGCTTCCGCTTCGCCTGTCAGACCCGGGTCACCCGGGACCTGAAGGTTTTCGTTCCGGATATGACGCTCCGGTCTCCCACGACGGAGGGGGACCCGGAGGAGGCCTTCACCGACCCCACGCCGACCGGAAACAAGAAAGGATAGGGAAAGGATGATGAAACGGGCACTGATCAGCGTATCGGACAAAACGGGGATCGCGGCTTTCGCGAAGAAGCTGAAAATCATGGGTTTTGAGATCCTCTCGACGGGAGGTAGCGCGAAGCTGCTCAAGGAAAACGGCATCGCTGTCCGTTCCGTCTCCGATTATACGGGCTTCCCGGAAATGCTGGACGGACGCATCAAGACGCTCCATCCCAAGATCCACGGCGGACTGCTCGGCCGGCGAAGCCTGCCGCACCATCTGGATCAGATGGAGGAACATGGCATTGAACCGATCGACATCGTCGTGGTAAACCTATACCCCTTTGAGGCGACCGTTGCCAAGCCCGACTGCTCGCTGGAAGACGCCATCGAGAACATCGATATCGGCGGGCCGACGATGCTACGGGCCGCGGCCAAGAACTACGCGGATGTGGTGG
>CALZGC010000179.1 GCA_945786985.1 uncultured Nitrospirota bacterium | reverse complement strand
CTCGGTGTTTTCTCCGCGGGAGTCGACTCGGTCATCGATCTGGTCGCCTCGTCGGTCAGCTATCTCTCCATGAAAAAATCGATCAAACCGGCCGATCAGGAGCACCCTTACGGACATGGCAAGATCGAGAACCTGGCAGCCTTTGTTCAGGCCGGGTTCATCGGCCTCATGGGGCTCATCCTCATTGGGGAAGGGGTACGGCGGTCGCTGATGGACGGAGAGCCCCCCAGGCTCGGCGCGGGGATTGCCGTCATGCTCGTCTCCGGAGCAGCCAGTTTTTTCGTGGGAAATCGGTTGGCCAGAGTCGGACGGGAAACGGACTCGCCCCTGCTGCAGGCTGACTCGATGCACTTCCTGACCGACACCTACACGAACCTCGGTGTGGCGCTGGCCCTGGTTCTGGCCGCTTGGTCCGGATATCTCTTTTTTGACCGTCTTGCGGCCTTGCTGATCGGCGGCTGGGTGCTGGTTGCCGCGTACCGGATCTTAAGGCGGGCTCTCGATGCTCTGACGGACAAATATATCCCCAAGGAGCTGCGGGACGAGATCGACCGGATCATCCTGAGTCACACGCCGCAGATTCTGGGATATCATAAACTACGCACCCGCCATTCGGGTTCCCAGAAATTGATCGATCTGCACCTGGTGACCTGCAAGGACATGGTGGTGGAGGAAGCCCATCACATCACGGATCGCATCGAAAGAGAAATTGAACGCCGCATCCGGAACTCCGATGTGATCATCCACATCGAGCCGTGCGGCGAGAGGTGTCCGGAAAAACCCGATGAGTGCGAGTATTTGTCTCAGGTACAGGGCGGGCGATCGTGAAGCGACGGAAGCGCTTTCCCGCGGTGCTGCGTGCATGTTCTGCGGGGCATCCGTTCCCCCCTCCGTTTGGGTACCGGCAGGGAGACGCTGCTTCCCTTCAGCGGTGTTTCCTTGCATGCATGGGAATGGGGATGGAAGGAGAGGCGCCTCGCCGGAGCTTTCACTTCGACGAGATGCCTCCATGGGGTGTCTTTGGGACAGTATCCAGAACGCGCTAGATGGGGACCCCCCAGTAGACAATGAGGATCCACCCGAGTATTGACAGGAACGTGAGGACTCTATTCATCTCAACCGTCTCCGTCCATATAGATTTCCGATGTACTCCGGGACGCCCCGAGCAGGCCTCGATCTGGGACCAGAGATGCCCACCCGGTTTTGTGAGAGACCCGGTCCGGCTGCTATCTGGGCCGGCTAGTCTGCATCGACCGGTACACCTTTGATTTTCTGTCCATAGATAAATACTTTCTTGATCGGTTCAGCTTTGAGAAAGTGCTGGTGCCCGCAGATGGGGCATTTGTAGAAATGCGTGTCCGTGAGTACGGAGAAATTATCCATGCCGTTGCTTTCGTAGTTGAGGCTGGTGAGGTACATTTTGGACGAGCACCTGCTGCATGTCATCGTATTGCCTCCTCTTTTCAATGGCTTATGAAAGTGTACTAACCGGATCTTTTTAATATTATATCTAAATCTGAATTTTTGTCAAGATGTTCCCGACGCTTTTTTTTAATTTTTTTGATAGGGTCGTCTACGATTCGTGCTGCCAGTTTTCTGACGGCTCGGGCCCGCCTTTATGCAGGGCTACGGGCAGCAATGCGTCGCCTTTCCAAGTTTCTCAGCATAAACCTTTTTATCACGGACCAACTAGGCCGGATATTGCATGAATAAATCTATTACGAGGCCGGACTTGTCACGGCGTAGCATGCTGCGAAGACGGATAGGCTGCCATAGGCGACGTGACAGAAAGTTTTCTGACTTCGAAATGTTTCAATATGTCTTCACCCAGAGAATCTTCTGCGCCTTGCCTGTGGCGCCTCTAGTACCTCTGGGGCCTCTCATGACGATCGCTCATGAAATATCCGGGCTAGGCCGCGTCGGTGTTTGCATGCGATGCCGCAGCCTCTTTGCGGTTGCCGGCAAGCGGAGCCCGAATCAAGGGACATCGCCTGCTCTCTTTGGTTCGACAATAGCGGTCCAGCTGGATCACGCTGGGGGAATAGGGTTTTTCCCCGGCAAAACAGTTGTATCCGAACGTCCGGATGAGGTAGGGACATTTCATGCTGGCTCCCGATCGGTGGCAGGGCCTGTCCAGCGCCCCGCGGGATGGACTCACGGCGTCATTGGGGCGTTGGCGTTTTCGGTTCTACGAACGGGTTGCCTGTCCGGTCTACGTAGGGTTTCGTGAATCCGCTGGACGAGTTCCCGGAAATCGTAGGGTTTGACCAGGTAATCCGAGCACCCCTTGCGGCGCAGGCGTGTGCACAGGTCGGCACCGTTGAGGCCGGAGACGACGAAAACGGGCAGCGAGATCTCCCGGCGGTTGAGTTCGTCGATCAGCTCGATGCCGGTCATCTTTGGCATCTGGATGTCGGTCAGGAGCAGGTCGAAGGGACGGTTCTTCTTGCGGCTTTTGAGGATGGCGGTGAGTGCCTCCCGGCCGTCCCTGGCCTGGGTGACCCGATATCCGGCGTGTTTGAGGACGAAGCTGAGCGTGTAAAGGATCGCAGGCTCATCGTCGACCAGCAGAATGTGTTTTTTCATTGCTCTCTCCTTCCTAGACTCAGATGCTCCTGGTAGATACGGCACTCTTCATGCTTGCCCCCGCAATAGTAAATGGCGGCCTCCGTTGTCAAGCTCCCCAGGTTGACGCAATAGCACTCCTCCCGGGGCGCGGCAAGCAACGGGCATTTGGCGGGGCAGTTGGCCTCCCGATCTGTCTGAAATTCCATCATGTGACCGTTATCGCCTCGTATCGAGGTGCGGTTACCGGAAACCTTTCAGCGGATCCGCCGCGTCGGGTTTCCGACGGACGTTTCCAACAGCGTCCGGGAGAGCCCATCAATCGTTGCGGTTGGCAGCCGGCCGGTATCGAATCCGGGCGCTATCTGCCCCCCTTGCGGCTCTTCGATTGAGGTGCCTGGCGAAGTGCCTGGCACGGGGGCAGGGGGTAGCCCGATCGGCTCATGACAACTTTGGCAGGCAATCTCCGAATTGCCTGGCACGGGGGTAGAGGGGAGCCCCCAGTAGACAATCAGCAGCCAACCCAGAACCGCCAGGAATGTCATGAGTCCTTTCATCTTTCCGTCCACCCGTAAAACATATGCGCCGCAGCAGGGACGTTCCTTGGATCTTCATCCCCAGGTACAGAGAGCCCTTTGCGGCCGTCTTCTCTGCTTCGGGAGAAAATATGGTCATCCTTTATTGGTATTTGATGCTACACGATTCGTGCCAAATAGGGTGGGCGTGGAATTAAATAAATTCTCTTTTAAAATTGATGTGTTAGAGATAGGGGGTTGTGAAAGGGTGCGGCTTTCATGCGAAGTACAGACGAGTCTGGCACGCTTATGTGTCATCACAAAAGTGTGCCATGACACGCTCTTGCTTTACTGGGAAAAGTCTTCCCGGATGTTGAACTCGTCGATTTTACGGTAGATGGTTCTGCGGCTGATGCCGAGCAGACGGGCGGCTCTCGCCTTGTTCCAGCCGCTTTTTCGCAGTGCGTCCACGATCGTTTCTCGTCCGTCGGCCCCGTCGGGCACCGTTTCCCTTCGGACCAGGCCGAACTGACTGGGAAGATGCTCGCACGTGACGGTGTGCTGCCGCGAGAGCAGGACGGCATGCTCCATGGCGTGCTCCAGTTCCCGGATGTTGCCCGGCCACGGATGTTCCATGAACCGGCCCCGAACGGCGTCGGAGATGGAAGGGATATTCTTGTTGAACTTCCGGTTGAACCGTGCCAGAAAATGATCGACCAGGAGGGGAATATCGTCCAGGCGTTTTCGCAAGGGCGGCAGCCAGATCTCGACGACCTTGAGTCGATAATAGAGGTCTTCCCGGAATTCCCCCCGCCGGACCTTTGACTCAAGATCCTGGTTGGTAGCCGCCACGACCCGGACATCCACCCGGATGGGGGCCGATTCGCCCACACGCTCGAATTCGCGCTCCTGAAGGACTCTCAGTAGACGCAGCTGCATATGGGGGGACATATCGCCGATCTCATCCAGGAAGATCGTACCGCCGTCGGCGCGCTGAAAGCGGCCGACCTTGTTCTGAATGGCCCCCGTGAAGGCCCCTTTGACATGTCCGAAGAGTTCGCTCTCCAGCAGGTTTTCGCTCAGAGCCGTACAGTTCACTTTAACCAGCGGCTTGTTGCTCCGGGCGCCCTGGAAATGCAGCGCCTCGGCCACCAGCTCCTTGCCGGTTCCGCTCTCGCCGGTGATGAGGACCGTCGTCTCCACATCCGCCAGATCCTCGATGAG
>CALZGC010000178.1 GCA_945786985.1 uncultured Nitrospirota bacterium | reverse complement strand
TTCTTCGCATAGATTGTCGAAAAGCGTTCCCGGTAATTGCGGTGGGGGAAGAAAAACTTGGCCGTGCGGTCGATGCCGGTTCGCAGTTCACGAATGTGATAGACTTCCCCCTCCCAGCCCGCGCCGAGCCTGGAGACCACCTCAAACTTCCGGGCAAAAATCCGGCCGGGTTCAAAATCGAAAGACTCTACACGTTTTTGCCCCGTGTGGATTGGGCCGCCCATGATCCGCTCCTGCCGGTTCCTATGCCTCTAACCGACCATTCTATTTAAGAAATTTCTAGCACACCCCGCTGGAAAAGAAAAGATTTTCTTGCGGTAAAGGCCTCCCGCCGCGCCCGGACTCTTTCCCGGGCCCCGATTGACGATCTGCCCGGAAGCAGATATATAAGAGAAGGCTGGAGCGTGTATCACGTTCAGGACGGTCTCATTCAAAAGTCGGGAGTGTGGACGATGACAAAAGCATGGGTGGCGGCACTGGCAGCGGCCTTCCTCTTCGCCTGCGCGACCTCCCCGCTGGGGCGGCGGCAGCTGAACCTCTTTCCCGAATCGGAAATGACGGCCATGGGAGTTGCGGCTTTCCGGCAGGTGAAGGAAAAGGTGCCCCTGTCCAATGATCGGGTCGCCAACAATTATGTCCGCTGTGTGGCCGATGCGGTGACGCGCGACATCCGGGCCGGCGAAACGGCCAATCAGTGGGAAGTGGCCGTCTTTGAGAACAAGAGCGCCAACGCGTTCGCCTTGCCGGGCGGCAAGATCGGCGTCTACACCGGCATGCTGAAGGTGGCGCAGACACAGCATCAGCTCGCCGCCGTCGTCGCCCACGAAGTGGCCCATGTGCTGGCCCGGCACGCGAACGAGCGGGCCTCGACGCAGTTCGCCACCCAGACCGGCTTCGATCTGCTCGGCGTCCTCTCCGGCACGCCGAGCGCGTCCAAGAACGCACTCCTCGCCGTCCTCGGCGTGGGGGCGCAGGTGGGCGTCATTCTTCCCTTCGACCGGGCCCAGGAGAGCGAAGCGGACCTGCTGGGGCTCGACATCATGGCCGGCGCAGGTTTCGACCCGAGGGAGAGCATCCAGCTGTGGCGCAACATGGCTGCCCAGGGAAAAGCGGCGCCGCCCGAATTCATTTCCACCCACCCGTCCCACCAGACCCGCATGGCCGATCTGAATGCGCGGATGGCCCACGCCATGCAGCTCTACGAGCGGGCCCGACTGCAGGGACGCCGGCCGGCCTGTTCACCGAACTAATGTCGTGTCACGTGTAGAATGACGTATCCCATTTTTCCCCTCACCCCATTAGAGTCTTTGTCTCTAACGGGGCCGGCCTCAAGCTCTCGCCAAGGGGAGAGGAAGTGCAAACATCTCTTCTCCCCTGCGGGGAGAAGGTTAGGATGAGGGGGTGACACCAAAAGACACTACAAGGTTGACACGACACTAGTTTCGGGATGGAAACTAACTCGGCCCCGTCTTAATTTCCGGATAGGCACGAACTAGGGAAACTCAGGCAACGCCGGCGCGGGGCGTCCGGGCTCCCTTCGAGAGAGCGTCTTCGAGTGCCGTGACCCCCTCGACATTGATGGAGACGCTTTCACCAAACCGTTTGATCCGTCCCTCCACGACCAGTGCACCCGATCCAAAGAGGGTCGCACCGACACGCTCCTGCGTGTCGGGAAAGACGGCCAGATCGGCCACACCGCTCTCATCCTCGACCGTGACAAAGACCACCCGCAGCCCGCTTCGGGTCGGCGGCGTATGCAGAAGAATCTTGATGCCCGCCACGCGCACCGGCTCGCCGTCGCTGCAGCGGCAAAGGTCGGCACACCGCACCACCCCCAGACGGTCCAGCGCCCCCCGGTGAAGGCCGACCAGATGGGCCGTCAGATCGAGCCCCAGATGCTCCAGTTCGAAGGCAACTTTCCGCGGGAGGGAGAACTCCGCCGCCCCGTGCCGGGCGGGGCTCTGCCAGTCCTCGGCCGCGAGGGCGCTGAGCAGCCCCCGTCTCGACTCCCCGAAGGCATCGAACAGACCGCCCAGAATCATCGAACGCAGCAGATTCCTGTTCACACGGACCCGGCCGAGAAAGTCCTCCAGTGAGCCAAAGGGTCCCTGGGCCCGCGCTTCCAGGATCCTACCCAGATGGGCAGGCCCCATCTGCCGCACGCCCCGCAGCCCGACCCGGATGGCGGCTCCCTCCAGGGCATAACCCGCGGCGCTCCGGTTGAGATCGGGCGGCAGGAGGGGAACCCCCAGCCGGCGGGCCTCGTGCAGCAGGACCCGCTCCGGATACATGCCGGGCAGGTTGTTCAGCACACCGATCATGAACTCCGCCGGATGGCAAACCTTCAGGAAAACCGACTGGAACACGATCGCGGCAAAGGAGCAGGCATGGGCCTTGTTGAACCCGAAGGCCGCAAGGGTGGTCAGCTCCTGGAAGACCTCTGCCGCCACCCGCCGGTCGATGCCGCGCCGCAGCGCCCCCGCCACAAAAGTCTCCTCCAGGCCTTTCATCTTCTCGGCCCGGGGGTCCTTCATGGCCCGCCGCATCCGATCCCCCTGTCCCAGGGTGAAGCCCGCAATGGCCTGCGCCACCCGCAGCACCTGTTCCTGAAAGAGAACCACCCCGTACGTTTCATCCAGGATCGGCAGCAGCGCCCGGTGGGGCAGCACATAGCGCTCCCGGCCCCGTCTTCGGGCAACGAAGGGACTGACCATATCGGCCTGGACCGGACCGGGGCGAAAAAGGGAGATGGATGAGACGATATCGGAGAAGCGCCGCGGCCGGAGCTGCCCCAGGAGGCTTCGCATACCGGGCGATTCGACCTGGAAACAGCCGAGGGTCTCACCGCTCTCGAGACACCGGTACACCTGCGGATCCTGCGTGTCCAGATGGTCCAGATCGATCGCCCGACCCTGCTTCCGGAGCAGTTTGTCAGCCTCCTCGATGGCGCTGAGCATCCGCAGCCCGAGCAGATCGGTCTTGATCAGCCCCAGGGCTTCCACATCGTCTTTGTCGAAGGCGATCACGGGCCATCCCTTGCGCGAGCGCTGAACCGGCGCGTAGTCATGCATGGGCTCCCGCGAAATGACGACCCCGCCGAGATGCACGGAGATGTGCCTCGGAAACTTGTCGATCCGGCTGCAGACATCCAGGAGGTGGGTGTACTGCTCCGATCGGAGCTCCGAATCTCTCAGCTCGGGCAGCGCCACCAGCATCTCCCGAATCCTGGAGGCCGGCATGTATCGAAAGGAACGGACCAGCTCATCGAGTTTCTCGTAGCGCAGCCCCATGCCGCGGCCCATCTCCCGGATGGCGCTCCGCCCCCTAAAGCGCGAGACCGTGGCCACCATGGCCGCATGCCCCCGGTATCGCGCCAGGGCATAGTCAATGACCTCGTCTCGACGCCGGGAGTCAAAGTCGATATCGATGTCGGGAATGTCCTGCCGCTCGGGATTCAGAAACCGCTCGAAGAGCAGGCCATCGGCGATGGGATCGACCTGGGAGATCCCCAGCAGATAGGCCACCAGACTGCCCGAGGCGGAGCCGCGGCACGAATGGCGGATGCCCCGCTCCTCGGCAAAGCGAACCAGATCCGCCACCACCAGGAAATAGTCGGAAAAGCCCTTCGCCTCAATGACCTCCAGTTCCACAGCCAGACGCCGCGCGGCAGCCGTACGCCCCTGGGCAAAGAGCCGGTTCAACCGCCGGTAGCAGACCCGGGCCAGAGGGGCCGAAGCCGGCATCCCATCGGGCATCTCCCACGCCGGCGGGCGGGGGGTCTCCAGGGGAAGTTCGAAACGGCACTCCTGGGCGATCAGCTCGGTGTTGTGCACCGCCTCGCCGTAGCCGCTGAAGAGGCGGGCCATCTGGGTTCCCGATTTCAGATAGTATTCGGAGTTGGGCCGCGGCTGCACGTCCCGGTGATGAACGGTGCGGGCCGAAGCGATCAGCGCCTGATGGACAAAATAGTCTTCGGGCGCGAGCAGATGGACATTGTTGGACGCCACCGGCAGGAGCCCCCGGCTCCGGGCGAAGTCCCAGAGCAGACGCACCCGCTCCCGATCCTCCGGCAGGCCGTGGTTCTGAAGCTCGATCACCAGGGCATCCCTGCCAAAGAGATCGAGGCACCGGCCGGCCAGAGCTTCCGCCCCCGACCGGTCCCCTTCCGCCAGGCGGTCCGCCAGCGGCGCGCCCAGCAGGACAAAGAGATCCCGGCCGTGGGCCGACAGCATCTCCGGAAGAAATGCCGGGTGCCGCGGATCCTCCATCATGGCCTCGGAGAGAATCCGGCAGAGATTGCCATACCCCTCGGCGGACCGGGCCAGCAGAACCAGTTTGCCCAGATCCTTCACCGCGATCTCCGCCCCGATGATCGGCCGGATCGAAAGCTCCCGGGCCTTCTTCACGAACTGCACCGCTCCGTAGACCCCGTTATAGTCGGTCAGGGCCAGCGCCGACATCCCCAACTCCCGAGCCCGCACCAGCATCGGCTCGATGGCCGCCGTGCCGTCGTAGAAGCTGAAGTAGGAGTGTACATGCAGGTGAACGAAACTCATATTTGAATTCCAGAGGAGAACAAAGACAGAGGACAGCGAAACAGATGACAGAAGACAGCAAAGACAGAGGACAGATGACGGATGACAGAAGACAGCAAAAGCAACTGCCAAGACCGGGCAACAATTCTAAACAGCTGCGTTCACAAGTAGTCCAGACTTATAGGCCGCCTCAGTTGTCGTTGCTCTCTATTTAATCTGTCTTTTTCCCTTCAGGCGTGTCTTCCGTCCTCCGTCCTCCGTCTTTGCTGTCATCCGTCTTCCGTCTTCCGTCTTCCGTCATCCGTCCTCTGGCCTCTGGCCTCTGGCCTCAAAGAGCCCGATACAACCCCACGACCTTTCCGACAATCCTGAACTCCGGCCCCCCGGCGGTGACCGTGATCGGTTGATAGTCCGGATTTTCCGGCAGCAGCTTGACCGCGTTTTTCGTCCTGTGGAATCGCTTCACCGTCGCTTCGCCGTCGAGCAGCGCCACAACGATATCGCCGTTCTCTGCCGTGCGGGTCATCTGAACAATGCAGAGGTCCCCCTCCTGAAGGCCGGCATCGCGCATGCTCTCGCCCTGGATCCGAAGGGCGAAGAGCCCCTTCCCCTTGGCCAGTGCCGGATCGAGCAGGAGCGTTCCCTCCAGGTTCTCCTCGGCCAGAATCGGCGGCCCCGCCGCGACCTGTCCTACGATGGGGACCACCACCGGCCGGGCTGGTCGGGAGACCGCCGTCAGCTCTATGGAGCGGGATTTCCCACGCCGCCGGCGGATCGCCCCCTTGCGTTCCAAGGCCTTCACGTGCCCCAGCATGCTGGAGGGCGCCATGGCAAAACGCTCGGAGAGATCCCGGATGGACGGCGGATACCCCTCCGCATCGAGGAACCGTTCCATCTCGGAGAGGACCTCCCTCTGCCGCTGCGTCAACGCTTTCATGCCTGAAGAATACCTAACATTTGTTAGCGTGTCAAGCCGGTTTTTGAGGAAAACCACTCAGGCACATTCCAAGGGCCATTTGGCGCACCCAGAAACGACAAAAAGAAGAGACATGAGTTGCACGATTTCTGAATTTATAATATCTTTCGGGAAAACTTTTCATGATACTTGGGGTCTCCGGGTACGATCACCACACTCACAAGGAGGGTACGCCATGGAGGAGCAGCGCAAAGACACAATCACTCGGCGGGATTTCATGAAAGCGGCCGGTGCCGGGGCTGTGGCGGCGGGCCTGACCGGTCCGACCATCTTCATCCCCCGCCAGGCCTCAGCCGCCAAGAAGACGCTTCGGATCCTTCAATGGGCCCATTTTGTGCCCCGATATGATTCAGAGTGGTTCGACAACTACGCGAAAGAATGGGGTGAAGCGAATGGTGTCAAAGTGACCGTGGATCACGTTCATATCTCCCAGGTTGTGTCCCGGGCGTCGGCCGAGTTGGGGGCCGGTCAGGGCCATGATCTGATTGAGATGTTTGCGCCGCCGGCGCAGCTCGAGCCGAGTGTGCTCGATATGACCGACGTGGTCCAGGAGGCAGAAAAACGCTTCGGTAAACAGCTGGACCTGTGCAAGCGAAGCTCCTACAATCCGAATACAAAGAAATATTTCGGCTTCTGCCACGGCTGGGTTATCGATCCCGGTGACTATCGCAAGAGTCTCTGGGAAAAGGTCGGTAAACCGGAAGGCCCCGACACCTGGGAAGACCTGGTGACTTACGGCGGGGAAATCAAGGAGAAGCTGGGCGTACAGCTCGGTATCGGCCTGTCTCAGGAGTTGGACTCGAACATGGCTGCCCGTGCGCTGCTCTGGTCGTATGACTCCGGTATTCAGGACGCGCAGGAGAACGTAATCATCAACAACGAGCGAACCATGGAGGCAGTTCTCTTCATGAAGAGGCTCTATAAGGCGGCCATGACGCCGGAGGTTTTTGCCTGGGGCGCGGCGTCCAACAATCGCGCACTGATTGCGGGCAAAGCCTCATACATTCTAAATTCTGTCTCCGCTTACCGGAGCGGGCAGAAGAAGAATCCTGAGATCGCCCAGGATGTATTCTTCGTTCCGGCGCTGAAGGGTCCTCGAGGGACCCGATGGGCGAGTGAACATGTCATCTACAACTATATTCTTCCCAACTACACCACCAACGCCGAGACGGCAAAGGCCTTTCTCCTCGACTTGGTAGAAAACTACGACCAGTCCATGTACTACAGCGAACTCTACAATTCGCCGGCTTTCTTTGACGCCCCTGTCAAATCGGGTAATCGAGGTTACACGCCGGTCAAGGGAGCAAAGAAACTGCGGGATCTGCACAATGCGTGGTTTGACAACGACCCCTTCGCCGTTGCCGGGGAGGCAACGGATAAACTGAAAGTGCTTAAGGATGCCGAGGCCTGGAGCACCGCCGTGGGCCATCCGGGGCCTGCCAATCCTGCTATCGGGGAGGTCTTTGGGACCTTCGTGGTGCCCAACATGATGGCCAACGCCGCCCGTGGTATGAACCCGACAACGGCCGTTGAGCAGGCAGAGACCCTGATCAAGGCCATATTCGATAAGTGGCGGCAAAAGGGCCTCGTCGGCGGTACGCACTAAGTCTGTTCTTTCAATAGAGGCCGGCACGTCCCGGAGCTCCCTCCGGGGCCTGCCGAACCTCGTATATCGGAAGCCGTCTTCCCGTCAGTCAGGCCTTACACTTCAGGGCCTGGATTATTTAATTTCAAGAATCATAGCCAACGTGTAGATCGGTTCGTACATAAACCATCAACAGGTCTCCATCCATGCGGGGCTTCGGAGTAGCGTATTGTGGCGATAGTTGAAGTAAAAGGTCTGGTCAAACGGTTCGGCGATGTGAAAGCCGTGGATGGTGTGAACCTGCTCAGTGAAGACGGTGAGTTTCTGGTTCTTCTCGGTCCTTCGGGGTGCGGAAAAACAACACTCCTCAGAATGATCGCAGGTCTTGAAATCCCCACTTCTGGCGAGATACGGATCGATGACAAGGTGGTGACGGATCTTCCGCCGCGGACCCGAAACATTGCCATGGTTTTTCAAAGTTATGCCCTCTATCCCCACATGACGGTTTTCAAGAATATTGCTTTTCCGTTGCGTCCTTTGGGGACCCGTAAGGAGGAGATCAAGAAGAAGGTCGAATGGAGCGCCGGTATGTTCGGCATTGAACACCTGCTCGACCGCAAACCCCGGGAACTCTCCGGGGGGGAGCGACAACGGGTCGCCCTGGCTCGGGCCATGGTCCGGGAGCCAAGCCTCTTTCTGTTTGATGAACCTTTGTCCAACCTGGACGCAAAACTACGGATCTCGGCTCGAGAAGAGCTTCAGCAGTTGCAGAAGCGAATCGGGATCACGGCGCTCTACGTCACCCACGATCAGGTTGAAGCCATGGGGCTGGGAAACCGAATCGTGGTGATGAAAGACGGCAAGGTGAGGCAGATCGGCACACCCCAGGAGGTTTACCGAAGCCCTCAGGATACCTTCGTCGCGACATTTCTGGGCTCGCCACCCATGAATCTGATTCAGAAGGAGGATCTGCTCATCGGGTTTCGCCCGGAGAGTTTTCTCCCCCTGGAGATGAGCGGTGAGTCGGAAGAGCAGGAGCATTTCCAGTTCGAGGTAACCTGGGTAGAAGATCTGGGATCGGACCGTCTGGTGTACGGTAATGTGGGCATTCGATCGCCGCAACGTCACGTGATCGCCAAACTCGCCCGCAATATTACGACTCCCATGGCGTCCGGTAAGACGTACACCTTTAGCGTGCTGAGAAGCGAGATCAGTTTCTTTGATCGTAAGAGCGGTCTCCGAACAGAAGGAACATTCCCTTTGGGGGAGAATAACGGCAATGGGTAATGCAGAGGCATCAGGTGCCAAAGGGAGCGTCTGGGACAATGAGCGACTCCTCTCGTCCATCATGATAACGCCGGCCGTGCTGTATATCACGGTGCTGGTGGGGTTTCCGTTTGTCCTTGCCATACTCTACAGTCTCAGTGACGCTACCACCGGC
>CALZGC010000177.1 GCA_945786985.1 uncultured Nitrospirota bacterium | reverse complement strand
TTCTTCGCCGACACGGTCCTCTTCGCGAGCATAGTGCAACGAGAACAAAACATTCTTCCTCTTAACTTTGCGGTTTTCCATGCCGCACCCCCGTTCTGAACGATCCCTGAAAACAGGCGGTGCCCCACCGCCGAATTTAGGTACAGCGCCGCCGGCTGGTATCGACTCGCAGGGACCAGCCGTCGGTGGTCCTGCTGATCGTGGTCTCGTAACCCACCAGCGAAGCCAGTACGTTGATCTTCTTGGCCGAGCCTTCACTGTCCACCAGGATTTCGATGAAGTCCTCCAGGATGCACCCCTCTTTGGTGAGCAGGTGTTTGAGGCGCTCGTAGGGAACCGAAACGTCCTGACCTCTGCCGTCGATCCGCATCCTCTCTCCCCTCGGGTGCCGTCGTCTGCGGGGGCATTGCCCAGTGCCCCTCAAAACACGACTACTATACCATCAAATGGTGTGATCGGCTATTGGGTGCCGTTCTTGAACCTGGATATTGCATGAGGGATCGTTATGAGAGGCCCCAGAGGTACTAGAGGCGCCATAGGCAAGGCGCAGAAGATTTTCTGGCTGAAGACATATTGAAATAAGGAAAATTTTCTGTAACGCCGCATGTGGCAGACTATCCGTCTTCGCAGAATGCTACGCCGCGACAAGTCCGGGCTCGAAATAGATTGACTCATGCAATATCCGGGTTAACAAGGTTCTCTGTGTTTATGGGAACATTTTCCTGCGGCAGGAACCCGCCCGGGGTCTTTCAGCGCCGCACGGGCACCGTGCTTTTGGATCCCGGTCTCGGGGAGCGGCTGTCGCCCCCCGGCCATCGAATCTGGACAGCGGCCCGCAGCGCGCGTATACTGGGGGCCACCGGGTTCGCCGGTTTCACGGGTCGATCGGATTTCATGACGGCATCAGACGGGATGTCCCCCTGGGGGTGGGCCATGGAGCAGGAGGGAAGAACGAAACGTCGCGGGCGGCGCCGGAAGGGGTGCATCTGTGTGGCCTGCAAAGAGACTGCTTCTTTCTGCTGGCACTGTCCCTGCGGTTTCATGATGTGCAGCGCCTGTATGCAGGAGAACCTCTGGGGCATGACCTGCAACAACATCACCTGGACCTGCCCCGATTGCGGGGAGAGCCGGAGTTTCGGCAACCAGTAGCGGCGCCTGTTTCAGCTTATCCGTCTTCGCAGAATGCTACGCCGTGACAAGTCCGGCCTCGTAATAGATTTGCGCAAGCCGTATCTGGGTTAGCTTCTGCGGAGTCTACGCTTCTGGCGGGCTTCGATCGCGGCGAGGTACTGCCTTGCCTGGTTTTCGCTGTCAGCGTCGGGATCCACGTCGAGGACGGAGAGGAAGTACTGGTAGGCCGAAGTGAGCTGCCCCAGGCCTTGATAGAGGACGACACCGGCACCCAGATGGGCCCGGTCCAGGGAAGGGCCGGACGGGTAGTCCGAGATATAATGTCTGAAGACCGAGAGGGCTTCATTGTAATGCCTCTCTTTGAGGAGGAAATATCCGATCTGGAGCCGGTCACCGGCCCGGACATTCTCCTTCAAATGCGAGACGGGGAGAGAGAAGTAGGCGGCCACTGCGCCCTTCAGGTCGCCCCGTTGAATCCGCTCATGGACTTCGGCCGTTCGGGGTGAGAGCGACGAAGTATCGGGCGCTTCCCCGCCGCCCACCTCCCTGCGCCAGAAAGAACGCCAGCCTGCCAGCTTCACCATCTCCGGCAGGCGGTCCGTGCCGAACGCTATGGCCAGACCGGCGACGAAACCCCCGATGTGCGCGCCGTGGGCCACACCGCCGCCCTGGCTGGAGGCGAAGAGGAACGGGAGCAGGTTGTCCACCACCAGATAGAAGCCGAGAACGATCCGCGCGGGCAGGAGGATGGTGTCCACGAAGAAGGGGAAGAGCACCACAAACACCTTGACCTTGTTCCTGGGAAACCAGAGGAAATAGAGGCCGAGGACCCCCGAGATGGCGCCCGAGGCCCCGATCATGGGGACCGTCGACTGGAGGCGAAAGACGGTAAAAAAGGCGGTGGCCGCGATCCCGGTGGCGAGATAGACTAGAAGATACGCGACGGAGCCGAGTCGGTGCTCCACATTGTCGCCGTAAATCCAGAGGAAGAGCATGTTGCCCGCCAGATGGAGAAACCCGCCGTGGAGAAACATGGACGCGAACAGGTCGGTCACCGATGGGGATGCGGGTTTGAAACCGTGGGAGAAGACAAAGAGATCGTAGGCGGAGATGCGCCGCAGCAGCTCGGAGAGGGGCACATTCAAGTATTGCGGAACGGCCTGCACGTATTCCAGCAGCGCAGGGTCATTGGGGTTTACCGCTGCGCGACTCAATGGGAGGGCCACCAGGAGGTAGACGGCAATGTTGACGCCGAGAAGAAGGTAGTTCACAACCGGGGTTCCCCGGGGATTGGGCATGTCACTGAGGGGTAGAAACAAGCAACCTCCCTGCGCCGATATTGCATGGGATAAACGAATGCCTGGCCGTGAAATGGCCTGGATGGGCCGCAGACTTGAAACACCTTATTCGAATTGACCCCGGAATGCAAGCCCTTGAAAAAAACCTGGAACAGGGTATAATAGCGGCATAAAAAGGGAAAGGAGTTCATTTTGAAAAAGTCAGGTCAGGCCATGGGGTTTATCTTGGGCGAGGATGGGCAATGGCGGGAGTTTCCCAGCGAGAGCTATCAGCGCATGATGGAAGAAGAGGATTTTCTCGCCTTCCCCGAGCATGGCGGCAAGATGATCCGGGTGGCCCTGGTCTGCCTGGAGAAGGGGGGACGCGCTCGGAAAGGAAAGATGGATGTCCGGGGCATCGACTTTCGACGCTGCAAACTGACCCCCCCGGGGGCCGTCGACCCCCAGTTCCGAGAGAAACGGGCCACCCTGAAGGAAGAACTGGCAGTCCTCACCGGTACCAAAGTCAAGAAAAACACCAAGGTGGTCGATGCGGCGCGGCGCTTCAAGGAACGGCGCTACCGCAATGAGTTTGCCTGGTCCCCCTCGGTCTCGGAGGTGCAGAAGCTCTCCGGCTTGATCGAGGAGAGAACAGGGGGCGCCCTGGATAAGCGGGAGGTTCTCGAGAAGATTCTGACGCTGACCGCATCCGCGTGAGGCGGGCCGATTGTTGCCCGGGGTCGAAAACCGGCCCGGTCCTGGTTGTCCGGGCTGCCGAAGAAAGAGGCGAACATGCAGCTGACCTATCTGTCCCATGCCTGTTTCCTCATCGAGGGGGGGCGCTCCCGGATTATCATCGATCCCTTCCTGAAGGACAACCCCAGTGCCCCCATGGCTCCCGACGAGGTGGAGGTGGACTATGTATTGGTGACCCACGGTCACCCCGATCATCTGGGCGATGCCGTGCCCATCGCCAACCGTTGCGGGGCGACCTTGGTGGCCCCCTTTGAGCTGGGGTTTTTCTGTGAACGACAGGGGGCGGAGAACGTACATACCATGCACATCGGAGGCAGCCATGCCTTCCGGTTCGGAACGCTCAAGATGACGCCCGCCTTTCACGGTTCCGGCTATCCCGGTGAGCAGGGGATGATCTACACCGGTAACCCCTGCGGCTATCTGATCCGGGTGGAAGACAAGACAATTTATCACGCGGGGGACACGGGCCTGATGGCCGAGATGAAACTCCTCGGGGAGTTGAACCGAATTGATGTGGCCCTGCTGCCCATCGGCGACAATTACACCATGGGCGAGGAGGATGCCCTGCACGCGGCCCGCTTTCTAAAAGCACGCAAAGTTGTCCCCATGCACTTCGGCACTTTTCCGGTGCTCACACCGGACGCGGAGGAGTTTGCCAGCAACGCAGAGGCCGCGGGCATTGACGTGCATCCCCTGGGGATTCGTGAAACCCTGGTGATGTGAGCCGCCAACCCCCATAGGGGGGCAGCGTATTGCCCGATCATGATTTTCGAAGCGTCATGCATGGAGAAAGGAAAAGCCGATGAAACGTTATGAGGGCGGTATTGTGCGGGGCCGCAAACAGACCTTTGGTATCGTTCGGGTCGAGCCGGAGGTGCTGGCAAACAGGGAGGAGGCCATTAACACCGCACAGTCGATGCTCCCCCTCTTTGACGGCCTGCCGGTGGTCCTGGTCGCAGAGAAGGAGGGCGAAAAGCCTCTCTATTTCGCAAGGCCTGACCTCATGAAGTTCCTGATGGATTTCCACCTCCCCAGTGTCGACTGGAAAGAGTATACCCTCTGAAAAGGGCTCGGCGGGGAGAATCCGTCCGATTCTAGCAACCTTCCAGAGCGCTCTTCACCGTCTTGAAGAGGAGCGGGTAGGGCCAGGACCCTTCGATCTTGAGGTCATCGAGAATCAGTGTGGGGACCTTGGTCACCTCCCGTTTTCTGCACTCCAACACCCGGCGGGCCATGATCTTTCCGTAACGCTGTCGGTTTCTCCCAAAGGCGAGCACGTCCTCCCGCGGAATCTGGAGGTTCCGGATAATGTCCGGGATCGTTTCATCATCCCCGATGTCTCGGCCCTCCTCGAAATAGGCCCGATAAACCCGGCGGTGATAGGCCTCGAACTTGCCGTGCTGCCGTGCGCATTCCGACATCCAGATGGCCATCTTCGAGGAAGAGACCCGATCGGGGATCGCCAGATCGATCCCCTCCTGTTCGGCCAGTGCCTTGGCGGAGTTCACGCCGTCGTCCAGGAGACGGCGGTCTACGATCAGCTCCGCAAGGGGGAGTCCATCCTCCGGTGTTTCCGGGTGTGACAACACCGGATACCAGGCCACCTCGATGGAGAGTTCCTGCTGCAACCGGTTGATTTTGGGGAGAAGCACGTAACAGAAGGGACAGGTATAATCCGAA
>CALZGC010000176.1 GCA_945786985.1 uncultured Nitrospirota bacterium | reverse complement strand
TGAACGTGCCGTGGTTCGAGGGTGTGGCACCGTCGGGAGACGGTGTTTTTGAGACGCTGAAGGCAGTCGCCAAACAAGTCCTCCTGAAGCTGAAGAAGGGAGAGGCCTGAGCACGCCCCGCCTCTCCCGCCTCCCCCATGTCTCTGACACTGATGCCCTTGCCCGGCCGGACTCCCTTTCTGCTGCCGATTGACAACGCGCCGCTCCTCCATTAGTTTATGACCCTTGGTTTTTTCTGCTACCGGGAATGCGCGCAACAGGCGGATTCCCCTTGTTTTAGCCGGGATTGGATATTCCCGAGAAGACCCCCACCCTGTCAGACCCTGCGAGCTGGGCCGATGCTCACGGAGACGTCCTGTATCGTTACGCGCTGGCGCGTGTGCGGGATCCGGCCGTTGCTGAGGATCTGGTGCAGGAGGCTTTCCTCGCAGCCTTTCGGAACCGGGAAAGCTTTGAGGCGCGCGCCTCCGAGAGAACCTGGCTCGTGGCAATTCTCAAGAACAAGATCGTGGACCACTTCCGCAAGGTCCGGCGGGAAAACCATCCGGAGGATATCGGCGATTTCGCGGAGATGGATGACAGTTCCTTTGACGCCTCAGGACGTTGGCGGGTGGGGCCAGCCCCTTGGGCCAAAAACCCCGAGACCGTCTTCGTGCAAAAGGAGTTCTGGGGGGTGCTGCAGGGTTGTATCGCAGAACTTCCGGGCCGCCTCGCGGATACCTTCGTGTTGCGGGAGCTCGAGGAGTTCAGCGGTGAAGAGGTCTGTAAGGTTTTCGGCATCACGCCGTCCAATCTATGGGTCAGCCTGCATCGTGCCCGACAGCGACTGCGTCTCTGTCTCGAGCGCAACTGGTTTGGCTCCAAGCAGAAGAGGAAGGACTGAATGCTGACCTGCCGGGAAGCGACCCAGCTCGTTTCGGAATCCCTCGACCGCAAACTGCCGTGGCGCCGCCGGCTTTCTGTCGCCTTCCACCTTTCCATGTGCCGGTTCTGCAGCCGCTACAAGGGACAGATGCTCTTCCTGAGAGGCGCCCTGCAAACCTACTGCAGCCAGATCGAGGAAGACCACCTGGACCCGGAGGCGACGCTCTCGCCGGAGGCCTGCTCGCGCATTCAAGGTCTGCTTCAAGACACAGAAAACAACTCCTGACCCACCGATTCATTCCGGGGCAGCCGCCTCGGCTCCCCTGGCCCAATTTACGTGCCTATTTTCATACTGCGACTGCGCAGCGCCCCACCATCGGCGTCTAGCGCCCCCTCTTGCGCGAGCGGAACCCATAGATGCCCTGTCCCTGATGCCAAACATAACGCACTATTTCATGAATCCTTTGCGGGGTTGCATCGTCCTAAATAGCAGCAGACTGAGGCAGCATTGAAACCACCGGAAACAGAGGGGACCCAGAGGCAGATGAAACGGCGTATTCTCATCGTCGATGACGAGCCCGCCATGCGACTGGCGCTGGCACGCGTGCTGAGCGGTCTGGGCTATCGGGTCGATCAGGCCGAGAACGGGGAGGAGGCACTGGCGCTGATTGACGGCGCTCAGACGGAGCCCCCATTCTACGATCTGCTGCTCACGGACATCCGGATGCCGAGGATGTCCGGGATTGAGTTGATCCAGGAATTAAGGGCAAACCGGATCTTTCTGCCGATCATTGCCATGTCGGCCCTGCCCGAGAAAAAGCTGCTGGAGAAACTGCTCGGCAACGGCTGCTCGGACTACGTTGTCAAGCCCTTTGAGGTCGAGGATCTTCTGCAGCGAATCGAAAGGGTTGCGATCAAGACGGAAAAGGCTAAGAAGAAGATCACTGGCGCCCACCGACCTGCCAATGGTTCCGTCTGATCGGATCGGTATAGGGGGAAAGCGATGACCTGTCGGCGTTGTTCGTCAAAGATGTACCACACCAGTCTGAAATACGAAGGGAGCGAACCGGGCAATTTCGCCGGTTCCGCCTATTATAAATGCCCCATCTGCGCGAACCAGCAATATGTGTGCACGAAGAAGAGAAAAATGGTGTACGTCAAAGGCCAAAGGACCAAGGGGGTCTTCGTCGATCTTGCGGCCCTTGACGATTCGTAAGAACCACCCCCCGTCCGACCCCATCCTCCGGGCCTAACCCGGATATTGCATGAGTAAATCTATTACGAGGCCGGATAGTCTGCCACATACGGCGTTACAGAAAATTTTCTGACTTCGAAATATTTCAATATGTCTTCAGCCAGTAAATTTTCCGCGTCTTGCCTGTGGCGCCTCTACGGCCTCTCATGACGATCACTCATGCAATATCCGGGCTAAAGCGCCCGCTCCGCGAACAGGTATCCCCATTTTGAATGCAACGTGAAGCTCCCTCTTGGCTCAGGCCGATGGGCCCGATTGCTATGGATTTGCCCGCCCGATAAAATGGGGGCGATCGGATAACACCTGCGGGAACTTTTCGACCGTTCGTATTGTCCAATAGAGGTAGAGGAGTACGATGCGGGAGATATCGGAAGCAACAGTCCGGGACGCGGCACAGGGCAGCGTAGAGGCATTTGAGGCGATTTATAAGGCTTACGGACCCTACGTTTATAATGTTGTTTACCGCATGCTCCACCATGCTGATGATGCCCAGGACGTGACACAGGAGGTCTTTGTCACCGTGTATCGTAAACTGAAAACCTTCGGGTTTCGCTCGTCGCTGAAGACATGGATCTACCGGATTGCAACCAATCTGGCGATCAATCACGCCAAGAAGCGGGAGCGGGAGCAGAACCGCACCGTTGCGTTGGATGAGAAAATGGAATCGGTTCTCGCATCCAACCCGGCGGACCGCGCGGATGTAAGACACGCGCAGAGAGAGCAGGTGTCGGCGCTGCTCGAGGTGCTCAACGCTGACCAGCGGGCCTGCCTCGTGCTGCGGGATTTCGAGGGGCTCAGCTACGAGGAGATCGCCCAGACGCTGGGCATCAATCTGAACACGGTGCGTTCCCGGCTCAAACGGGGCCGGGAAAAGCTTTTGGCATTCAGCAAAGAGGTGATCCGGCATGAAATGTAGAGACGTTCGGGAATTCATTCTGACTGATTATCTCGATGAGCGGATGTCAGGAGACGCGCAGACGGCTCTGGAGCGGCATCTGGCCGAGTGCGGCGGGTGCAGAGAGTTTGAAGCGCAGGCCCGACAGGTCGTGATGGAGCCATTCCGCCAGGCCGACCGGCTCTATCCGCCCGACGCGGTCTGGGAGAAGATCCACGCCCGGATCTTGGAAGAGAACCAGGCCCGTGCAGGCTCCCGGTTGGGGGCATTCTGGGCCGGGCTCTCAAGCCGCGTTCCCCTTCCGAAACCGGCCCTGGCGGCCGCCGCGCTGGTGGGCGTTATGGCCATTGCCCTCACGTTTACCCTGCATCGGCTGCCGATGCAGGGACCTGAGCTGGCCCGATTGGATATCGAGGCGGAGGCCACCTATGTGGCCGCTCTGCTGGACGGAACCAGTGCCGCTTCGGTCAGCGAAAGTGGGGAAAACGGGGGATTTGGTACAGCCATCGAAGAGTATTTCCTGTAGCGGGAACTTTCGGCGACTCGGTTTTGTCCAAAGGAAGTGAAAGGAGTAAGGGCAATGAAAAGAAATTATCGCAGGCTCATCAGCTTGCTGGCGGTCCTGGCTCTCCTTGGGTTGGCATCGGCGCATGCTGAATCGCGCCGGGGCTCTTTCGAAGACCGCAAGGAGGCTCGCATCAAAGCCCTCCATGAGCGCTTGCATCTCAGTGCTGAACAGGAGGACCTGCTGGAGGGCCACCGGAGGCGACATCGGCAGGAGGCTGGCGAGTTGCGCAAAGAGGCTCGGGCGGCCAAAGAGGCCATGCGCGATGAGCTTCAGCGACGCGAACTCGATATGGCAAGAATCAACGAGCTCCATGCCACCCTGAAGGATCTGCACGACAAGCGTGCCGACCATCGTTTGGAGGGGATTCTGGAAGTTCGCAAGATTCTGACTCCCGAGCAGTTCTCCGAATTCATGGAGTTGATGGGAAAACACCGGCCGTGGAAGGGCAAGGGTCATGGCGGCCCGGAACGGTCGTTTAAATAGCTCAACTTTTTGGAAATTTGTGCCCTCACCCGCACACCTCCCCCGGCGCCCGGACCGTCTGAACCAAGGTTCGGGCGCCACCCTTTTCTGTACCCCAAGATAAGGTGCCAGCCCTGTTCGGTCCGGAGAATTGCCAAGAGGCCGTTTCGGCGGTATTTTTCAACTATCCTGTCTAATCAGTGGGGCTGTCTTGCCAGAGGAGGGCCGGCCATGTCGATATTCTTTATGTTCGGGAAATATTCATCGAAGGCCTTGAAAGGGGTCAGCGCCAAGCGGACCGAGGCGGTCGTCGAGGTGATCGGGCGTCACGGCGGGAACGTGAAGTCGATGTACACCGTCCTGGGTGAACACGATCTGGTGTTCATCGTCGACTTTCCCAGCGTGGAGGAGGCGATGGTCGCCTCCATGGGCCTGCACAAGCTCACAGGGATCTCTTTTACCACGTCCCCCGTCGTTGACGTGGAGAAATTCGATCGCATGATCGACAAGGCCGAAGAAATCTAACACGAATATTCAGCAGCGGGGAGAGGAGCTCCTCTCCCCGCCGGTCCGCACAGACAAGCGGTCTTTCCGCCGCGACTTACACGTTCGAGTCAACCGGTGACCCCAGGATCTCGGCCAGGTCTTCCTCGGCATTCCCGATGGGCCGGACATCGAAATTCTCCACGAGGAAATCAAGAATATTGGGCGAGATGAACGCCGGGAGTGTTGGTCCCAGTCGGATCCCCTTGATTCCCAGCGACAAGAGGGAAAGCAGAATCACGACAGCCTTCTGCTCATACCAGGAGAGTATGAGAGACAAGGGGAGCTCTCCGATGCTGCATTTGAAAGCGCCCGCCAGGGCCTCCGCTATCTTGATCGCCGAATAGGCATCGTTGCACTGCCCGATGTCCAATAGCCGGGGGATCCCCCCGATGTCGCCGAACTCGAGATCGTTGAATCGGAACTTGCCACAGGCCAGTGTCAGGACCACCGTGTCCTCCG
Organism: uncultured Nitrospirota bacterium; assembly: GCA_945786985.1. Lineage (GTDB taxonomy): Bacteria > CG2-30-53-67 > CG2-30-53-67 > CG2-30-53-67 > CG2-30-53-67 > CALZGC01. The sequence continues at coordinate 3,949 of CALZGC010000176.1, read as the reverse complement.
GGGTTTTTTCCACCAGGTCGCGGTAGTAGTTTCGCCCCGGTTTGCTGCCATCGCATCCTCCGACGAGGAAGAAATGCCGGATTGCGCCGCCCTTCACGGCCTCGATCACCCGGTCAGCGACCCCGAGGACGGCCTGCCGGGCAAATCCGGTCATCAGGGTCTTCCCCTCTTTGGCTTCGAACCCGCCGAGTTCCCGGGCCTTCCGGATGACGGCGGAGAAATCTCGGTCTGCCACGTGCGCCACGCCGGGCCAGGCGACCAGGCCGCAGGTATACACCCGGTCCCGGTAGGACTCGCGGGGCTTCTGAATGCAGTTCGTGGTAAAGAGTATGGCAGCGGGGACACCGTCGAATTCCCTCTGCTGGCTCTGCCAGGCCGTTCCGAAGTGTCCTGCGAGGTGCTTGTATTTGCGCAGCTCCGGGTAGCCGTGAGCGGGGAGCATCTCCCCGTGGGTGTAGACTCGCACCCCGCTCCCTTCCGTCTGTTTCAGCAGGGCTTCCAGATCGAGCAGATCGTGACCGGTGACAATGATGGCCGGCCCGTCTTGCAACGCGGTGGGAACGGATGTCGGCTCCGGGTGACCGAAGCGGGAGGTGTGGGCCTCATCGAGGATTTCCATGGCCCGGATGTTCACGCGGCCGCACGCCATGTTCAGCGCCACCAGATCGTCGACGGTGAGACCCGGATCGTTCAGGGCGGCCAGTGCCTCGTGGATAAAGCCAAAGACAGCGTCATCCTCGTGCCCCAGCAGATAAGCGTGGTCGGCATAGGCGGCCATCCCCTTCAGGCCGTAGATAAGAAGCCGCCGCAGGGAGCGGATATCTTCCGGGTGATTGGGGTTCGCCAGACCGGGCGCCGGTGCGAGGGTTTCCGCCTGCTGCATCAATTCGTCCGTATCGCCCGCGGGTCCGAAGGTGGCCGGCGCCGGCCAGGTGCCCTCATCGACGGCGATGTCCGCTTTTCTCGCCCCTTCACGAAAACGCTTGGCAGCGAGGTCCCGGATCCGTGCACCCTCGTGAATCCATTGCGAGAGCCGGTCGGTATCAAAATTCACATTGGTCACCGTCGTGAAGAGGGCTTCGAGGGTGTAGCGGTTCACGTCCGCATCCACGAAGCCTAGGCGGCGCGCCTGATGTGCAAGATAGCCGATCCCGCTCAGCTGGTAGATCATCAGGTCCTGCAAGGCAGAGGCCGTCGGCGTTTTTCCGCAAACGCCGATTTTCGTACACCCCGTTCCGTTGGCCGCCTGCTCGCATTGATCGCAAAACATGCTCATGGAGTTCCTCCTTTTCGAAAAGATTTAGAATGCAAGAGCGTATCAGGGCTCTTGTGGGCTCAACTACAAATCAGCATATCCGCTTTTTCCCGGCAGGGATGTAATCTAGATCACAAAAATTGTAAAAATGTGGAGGAGGGTTCAGGGTGCCGGGAGAAATCCGTGCCCGACGGAGACCTACCGGAACTCGGCACGTCACCCGGCGGCGCAGAGGGGGAAAGGCGATGGTATCCGAATGCCGCCCTGTTTGGGAATCGGGCTGCTAAGAATCGAGCTGAGGCTTCCAGCTATCGTTGCAGGGCCGGGCCTGAAAGAGATTCCCGAAGTCAATGCTGACGGTGTTGTTGTTATTGCGGGCGTGATTGATGTTGTCGATGATCAGAACCATGCCGCAAAGAAGCTCAGCCGGAAGACCATCGTCGGCCTCCAGGGAAAACTCGTCCCCCTCGAGGATTACAATCTTGTTTTTTTCGAGGGCGGCAACCTGCCGGCCCCGCCGGAAGATTGAATACTTGCGGCCCCGGTGTCCGAAGATCTCATACCGCTCCGCACCGTTCGCGCACGTGTAGACCGGTTTGATGAGGGACTCCTGGCGGAACCGGAACGTCCGTCCGTTTTGGAGCCGAAGGTCATAGAGCGCCCGGAGGAAGGAGAAGCGCTTCTTGATGGTGACCACGGTGCTGTCCTGATCGTCCCGGAGCGTCGCTTCGTAGAGAAACCGCAGAACCTTGCTCTTGGCGAAAAAACGCCCCGTGCCGTTGACGGAGACGCTGTATTTATTTCCGATGGCCATGCGTTTCTGGATGATTTCGATTCTCATGACAGCTCCTCCCTGACCGGCCTGCAACAAGCTAGCGAATCAATTCGATAGTGGGAATCCCTTGTTATTAGTCTCCGACAACCGCAGCGAGCTGTCAACATCAAACGGGGGGCCGTCAGAGCGGTTGACGGCAGGGCCATTCGGCGCGACCGTACAAGGCATTCTGATTGCACTGAAAAGGGGTTTTCGTTGTGCGGACTAACCTTTTATGAGAACGGAGGGAAATCATGTCGTGGGAAGAACTGATCGGGGAGGCCCAGAGCCTTTTCGTGCAGGAAAAGTATGCGGAAGCGGTGAGCAAGTTCACGGAGGCACTGGCGGCCGGCGCCGATCCTTATCTGGTGCATCTGAGCCGCGGCGCGGGTTATTTCAAGCTGAATCGGCTGAATGACGCGTTGGCGGACTTTGATGCGACGATTGGCCTCAGGCCGGAGAGCTTGCGGGCCCATTATTATCGGGGACTGGTCCATATGGCCAGAGAAGATCATGAGCGCGCCCTCACGGACCTGAACCGGGTGCTGGCGATCGATCCCGACTACGGTCCCGGCCACTTTGCCCGGGGGACACTGTACGGCCTGCTCGGAGAGGATGAGAAGTCCGCGATGGACATGAAGACAGCCATCATCAAATCGGAGGCACAGTTCCAGGGCTTCGCGGACTCTTTCGGTATCCTGAGAACACAGTTTACCAAGGCCATGGCCCATCTGTCCGGGGACCGGGGACACGATCCGACTCTGAGCCTGGCCCCGGAGGAAATCAAGCAATTAAAGAGTTGGCTGGATGAGTAGTCTGTCTGACAATCTCTGCATCAGAGGCTTTTTTCGGATGCGGCGGGCTTTGCGGGAGCCAGACCGAAGAGTGTCGTTTTCAGCCAATGCAATCCGAAGAGCATCAAGGCGTCGTCGTCCTCCCGAATTTCTTCCACGAGATCCGACGGCGTCTGGTATTTCTTGAGGAAGGGGCTTTGGAAGACGAACCGGCGGAAGCGATCGATGTCATAGCTGACCATGAAGAAAAGCTGGAGCGATTTCTCGGAGGTTTCAACCGCGCCCAGAGACTGCTTCTTGATCAGAACCTCGGTCCAGTCCCGGTTCATCCTGTCATAGAGCTCCGGCTCCTGGTCCTCCCGCCAGCTCTGGACCGTCCACTCCTGGTCCTCCTCGAAGCCGAGGCAGTGGTCTTCCTTGACGAAGAAGAAGAACTCGTCCTTGGTGGTGATATTCTCTTCCTTCAGGGTGGCAAAGCCGATCGGATAGTAGCGGCATGTGGCCGGCCGGTCAGGATAAATGGTGCAGCCCTTTGGTGTGACGAAGGGGCAAGACTTGCTGTCATCATCCATCATCTTGAGGGTGACCACGGGCAATCCGATCTTCTCCAGGGTCTGGGGGCGGGTATATTTAGCCAGGAACGCCTCCGAGGAGATGTTCAACCGCTTCTTCATTCTGAGAATGTCGTAGGGGGTCAGGATGAGGTTGATGTCGCTGCAGCACTTGGTGAAGCAGGCGATCCCCGGGTGGCATTTGAACTTGAATTTGCTCTCCCGAGCCAATTTCTGGGGGATGATCTCTTTCTTGTCCGGGAACTCCGATTTCATTGCAGACCGCTCCTTGTTTGGGGAAGAGATAAATCGTTATCATAGACGATCCGGTTCTCTGAATGCAAAGATTTTTTGTAACGACTCAGGTTACCTCGCTTTTCCCGCATGACTGCGTTACGCTTTCCGCTCCGTAACAAAGTTACGGAGCGTCGCGTGACTCGCTTTAGATAATTCATGCCGCCTTCGGCGGCTACTAAAACAAGGTATCTTGAGGTGTTGCGGTGCTCAAATCCTCAACGTATGAAAAATACGCCTC
>CALZGC010000175.1 GCA_945786985.1 uncultured Nitrospirota bacterium | reverse complement strand
GCGACCCCGTCGCGCACATGGCCCCCGCGAAGATCCGGTGCAGGCTGTCCACCGTGTAAACAAAGAGGAGCGACGAGAGAATCTCGAAACCGAGGACGTAATTCATGATGGTCGACGTGAGGTATGTCTTGCGCTCGAGCTGCAGCTGCACTTCGGAGCTGCTCGTCAAATCCCATCGGCGCAGCACGGCCGCCCCGATCGCTGCACTGTAGAGCACCATGGCGGCAACAAAGCAGGAGCCCATGATCAATGCCACTATGCCCGGATGAAGAATCATGAATGATTGTTTCCCTTCCCTGTTTTACCGCACGGAGGCCACTGTGCCTCCGCATCGGCCGCAGCCTATGACGGGACAATCCTCCCGTCCCGCATCTCGACCACCTGCTGCACAAAGGCCCGATCGTACACCAGGGGGTCGTGGGTGGCGATCACAACGGTCTTGCCCTCTCCGTGGAGGCGCAGGAGGATGCCAATCAACTCCTCCGACAGGGTGGTGTCAAGATGGGCCGTAGGCTCGTCGGCCAGCACGACCTGACAGTCGTTGATCAACGCGCGCCCGATGGCCACCCGCTGCTGTTCCCCCCCGGAGAGCCCCTGCACGGGGAAGTGCTTCCGCTCCGACAGGCCCAATCCGTCAACGACCGCCTCTGCGCGCCGTCGGATTTCGCCAAGGCCCATCCCCGTCGGGTAGAGCGGCAGCATGACGTTTTCCAGGACGCTGATCCCGGCGATCAGATGAAAATGCTGAAAGATGAATCCGAAGGTCTCGCGCCGCACCTCCGTGAGAAAGCGCTCCGGCAGCTTCGCCACATCCCGGTCACCGATCACAATCCGCCCTGCGGTGGGGCGGCTCATGCATCCGATCAGCCCCAGCAGGGATGTCTTCCCCGATCCACTGGAACCTTTCAGAACCGACAGGCTCCCCTGCGGAATCTCCAGGGACACCTCCCGGACGGCAACCACTTCACTCGGTTTGCCCTTGTTGAAGATCTTCGTGACCTGGTCCAGTTGAATCACAGCGCCTACCCTCTCATGACAACGTCGGGATCTGTAATGGCCGTCTTCCAAGACGGCACAATGGTCGCCGCGATATAGGGGACCACCGTCAGGAAGATCAGCACAAAGATCTGATACGGGTCGATGTAAGGCAGGAGGCGGAAATCGGGGAAGATCACGGACCACCCCTTGAGGGCGGGCGCGAAGACCGAGGCCCCGAAAAAGAAAACGTGCGCGTAGGCGGCAATGAGACCGGCCAGAAACGAGACAAGCGACAGGACGGCCCCCTCCCAGAATTTCAGCGCCAGAATGTCCGATGTTTCCCACCCGATGGCCTTGAGAATCCCGATCTCCTTTTTTTCCTCCCCACTCAGGCCGGTGGCCTTGTCCCAGGCGAGAATGCCGAAGGCCACCAGGGCTCCCAAGAACATGAGAATCACCAGTCCACTGCGCCAGCTGAAGAGAGTCTCATACGTCCGCAGGATCTCCGTGCGGGTGATGGGCCGCAGCTCGGGGAAGCGGTATTTGATCTTCTTCGCCACATTCGCAACTTCCGAGGGATTGAAGACCTGCACCACAATATCGGTGGCCACATCGGGGGGCATGTCGAAAATCTCCCGGATGTCTTCCGGCGCGACCAGGATGAGATCATTGGTCAGCAGCGCTGAGAGATCCCTGAACACACCAACCACCTTGAAGCGATAGAGCTCGCCGTCCGCCCCCATGATCGGCACGGTACCGTTCACACCGGCCAGGCGGACCTCCGCAACGCCCTCTCCGAGGACACACACACCGCGCTGCCCCGCCTCTATGAAAGAACCCCGGACGAGTTCCAGGGTGCTGCGCGGGGCTTCCGTGGCGCCCATGACCGTATAATTCGCGCCGGTCGAAGCATCGTAATAATAGCCCCAATATCTGGGAAGCACCCGACCCACCCCGGGGATCTTGGCGATTTCGTCACCGTAGCGCAGCGCCGTCAGATCGTGCCGCCCGCCCGCAATCTTATGGACGATCAACTCCGGCGCCCCCTCCAGGATGGCCAGAGATTCCGTCTTGAAAGCGTGGGTCAGAAAGAGGATCGAGGCGAGTATGAACACTACAAAAGAAAAGACCGCCACGATCCCGAGATTCTTGATCTTGCGACGCAGCAGGGATGACAACACAAACTCCAGTATCTTGAGATGCTTACTCATGGCCACCGCTCCTCATACCAAAGGGAGGCGCCAGGATAGAGCCAGAGGGGAAATGTTCGATGGCCGACGGATACTCCTGAAAAGGGCTGAACAAGTCGGCCTGGGAAGGGTGGCGCGCATACGTCGCCTCCGACCAGATGGCCAGATCGGTGAGCATCAATCCTGCGGCCATCTCCTGCAGCACTACGATATCGGGAGCCCGCCGGCTGAGCCGGACCGCGCCCAGCCCATAGAGACAGAGCAGGGTTGCCATCTCGACGGCCAGCAGTCCCAGAAAGAGCCGGTACTTCGTCATCGGAAATTCCCCAAGTAAACATCCACGCCCAAAAGACGTGGCTTTGGCCCCCTCCTGGAAGGGGCTTCCCCTTTTGCCCTTGTTTAAGAGTCCCCCTTTAGAAAGGGCGATATAAGGGGCACTGATCCGTGCTTTTAATCCCCCCCACCCCCCCTTTTTACCAAAGGGGCGAGAGACTCACCCTGATGGTTGTCTCGTGGGTCGTCATTTCGCACCCTCATACGAAACACCCCTGAACACTTCAGGCAAAACCACACAGAATCTGACCCGGCCCCCAGGACCAAATTCTTGCGAATTAATAAACCCGACAGGGCCCGAAGGGCCGGCCCTTCCTGCGACGGGTCGTCGCAAACAATCGCCTCCTTACATCCGGGTTAAGGAATATCCGACGGGGTAACCTCCTCAACGGAGAGCCTCCCCTTCCCGCCGTGGTCCTTCATGAAGGTCCCGGCATTCACCTCACCCGCGACGGGGACGAGTTCATGCCCCATGGGCCCAAGCACGTCGCTGCCCGTAATGAAGGTGACGTCCGAAACCTTCATCAGTTGGGTGGTGTAGAATTCGGTAACGTAAACATGCGCCACGTCGGCCTTCGTTTTCTCCCGGGTGTATTTCGCCATATCAAAGAGATAGCGAAACATATCTTTCGGTCCGTCAAAGAAAGCATGGCTGCCATCTGAGAACTCAATGACTGCCACCCAGTGGGGATAAGGCGCCACAAACATGCCGCAGACCGGGCACCGATCCCGTTTCGCCGGACGCGCCGGCTCGTGCCCCAAGACGGGAACGCTGAGCCACAGCGCAAGCACCACGGCACCTGCCCCGATCATCCATCGTCTGAAATCCATCAGTGACTCCTTTCGTCTCTATCCCGTGAACCGTCTACCTAATGCGGTGCGAGACGTCGTTTGAAATTGACCATCACACTGCCGAAATAGCCGCCTCCAAGTTGGACCCGCTCCATGCTCCCCATCCGGTCATGATTCAGATCCTCATGGAGCGGAATCCCACCGGACAGGCGGAGGTTGAAATTGCCTCCCAACGCCGTCAGGAGCCGCCACTCCGCAATGGCCGTTAGCGCGCTGCGGAACCCGCCGGTATTGCCGATCTTCGACCCGTTCAGTTCGTTCTTTCCGCGGTCGACACCGTCCACCTCCAGTCCCAGCATTAGGTTGTAACTGGGCGTGTAGTGCAAAGCCGCCCCGATGCGCGCGGCATCGCCGAACCGGTAGTCGTCGTCATTCTCCAATTTTGCGGTATAGCTTGTCAAGAAGTGAAACCAGAGATGTCCATGGCGATGGGAGTAGAGCAGGCCGCCGGTAAAACCGAAAGCGTCGATCCCGAGCTGAAGACCGGGCATGCTGAGAAACGCGCGATCGAAATCGCCCGTCGGCACCGTCACCCCGCCCAGCAGGGAAAAGAAGTTGCGGTAGTAACTGTCCTTCCAGAGGTTGTACCGCAGGGTCACCTCCGTGTCGGCGAGACCCGAGTGCCGGGTCTTCCGTGTGACGGCACCGCCCATTTGGAACATCTCCATTTCCTTTTCCAGATAGGCGGCGTTCAGACTGAGCGTCAGGTGATCGGTCAGCCCGTAATTGAGCATCAGCATCTCACCTCGGGATTCCATCTTTCGGGGCCCCATCATCTGCATGGGCCGTCGCACAAAGTCTTCGGGATCCTCCGAGTCGGAACCAATTTGCACGTCGTCCATGACCATTTTCATGTATCCCAGGCCGACACCAAAGGCCCCCCGGGGGGGAAGCACGGCCGGTTTGATGCGCGTCGGGTTCGTCATCCCCATGGGCGATATGATATTGAGTGCCTGGGTGAAATCAATGACATCGCCCCCTTCCTGCTCCCGGAAAGCCCGGGCCTCTTCCGGGCTCTCAAACGCGATGATGTTGGGGATCATATCGGGAATAACCCGACTGCCGATCACATACACGGCCTGCGCCGCAGGCATAAGTGCAGAGCGGCGCCAGTCATGGACCGACAGGGCTGAGAAGGCCCCCGGCCCCCCCTGATCCTGCACGATGCGCAGCATGCAGGCGACACCGCAGGTATGTGCACGCCGTCCGTCCCGATGAACCAGTTCGGCTGCGGTCGCTGCGTAATGATCGGTGTACATACCGCAGACCTGACAGCTGTGGCGCCCTTCACTATCCTCTCCCAGAGCCGCATGCGGCAGGAGCAGGCAAAGAGACACAAGAAAAATCAAAGCTCTTTTCACAGAATCCTCCTCTATGGAACAGACCGGCCCAACCGGTAATGACTCAGCTGCTATCCGCAGCCAAGGCCACCCCGGCAGGGTTCATGATAAGGTAGACAGGATTAGGGATCCCCCCGCCGGGGAGATCAGGCAGAGCAGACAGGCGTTTGGGGAGGTCTCTCGAGGCGCACGACAACAACGGCGCGCGGACAGGTTGGCGGATGCTCCGGGTGCCGCGTCTCGGGTTCCGAAGGCTCGACCGTGTAGGCCGCCTGCGGCAGGCAGGGTGCCTGCCCCGTCCCTTTGGCCGCCGCACTGCCGGCGTCGCAGACATTGATGCTGGTGAGGACGGCCTCTCCCTGTGCAACCGGCACCCTCTGCAGCGATCCTGTGAAGCTGCACACCAGGGTCACCGCCAGCAGCGATGCGATGAGGTGTCGAATGAACCGGGCTCGTCGCCGTCTCGGAGCCATGATATTCGGGGTCCATCGGGATCGTTTCATGAGAGCACCGTGGCACTGACTTCGATGGGCCCGCTCTTCTCGAAGGTCAAAATCAGTGTCACCTTCTTTTCGGTTTCCTCCGGAAACCCGGTGAACATGATATGCAGTCCGCCCCGTTTGAGGGCGGTCGTCTCACGGGCAGGAATCGGAATCTCTTTGACCATGGTCATCTTGCCGCCGACGATATCGTGCAACTCCACGTAGACCAACGGGTATTCCTTGATCACGCAGGCCAGCAGATTGTCCTCACCCCTCCCGTCATTGATGACGAACATGAACGACGAGGCGCTTCCCTTGATTGCATCCGAAACCTGTACCGTTGCACCTTTGACCACGATCTGCGGTGCCCCCTGCCCGGTACAAGCGACACCGAGGCAGAGCAGCAGGAGTGCCGGGAGCACCGTCCGCAAATCCCCCAGGCTTCTCAAAGGTTGATGCATTCTAGACTTCCTGTTCCAGTACACCGTGGCTCATCCGACAGCGTTTGCGGCACTCCGCCGCAATCTCCGAGCTGTGGGTGACGATCACGAAGCTGATCTCCTTCTCCCGGTTCAACTGATGAAACAGCCTGAGGATGTCCGCCTCCGTCTCCTCATCGAGATCCCCCGTCGGCTCGTCGGCGAGAATCAGCTCCGGCTCGTTGATCAACGCACGCGCAATGGCCACCCGGCGCTGCTGGCCCCCCGAAAGCTCCCCCGGGAAGGCATGACGTTTGTCGGCCAGCCCCAGGACGTCCAGATACTCCTCCGCACGCCGGTGATGATTGGACCCGCCCCCGGGGGCGAAAATGCGGGGCAGCAGCACGTTTTCCATGGCGGTCAGAACCGGCAGGAGGCTGGCAAACTGAAACATGAAGCCGATCTTGCGGTTGCGGTACTCCGACAGCTGCGCGTCATCCAGGGTACAGATATCCGTGCTATCCACAACGATCGTGCCGGACGTCGGTTTGAGAATGCCTCCGATCATGGAGATGAGAGTGGTCTTTCCGGAGCCCGAATGTCCGACCACGGCCAGGAGATCCCCTTTTTCGATGGTGAGTGAGAGGTCGTGTACAGCGGTGATCTGTTCACCCCCCACCGTGTACACCTTGTTCAGGCTCGATATCTCTACCTGCGACAAAGGAGTGATCCTTTCATCGACACGTGGGGTTCCAGTCGTTTGATTCGATTGATAGGCCCCAGGGCCCCGGCAATGCAGATCCCGGTCCCGACGGCGATGCTGGCAGCGCCGATCAACGTCTGCTGCAGCAGGTAAGCCGGCAACGGCCGGATAGAGAGAACAGGCACGGAAAGGTCCCGCAGCAAGGAGAAGCTCTTCGTCAGGGACATGAAGAGGTAGGTACCCAGAGCGGTTCCGATGAGGCTGCCCAGGACACCGAGCAGAACGACCTCGAGAATAAAGAGCCGCACAATATGGGACTCGCTCGCGCCCACGGCCCGCATGATGCCGATTTCACTGGCCCGTTCATTGGCGATGGCCGAAAAAATGGCCCAGACGAGAAAGACTGTCAGGATCGCGCCCATGACCGTGGAGAGAACGAAGATCTTGTTGATGTCGCTCAGTTTGCGCAGCAGCTCAGAGCCCATTTCGCGCCGGGTCACCACATCGACTTCGATGATGTTGCCCTCCACGTCCAGCCCCACGTGATAGGGGTCAAGATCCCGTCCGATCTTGGCGAAGATAATGGAGATCTGATCCTGCTTCAGGGGGGAGCTGCCGCCCGCGACGATTTGCTCCAGATCGGCTTCCGTCATGAAGATGGCATTGTCGAGACCGGTCCCCGTCCGCTCCAGGACCCCGACAACCTTGAAGCGTTTATTGAAGATAGTCTTTTCCACTTCCAGAAGTTCCAGACCAAGATTCTCGTAGGTCTCGCTGCCGGCAATGGCCTCCCCCGGACCGAGGGCCCGACCGATTGAATTCTGCAGCCACGGTTTCACAATGAAGTCACTGTGCTGATCAAAGGCGATGATTTGGGCCTGGGCCACATCGCAGCAAAGCCCGGTAATGGTCTCGAGATAGGTTTGATGTGTGACGGACTCAATCCCCTCGATCTCCCGCACCCGGGGAAGGATCTCCTTTGGCATATAAAAAGACTTCTGCTTGGACTCGAGCAGAAACTCCTGTGCAAAATCCCTGGCCCCCACCGGCACAATGAGCAGATCGGCACCGAGCCGGTTGGATGCCTTTTCGATGGTGGAACTGACACTCATCGTAAAGAAGGTCGCAAAAATGAGGAGCGCCACCAGGATGGCAATGGCGGACACCAAAACCGTCGTGCGGAATGAGTTCCGCTTCAGGTTTCTGAGCGCTACGGCCAGTTTACCGAATTTCGTCTGAGAGGCATGGGTCGTCATGTCTGTGTGGAATCCCCCAAAAGCCGGCCGGGTGATCACGGGCGGATCACCGGGAACGGGCAGAGCCACCCCCGTTACCGGGGGTGGCTCGCAGAAACAAGCGACGCTTCAGGGGCGAAGCCCTGAAGGTGGTAGCTGCGGGGTTTCCTACTTCCAGTTGGCGTCCAGGCCGCAGAGCACCGCCTTCTGGAGGCCCATACCCATCCCGTTGTGGCAGGCCTGGCAGACCGAGGCTGTCTTGCCGACGATTTTCCGACTATCAATGTCGTAGAGCTGGAGGACACCATCGACGGTGTCCTGGCCATCCTTATCCTTGGCCGACTCCCGCAGCGTGAGTAAAGCATACTTGCCATCAGGTGTGGGAAGTATATCGTGGCTAGCGCCGGCGATGTCGGTAATCTCATCCAACGGCTTCAGCGTCGCTGCATCGACCAGATAGGCCCGATCCGCAGCCGCCTGAAGGATGTGCTTGCCATCCGGCGTAAAACTCTGTCGGAAGGTAATGGTCTTGCCCGGCGTCCCCGTCAATTCACCTTCGGCCAGCGTCTTGATCTCCCCCTTCTCCAGGGACGCCATGTCCAGCATGATCATCTTGGTCTTGCCGCTCCAGCCCTTGTAACCCGCAGGCGTCACGTTGAAAGTCAACAGAAATTTGGTCATGTCCGGATTATTGGTCCCGTGAACGAAGGTGTAGGTCCCGGGCTTGTAACCGAGCTGGCTCATGTAGATGCGGTGTTTTAGCTCCATGGTCTTTTTGTCGCGAATGTCGATATACCCCTCGTTTGCCATGGAGACAGGAATGTAGGAATGCTTCGACTGACCGGAGCCACAGTAATTGGCCCCGGCCTGATCCTTGTTGACCCGGTCCGGCATGGGGAAGGCCACATCCATCAAGACCTCACCGGTCTTCAGATTCGCTTTTCCCGAATGGAGATTTCCGTCGGGATCCAGTTTATAGGTGGACCAGTAGGTCACGTCGCGGTCATTCACGTCGATGCGCGTATCGTGAATGGGATGGCTCGCCTTCGGACCGATTACGACGCGATCGAGCCCATTGACCTTGATGGGATTGACGCTGTCATTGGGATCGACGGTCAAATCCACGGCGGCATAGTGGCCACCCATGCCCGCCACGTAAACCGTTCCGGAATAGGTGTTCTTGGCGGCCACAACCACGTCGGTCTGCGTGTTGACCGTGGAAAAGGCCAGATAGCCGGCGATCACGAGCATCGCCAATACTGCAATAAAACCGATTTTCTTCATTACGCACCCCCTAGTTGCTGGTTATTTGTTGGAGTTTCTTCTTGCAGCAGACAATACACTATATGCCCCCTATCACCTCCCTTCACTCCTCCTCATGTTCAAAGTCGGCTATTTGACCACGGTGAAGCGCTCCGTTGTCTCGTTATATACCACCAGCACAAACCAGAGAGCCAGCAATCCGAGGGAAATGGCCAGGGTCCAGAACCACCCCCCCATTTCCCGCGGCATATAGAACTGCGAGCCCAGTTTTGTCATGTAGGTTCCCGGTTTGGACATATCCATGTGGAGTTGAAGAACGTCCCATTTCACCAGCAGCGTCTTCCACCAGGAGCTTGTCCAGGCGAAAAAGAAGAGCGCAATCCAGAGTTTGATGTGCCCCTCGGCCGCCCGCCAGAGCGCGCCGCTCGCGCACCCACCCGCGGCAATCATGCCGATGCCGAAGATGATCCCCCCCAGGAGTGATCCAGACCAGAACACGGGGGTCAGGGCATCGTAGTAGGACTTGGAACCGTTGTAGATGAGCAGGGCGTTTCCGAGAATCCCGATGAGGAGCATCAGCATGGCCGCCTTGGTCATCGATCCGTCTCCCGTCATGAGCGGATCCCGAAAGACCCGGGAAAAGCAGAATCGCGACCGGTGCAGCACCACACCGAAGGCCACGCCAATGAGGATCACCCCGCCGAGAGACTTCATTCCCTCCTCTGCCCCGGTCAGATACCGGCAGCCCCAATAGATGGCGGCCCCGTAAACGAGCAGGCCCAGGAAGGGCTTGTAGGTGCCCTTACTGGAGCCCGAATAGGACTGAAGGTTCTTGCGGCCCCACATGATGTGTTCCATCTCCCACCAGAGGATCTTCACGCCAATGGCCGCACCGATGATCATGCCAGCGGCCATTCCCCATCCGGCGAAATTAAAGGCCGTCACCGGGGAGATGAACCCACCCACATTGCACCCCATGGCCATGGTGGCGCCGATTCCCATGAGCGTGCCGCCGATGACGCCCTTGACCATCTCGAGCAGGGGCGGAATCCGAAAAGAAAACTGCCGGGACATGAGCGCCGCTGCGAAGGACCCCAGAATAAGGCCGAGACTCATCAGGGACGTGGAGTTGTGCAGCGGCGACTCGGGCTTGTCCGACACACCGAGCAGTTTGGAGATCCCCGTAAAGTAATTGAACCAATCGCCCCAGTTGGCCAGACCCCCCTGAACCCCCCAGGTTCTACCCCAGGCGAAGACCACGACAATCAGCAATCCCAGCAGGATCCCGCTCGTGTACGCCGGCCATTCATCGACGAATACCTTGTCATAGTGACTCTTCAACGACTTCACCCACGTCATGTATCAACCTCCCGATTCAAACGTGACACCATCGTCTCCGATAAATTAACGGTTCCACACGTCTCCCCGCGCACCGGAGGAAGCCCTCCGTTGGCGATGGCAGCCATCCTTCAACCCTCCCGGATGCGACGTTCCGCCCCGGCCTTTCTGGAGAGATCCGCCACCAGCTGCCCTGCATCGTTTCGGGTCAGATGAACGGGGGTCAGCGGTTTACGAGCCGGACCCGAGAGATATCCGCCCCGTCGGTCATAGCGACTGCCGTGGCAGGGGCAGTCAAAAACCGCCTCCCCGGCGTTCCACTGAATCCTGCAGCCGAGATGCGAGCAGACCGCCTTCACGGCAAAGACCCCTTCACTGTCCCGGAGCACAAAGACACCTTCCTTCAGGGTCACGCTGCCTTGCGGGAAGTCGGCGGGAGCCCCCAGGACAAACCGGATCGGAGCTGTTTCGACGGGCCCTACTGAAAGATAGGCCCGCACGATTCCTGAGAGACCGAGCGCCGACAGGATGACGGCCGACACGCCGCTGATGCGGATGAATCGTCTCCGGGTGACGCGGATTCCCTCGGAGGCATCAGCGGCCCCGATCGTGCGGGCGCTACAGCCTGCCCGGCAACCCTGGTTCGCGCCTGCCGGTGGCTCTTTTTCCCGGGTCGTCCGAGGATTTGCCGACACGTTGAGCGCACTCTCAAAGAAAAATCTGCTCATGCAAGGCTCACCTGACTTCCCACGGTGACGACGCACGTGCAACGGCACGTCCCTCGCCGATGCCCTACCTCGGGATACGGGAGACAGGCCTTCCCCATCAACTATTCTGTTTTAGGTGATTGGAAACTCGAACCCGCACCCTAGGACGTGTCCGCGTGATCACGTTCACCCTGTTATGCGCACCTCCGAAGGACCGGAGTTGCGAAGGTCCCGGCTGGGTTAAATGTCGTCGCTAGTTGCCGGCGGCTCCATAACCAGCGGAGCGTTTCTCGAAATCATCGGGATGGCAGGCGGAACAGCTCTTCTTCGTATCCGCCAGGGGGTTGATCATCCCCTCATGGGCCTGCTCCTTGGCAGAAGCCGTCGTGCTCCCTCCGTGACAAAAGACGCAGAAATCGGCAAAGGAATGCTGCGTGTGGTGCAGCCCCTTCGATTCGACTTTCATCTCTCCCTTGATTTCGTGACATTTCTTACAGGACGATGCCGCCGCGCCGCAGGAGCTCTGCGATGCATCGGGAAAGGCCCAGAACGCCAATGCCGCCAGGACAAAAGTAACCGCCACGCCCTTCGAGAATAATGCTGCCTTCATGCTTCTCCCCCTTAGATCAGATAAGAATGGGTCCCAAAATCAGAAAATTACGTCGGGCCTTATGCCGGATGCCGTTCGGAACAAACCCGGCGATTATACAAAACGAAGTCAAATGCAGTCAACAAAACAGAAGTCAAATGCAGTCAACAAAACAATTGACCAAGGACTGTCGCCCTACCAAACCCGCCAGAAGGGGTGACGCACGGCTGTCCCGCAACCGGTAGTTCAGGAGATCTCTCCGATCAGGAACGTCATCAAACGTAAAGCAAGATCCATACCAATTCGGTAGGAAAAGCATCCCCAACCCCATTGAAATTACAACATATTGATTTCGCTATAATTTTCTCGATCTTCCGTTGAGTGGCGCAGCTGCGGCGGCTCCTTCCCCTTGGGGCGCTCTGACATAAGCCTTTGGCCCGGCGTTGGATATTCCACCAAAATTCAATAAGTTCCTTTTCTGTGACAGAAATGCCTTCCACCCGCAAATCTGCGACAAATATGTTACAGGTCAGCTCCCCGCGAAATGCAACTATTTGAGAACACAGACGGTCGACAAAGTCCACATATTCATTGCTTATTTCCGTTTTTCAAACTGAATTATGCTACATTCCGGACTGGAGAGACAAGAGTGGACCATAAACGTATCAAAACAGCTAGAAAGAAATAAATAGTGTCACAGAAAGACTACAGAACAAGAGGCAAGGAGTCCGATGCTCCGAAAAACACCCGCCCCATACCGATCGTGCAGGCATTGCAACCGGGACGCAATGAGATGCACGGTCGCCCGATCAATAAAGCGATGACGGTGCGCAGCAGGTGCACAAAACCCGGCGGAAAGACAAGCCTTTATCGCGGAAAGAGGGTCTGCACCACGACCAGAGTCGTCGCATTCCAGAGTCCATGGAGCAACATGGGGGCCGCCAGAGACTGGGTATGGTAGTAGACGAAACAGAGCATCATGCCAATGACAAAGAGGCCCCAGAACATAGCGAAGTCGAAGTGGACCAAACCGAAGAGAAGAGAACTCAGAACCATGCCGGCGGGCGCGCCGAACTTCGCCCGGAAGGCGTTGAAGAGAAAACCCCGAAAGAAGACCTCTTCAAACGCCGGCGCCAGGAGGGCTACCGTCAGGAAAAAGAGAAGCTGCTCCCAGAGCGTGGATGCCTCCATCATGAGCGGAATCAGTGGGTTGCTGCTCACCGGCGGTCTGCCCAGAATCCGGGATGACAGATAGAGAACAACCAGAACCAGCGGCAGGGTGGCCGCGTAACCCCCGATACCCCACGCCGCCGTCTCTGAAACCGACCCCTCCCCCATGGCTCCCCCCATTCTCTGGAGGGAGTCGAAAAAACTCCCCCGGAAGAAAAATCGCTGCAGAAGAAAGAGGCCCAGGAGGGCCTGCAGAAGATAGAGGATGGGGACCGCACTGCCCGGCGGAAGAGCGAAGCCTTCGGATTCCGACACCAGCGGGGCCAGCAACCAGGAGGCACCCGAGAAGAGACAGAAGAAAAGGAGAAAGACAAAATAGCCGTCCAGGGGGTTCCAGTCGGCCCGTCCGAGCACTCTTTCCCGTCGCGGCAGGCCGCGCCGGCGAACGACGAGGAAATAGCGCCCCCACAGAAAAAGCCCTGTCAGTGCAGCCCCCCCGACAAAGAGACCGAGACGCCCCAGTCTCGCGACCGCCGAATGCGAGCGCTCGCCAAGGCGGGCTTTTGACTCCGCCGTCAGGGCCCGATCGCCCCGCCGTTCCCCATAGTGTATGATCGCTGTCAAACTGAACCAGCTCTCGCCAAGCCTTTCCAGGAAAGGAGCGGCGTCAAAGGGCTCGTCGTCATCCCCGAGGTAGAGCGCCCGCACCAAACCCTTCAGTTCCGGATCCAGGAGCTCGAGATCGTAATCGATGCCCAGCAGTTCGGCCAACGGGGAGTCATAGGCACCGGCGGCCACCTGGAGGATCATGTTCTCTACCTGCAGGACGGCGTTTTGGGGGCTCCGCGAAGCCTCTACACGCAAGCGTCCGGCCAGTTGACGCAGCCTTACCTGGCGCAGAGACGGATCGACGCCGGAGGACGCTTCCAGGGTGTAGAGATCGAGCAGAATGAGACGCTGGGCAAGGAGATCAGCCCCTTCCTGGCTGCTTCCGTCGACCGGAGCTGACCGGACCAAATAGAGCGACCAAAGGAGCATGGAAGTCATCAGGAGAGAAAGGAGTATTTTGGCGGGTCTCGAGAGACGGATCATGCCCGCATTATAGGGGACCCGATAGTGCGACACAACCCGTTTGTTGGCATCTGCACGGATGCCACGGGAACACGCCGGGCTCCTTTTCTTGCCCGATATAACCCATTGAAAGTATTAAATATTTCAAGATGTCGGGATTCCTTACAACCATAAGTAACTGTATTTATTGTCGTTTAGACCCGCTGTAGGAGGATTCCTGCAAATGTGTAGGATATCTTTATAATTTATCCATTCTGAGAGTCATGCTTTTGGAGATAAAATCGCCTGAAATCATAGAAAACAACCGTTTATAAATCTGGCATTTATATTGCATAATTCCGTGTTGAAGTAGGAATTTGACTATCTAATAACTAAAATGAGTCATTATGGTTTAATTTTCTTTTCATTGTAACTAATATGTCGTTAAAGACATCTATTACTTGCAAAAAGAACCAATAGACACATCGTAATCCATCTTATGGATAAAAAATTTTGTAACGCCCCTTTTTCTGTCTAGAAACAGGATATAAAAAATTACCATGAGCCCACTACACCGGCTGACTTAGACCCGTATCGGAGATTAGGCAAACCTGGGAAGAAATTAAGGAATATTATGAAAGATTTGGGGCGGGAGATATTCTATTCATGAACGAAGAAGCTCTTTTTCATACAATTATTCGAAAAAGCTTTAATAAAATCAGTAATAACGCTCTTTCGGACGTTTGGGTAAAGGAGTGGCGGGAGGTCTTCGACGCATTCCCCGATGTCATCACCATCCATGACCCATCCTTCAACATCGTTGCGGCCAACGCAGCAGCACAACGGCATCTTCAACTCCCGGCCATCCATCATCCTCGGATGAAATGCTATCGATACTACCACGGCAGCGAATGCCTGAAGGCGGGCTGCCCGGGTTACAAATGCCTCCGAACCGGTCGGCCGGCCGGTCTCGAAACCTTTGAGCCCAAACTGGGCAAGGTCGTCGAAATCAGGGCCATCCCGCAGATCGATTCGCGCGGCCGGATCACCGGCGTTCTCCATATTGTGCGGGACATCACGCGCTGGAAAAGGTCAGAGGAGATGCTCAAGGCGTCCAGTGACCAGCTGCGCAGCCTGACGGATCACCTTCAATCGGTCCGGGAAGAGGAAAGAAAACATGTCGCCCGGGAGATTCACGACGAATTGGGCCAGGCCTTGACCGCCTTGAAAATGGACCTCTTCTGGCTCGGCAAACGTCTCCCCGAAGGGCACAGAGCTGTGCACGAGAAAACCCGGTCCATGCTGAACCTCGTCGAAGAGACTGCTCGCGTGGTGCAGCGCATTTCCTCCGAGCTGCGCCCGGGGCTGCTCGATGACCTCGGTCTGCAGGCGGCCTTGGAATGGCAGGCCCAGGAGTTCGAGGAGCGGACCGGAATCCCCTGCGAACTCACCCTCTACTCGGGCAACGGGAACCTGGATCAGGAACGGGCCACAACGGTATTCAGGATCTTCCAGGAAACGCTCACCAACGTGATGCGACATGCCGAGGCGACCCGGGTTCGGGTGACGTTGCAGAAACAGGACGGTCACGTGGTGATGAAGGTGCAGGACAACGGAAAGGGCATCCGCGAGAGGCAGATCACCCATCCCACATCGCTGGGACTGATCGGCATCCGCGAGCGGATCCGCCACTGGGGAGGCACCGTCACCATACGGGGAAGAAACAACGAAGGCACGACGGTAACAGTGGGCATTCCCCTCGGCATATGATAGACACCACGGCGCGCATGCGCCGGCGATGATCAGGACAAGGCGGAGAGAAATGCACGCGACGCACTCTGATTCGCTGCTGGGCGCCTTGAAACAATAGACGGTTAAGGAGAGTGGTTACTCATGATACGGATGCTTATTGCAGATGATCACGCCATTGTCAGGGAAGGGCTGAAACAGGTCCTCGAAGAGATGGACGAAAGTGTTGAAATCGACGAGGCCTCCAGCGGCCAGGACGTCCTGGGCAAGGTCTGGGAAAAAGACTATGACCTGGTCGTGCTGGACATCGCCATGCCCGGCCGCAGCGGGTTGGACATCATCAAGCAGCTGAAGAGCGAAAGACCCGATCTCAATATCCTCGTCCTCAGCATGCATCCTGAAGAGCAGTATGCCGTTCGCATGCTCAAGGCGGGCGCCTCAGGATATCTGACGAAAAGATGCTCCCTGGAAGAACTGCTGGAAGCCGTCAGAAAGGTGTCCTCCGGCATGAAATATGTCAGCGCATCCCTCGTAGAAAAACTGGCCTCCCACCTCGACCGCCGGGAAGAAAAACCGCTCCTCGAAAGGCTCTCGGACCGGGAGTATGAAGTGATGTGTCTGATTGCTTCGGGCAAGACGGTCAAAGAGATTGCCGACGAACTGACCCTGAGCATCAAGACCATCAGCACTTACCGCACCCGCCTCCTGGAAAAACTCGGCCTGAGCAATAATGCCCAGATCACCCAGTATTCCATTCAGAACCGTCTTATCGAACCGGTCTTCTGGAGAATCCGGGATTGAGCCGGTCGCCCAAACAACCAGGACGCGTTAACATACCATGCGGAAACTGATCTTCGCACTCATTCTTTGCATGATAGTCGGACTCTCTGCTGCACCGAGCCAGGCGCAACTCAACACGCTCAATGAGCCCGGGAGCCTGATCGCCTACCCGCTCATCGACAACATCCATGGTGTCACCCTCGTCAACATCACCAATTGGGGCAGCGTGGACGCGATCCTGGAATGCTACATGATCACCCACGGTATCGACGGCACCATCGATGACAAGCAGGACTTCATCATCAAGCTGACACCCAAAGAGCAATTCGTCTGGATGACCAACCAGCCCTACAATCAGCGGGGCAACCAGATCCGCGATTTCGCCAACCGCAAGGGGTACCTGTTCTGCTTCGCCATCAACAACGTCCACGCGCAGGCCGAAATAGCCTACGATAAAATCAAGGGCGACGCCACGGTCCTCGACCTGGGCAATGCCCGCGCCTTCAACTACATGGCCATCGCCCATCAGGCGGGAACGGATGGCCCCAATGGCGACCGCACCCTGAACCTGGACGGCGTCGAGTACTCCGAGGCCACCAGCCAGATCATGTTTGAAGGTCTTGCCGGGTTGTCCGGCTCCATCCACGGCACGCTCGCCGTGGCGAGCCCCGACATCGACTTCATCAACTCGATGCAGCCGGCCTTCGACATCCACCTCTTCTGCTGGAACGAGGTGGAGACCCAGTTCAGCCGGCATCTCACCTTCAAGGATTTCGAACAGTACGACCTCACGCAAGATCTGCAGCTCGATATCTACAGCATCTTCACCCTCGGCTGGCACTGTGCGACCACGGCCACCAAGCCCCTCTGGGCCGTCTTCCGCCAGGACCTGGGGACGGTCTT
>CALZGC010000174.1 GCA_945786985.1 uncultured Nitrospirota bacterium | reverse complement strand
GGGGGAAGGCTACATTTTCTTCCACATTCATGGAATCGAAGAGGGCCCCATCCTGAAAGAGCACGCCGAACTTTTTGCGCACATCATAGAGCTCCCTGTCGGACATATTCGATATGACATGTCCGTCCACCACAACCTCGCCGCTGTCCGGTTTCTCAAGCCCCACCAGAAGCTTGATGAAGATGCTCTTCCCCGTGCCGCTGGGACCGATAATCATGGTGGTCTTGCCGTCCGGAATCCGGCAGGAAAGATCGTCCAGCACGACCAGGTCGCCGAAAGATTTTGAAACGTTGCGGTACTCGATCATGGAGAGCCTTGCGCAGAGCCCGCGCCGCCACCGGCGGGGCCACCGGTTACATGAACAGCAGTTCCGTCAGGAAGATATTGATAAAGACCATGGCCGTCGCCATCCGGACGACGGCCATACTGGTGGCCACGCCCACGCCCCAGGCACCACCCCAGGCGCGGTAACCGCTATAACAGCAGATGGTCGTCACAATGCCGCCGAAGACGGACCCCTTCAACATCCCCTTGAGCATGTCATCCAGGGTGATGTTGGCATAGACCATCTCGAGAAAGGCCGAGCCGTTCAGCCCGAGTTGCACCACCGCCACCATGTAGGCCGCAAGGGTGCTGAAGAAGTAGGCCACCACCACCACGAGCGGCATGACCAGGACCGCCGCGAGCACCCGGGGAATCACCAGATAGGAGAAGGGGTTGACGCCGATGACCTGCAGCGCGTCGATCTGGTTGGTCACCCGCATGGTGCCAATGCGTGCCGCCATCTGGGTCCCGGCCTTCGCGCCGACGATGAGTCCGGCCACCAGCGGCGAGAGTTCCCGGATATTGGCCACCGCCACAAACATGCCGACCATGTTCTGGGCACCGAACTTCTTGAAGATGATGTACCCCTCCACACAGAGGTTCATGCCGACGAAGGCGGAGACCGCCGACAGGATCGGCACGGAGCGGCTTCCGATGACATTCATCTCGTCAATCAGGTTCACCAAATAAAACTTCCGGTAGAAAAGATAACGCAGGGTTTCCGCGAGAAAGTAGCCGTACCTGCCGAGCTCGGAGAAGAGAAAGCCGAACGGTCCCTTCCTGGAAGTATCTCCGATCACCATCGCCGGACCTCAGATATCGAATCCGAAAAATGCGGTCGTCAGAAAATAGTTCATCACCAGAATGGCGACAACCGAACTGACCACGGAATCATTGGTGGCCTGCCCGACCCCCGCAGCCCCGCGGCCCGCGTAAAAGCCGTGATAGCAGCTGATGACAATCACCATCACGCCAAAGACGGCCGCCTTGATCAGCCCCCCGACCACGTCGGTCATGGTGACCCAGGCGAAGAGGTTCTCCATGAACGCCCCCGCGTTGGCCCCCTTGACGAGCACGGCAATGATATAACCCCCGGCGATACCGGTGAAAGTTCCCACCAGCGTCAGCACCGGGGTGACTAGCAAACCGGCCACAATCCTGGGCGCGATCACGGCCTTTCGGGGATTGACGGACATGACCTCCAGCGCGTCGATCAGTCCCCGGACGCGCATCCCGGCGATCTCCGCTGCGATTTCCGCCCCCGCCTGGCTGGCCACCATGATCCCCCCCATGACCGGTGCAATCTCACGAAACATGGCCACGGCAAGAAGACTGCTCGTCATGTTCGCGGCGCCGAAGATGGAAAATACCTTGACACTCTCCAGGGCGATGACGGCACCCATGGGGGCTAGGACAAAGAGAATCGGCAGGGTGCAATGAATGCACATCCGCTCCATCTGCTCGAGCAGGGTCTTCCAATAGTACTTGGGAGTAAAGATGGCGGCGACCGCGTCGAGAAAGAAGCCGGCCACCCGCCCCAGGGATAAGACAAAAGGGAAAACCCGTGCAATGGTATTTGCGGCGGAAGCCATAATTCTGAAGTCCTTCCGGATGATTTCGGGACTCGCCCGGATATTGCATGAGTCAATCTATTGCGAGGCCGGATAGTCTGCCACATGCGGCGGTACAGAAGATTTTCTGACTTCGAAATATTTCATCTCAATATGTCTTAAGCCAGAAAATCTCCTGCGCCTTGCCTGTGGCGCCTCTACGGCCTCTCATGACGATCACTCATGCCATATGCGGGCTAGTGCGAGCGCGCTATCATAGTATCAAAAAGCTTGATTTGTCAATGCAAAGGGGCTCTTCATGCCCCTCAAACTACGCTGTCGCGGCGGATCCCTTTGAAAAGGAGGAAGGCGGTGATTTCTGTGTGATTTGCCGATCCTCGGATCCCGGGGATTCCCCCAACCCCGCCTCAGTGGACCCGCGCAAAACCCCATTGACAGAGCGTCCCCGGCATAGTAAATCTGGTGGGGGAAAGGAAGCGTGTATGAAGCCAATCATCCTGATCGCCGCCATGGCATCATGGCTATTCGTTTCTGCCTGCGGAACAGACCCGCGCACCGCCGTTGACAGCGATGGACCGGATACGGGAAAACCGAACCGGACCGGACAACAGGCAGCCGACGCAGGACCCTCCCCATCCCGCCCCGGCCGGGCTCCCGACGACGTCGACCGCTCGACGCCCCCCCCGGATCTGGGTGTCCCCCTCTATCCCGGTGCGAACGTAGCGCAGGGCCGCTGGGCCCCGGCTGGTGTGGAGGATCTGGCCGCGCAACAGGGCCTGGCCACGTCTCTCTTTTTCTCGACCGACCCCATCACCGACGTCGCGGCGTTCTACCGGAAGAACCTGCTGGAGGCGAAGCCCCAGGTATATGAGATGGATCTCCCCTCAGGGCGTATGGTCAATATCATGCTCCGTCGGGCCGGGGGCGACACGAATATTGTGTTGAGCGAACCCCGGGAGAAGACGGGCACGCTGATACGGATCACCCGTGTCCTCGAGTAAGGCGGACCCTGGCGCGGCACCCGGTCACGGGCGGTGGCCGAGCACGCGGAAACCCGAGGGGCGGAGCTCGAAAGAGGCATCATCGGGAAGCGCTTTCCCCGTGGCTTGCGGCAGGAGGTCCGCCATGGAAGGGGCCTCCGGAAAGAGCAACGCCAGGGAGGCAAACTGGACACGCCGGGATCGCTTCCGGTCCTTGTTGAGGAGGATCAGGGCCGACTCCCTGCCGTCGAAAGTGCTCTTTTTCAGGCAGAGAACGTTGGGGTCGCCGCCGTCCAGAACGGCCACGGGGCCGTCTTCATTGAAAACCGCGCAGGATTCTTTCACGCCATGGACGTCACGGATGAACCCTGTGAGGTCAACATCCGTCTTTTCCCAATCGGACGGACGGGTCTTGACGACGTGCAGCTTCTTCTTGAATCCGAATTCAAATCCCATGGGCATCAGCACGCCGGCGGCGAAGAGCGCGGCGAAGAGATAGCGTTGCCGCGTCCGGTCGAGATCACCTGAGAGCTCTTTGTAGAGGCGTTCGGTGTCGTGGGATTCGGCGAAACTCACCGACGGAGCCCAGGCCGCATTTTCGTGATACTGCTTCAGGCACCAGGCCTCCTCATAATCCCAGTACTTGGAGCTGTTGAAAGTGTAGTCAAACCCGGACTGGGCAAGTCCGATGGTCTGTTCCATGGTGCAGCCCAGCGATTCGGCGAAGAAGAGAGTCTCCGGGTAGCGGTCTTTGACCTGCGCAATCAGTGCTTGCCAGAGGGCATCGGTCACCTGGTAGGCCGCGTCGCACCGGAATCCTTCAAACCCGATGTCGCGATAGAAGAGTGCCAGATCGATCCAGTACCGCCAGAGCCGTTCACGATCCGAAGAGCCCTCGTTGTCGATCTCGGCCAGGTCCCCCCAGACGGCCACGCGCTTGTCACCCTCCCAGACAGACGGATTTACGATCCGGCCCTTACGGTCTCGCAGATACCAATCAGGGTGCTCCTCGATGAGCGGCGAGTCAACGGCCGTGTGATTGATCACCAGATCCATCATCGGCTGCAGGCCCGTTTCCCGGGCGTCGATGAGCATGCCCTTGAGCTGATCCAGAGGGGCCGCAGGGGATTCCGGGTTCAGCAGAAGGGGGTTGATCCCGTAGTAGTCCTTGATGGAGTAGAGACTGCCGGAGAACCCCGGAACGTGAACGGGGTTGATGAAGATCCAGTTGAACCCCATTTCCCGGGCACGCGCCATGTGCGGCCGCCAGCGATCCATGGGACCGGCGAGCAGGGGAAAGAGATTGTAGATGCGAGCCCCTTCCGTAACGGGGCGATGACGCTGCATAGGCTGTCCTCCACAGACCGTGCGGATTCTATCCAACGCTGCCGGCCCTTGTCAATACCGAGCCTGAAAAGGCTTGCCCGGTGCCGCCGTTTGTGCTAAAAAACCGTCATTCGTGGAGGAACGAAAAAGTGAAGCAGACGGGCGCAGTCGTCGTTCTTTTTCTCGCCGGTTTCGTGGCGATTGTCTTCTGGTTTCAGGGAAAGACCCGCGCCCTGTCCGGAGAGGTGCAGCACCTTCGGGAGGAGATCGTCTCGCTCCGAGGATCGATGGATGAACTCGGCAAGACGACCCAGACCATCCATCGGCGCTTGAATCCCCCGCCGCCCACCGCGTGGGTCTCGGTGGATGATGATGCCGCCAAGGGGGAGGAGAGCGCGCCGGTAACCATTGTCGAATTCTCCGAATTCCAGTGCCCCTTCTGCGCGCGTTTTTCTGCGAATACCCTGCCCCAGATCCTCAAAGCCTATGTGGACACCGGCAAGGTGAAATTCGTCTTTCGAGACTACCCGTTGAGTTTTCACCAGCATGCGGCCAAGGCAGCGGAGGCAGCCGAGTGTGCCGGAGATCAGGGAATGTACTGGGAAATGCACGACATCCTCTTTGAAAACCATGAGAAGCTTGAGGCCGAAGCAATCCCGGCATACGCGGAGCAGGTCGGGCTCTTCATGCCGGACTTTCTCTTCTGCCTGGAGAGCGGGAAAAACGCCCCCGAGGTGCAGCAGGATATTCAGGACGGAAAACAAGCCGGCGTGAGCAGTACCCCGAGCTTCTTTATCGGCGTGACCCGAAAGGATGGACGCATCAAGGGGACGCTTCTCAAAGGAGCCAAACCCTTCGACGCCTTCAGAAAGCTCATCGAGGAAAAGCTGAAGGAGGCCGGGGACGGCTAGCCCGCTTCCGCACCGGACTGTGATGGGTCCATCATCGATCTGCCATCTGCCCGCCGACGTGCCCTCGGTGGCCGAGCCAGCACCCACCGCGAGAAAGAAGCCGCCCCCCCTCTGACCTTGTTTCTTCCCCTCGCTGCGCGCGATCTTTGCTGCTCTGTCTCGGGGCCCCGCTGTTGCCTTTCGGAAACCGGACGTAGAGGCGATCCTAAGGAGGCACAAGAGACATGAACACCCCGGCCCTATCGGTGATCGTACCGGTTTACAATGAGGAAGCCAATATCCCGCTGTTGGTTGGGGAACTGGTCGCCACACTGGACACGCTGGATCAACCCTGTGAAATCATCTTTGTAGACGATGGGAGCGATGACGGGAGCCCCCAGGCACTGCGCGAGGCCCGCGAGGGAGATCCCCGCATCCGGATCTTGAGCTTTGAAGTGAATGCCGGTCAGAGCGCTGCCATGGTGGCGGGCTTTCGGGCAGCCCGGGGCGATGTTATTGTGAACCTGGACGCCGATCTCCAGAACAGCCCCGCAGATATCCCGCTTCTGCTGGCGCAACTCCCCGAGTATGACATGGCCTGCGGCTGGCGAGCAAACCGACAGGACCCGTGGATCCGGCGACTCTCCTCGCATATCGCCAATGCCGTTCGCAACCGGCTCAGCACGGAGCAGATCCGGGATACGGGCTGTTCCCTCAAGGCCTACAAGAGGGCCTGCCTGGAGCGAATTAAACTCTACGACGGGATGCACCGCTTTCTGCCGACCCTCTTTCGCATGGAGGGGTTCCGGGTGGTGGAGGTCCGGGTGGGGCACACCCCCCGAAGGCATGGTGTTTCCAAATACAACATCCGAAACCGCCTCGTTCCCTCCTTCATAGACCTTCTCGCCGTCCGGTGGATGAAAAAGCGGCAGATCCGCTATCGCCTCCGGGAGGAAATCTCCGAATCACCCGATTAAGTGGTCCTGTTCGCAAATATGGTGACGTACCGAGAGGGTTGTAGCGCGGTCTCATCAAGGCGCGCGACTGAGGCGTACCGCCCTGCGGTACGTCGCAGGGAGCGGATCCCAAGATACCTTAATCTATCAGCCGCCGCTGGCGGCATGAATCAGAGTGAAGCGGAAGAATGGCCCGGCGAAGGAAGTCCTTCGCCGGGGAAAAGACAACGCAGAGGAGGCCGCGCTACGGCACTCGAATGCCACCGTATTTAGGAATAGGGCCACTAGAAAGAGACGGTTTTCTGTTTACATCCATTGCCTGTTTAAATTATAGTGCCAGGCGATGGGATTTTGCGCTCAGTTGATATTACAAGAGGTGTAGCAATGAAATTCTGGATTTTCTTCGGCCTGGCCGGTCAGGTGCTCTTCGGCCTCCGGTTTCTGGTCCAGTGGATCGTCTCGGAACGGGAACAAAGGAGTGTCATCCCTGTTCCTTTCTGGTTTCTGAGTATCGGCGGAAGCCTGATTCTGCTGATTTACGCCATTGAACGCCGGGACCCGGTCTTCATTATCGGACAATCAACGGGAACGCTGATCTACGCACGCAACCTTTTTCTGATCTACAGACAGCCCCAAGAGGCCCTGGATGTTGTTCGGTAGTCGGGGCAGAGCGGTCCTCTTCGCAGGCGTTCTTCTTCTCCTCTTTCTTTCAGCCGCGCTGATGCGGGACCTGACCTACCCCGATGAGCTGCGGTATGCCGAGGTGGCCCGGGAAATGCTCGAGAGGGGCACCTGGGCTCTGCCGACCCTCAACTACGAGGTCTATCCGGACAAGCCGCCCCTGTTCTTCTGGCTCCTGGCGCTCAGCATGGGGCTCCTTGGTGCGACGCCTCTGGCGGCGATCCTGCCCTCCATGCTGGCGGCCCTCCTGACCGGTCTGCTGACGTACCTCATCGGCAAGGAGATCTTCGACCGCGAGACGGGGTGGCTGGGATTCTTTGTTTTCATGACTTTCCTCGTCGTTCTCCTGATGGGACAGGTCGTACGGATGGACATGCTGCTGACGCTGCTGACAACAGCCGCTATCTATTGGTTTGTCCGTGCGATCCGCCGTCCCGGAGATACCGGCCTGAACGTACTGTGGGGCTATGTCCTGATCGGGATGGCCCTGCTGACAAAGGGCCCGGTGGGCCTTTTGATCCCGGCACTGGCCGTCGTGGGCTTTCTGGCACTGACGGGACGGCTGAAACGCGCCCTGTCTCTCCGTTCCGATACGGGGGCACTCATCGTAGCCGCACTCACCCTGGCGTGGCTTTTTCCGGCCGCCTTCGAGGGCGGAGGGGCGTACCTCAAGGAGATCGTATGGACCCAGAACACCGGCCGCATCGCGGACTCCTTCGACCATGCCAAACCTATATACTATTATCTGATCATCTTCCCTGTGCTCTTCTTCCCCTGGTCTTTCTACCTCATGCTCTATCTGGACCGAGGGGTGCGCGAGGCGTGCGCTCGCGATCGAATTGAAACGATATTGCTCCTCTGCTGGGTGCTCGCTCCACTGATCGTCTTTTCCCTCATCAGCGGGAAGATGGCGATTTATCTCCTTCCCGTCACCCCTGCGCTCGCGCTGTTGATCGCACGACCCCTGACGCTTCTGGCGGGCCGGTCGGTCGGCGCCGGTCCCTCTAAGGTCTTCAAAACCGCAGCGTCTCTTCTCGCACTGAGCTGTCTAGGCCTGGCGATCGCCATGGCGGCCGCGCCTATTGACATCGGAGGCCCCCTGTCCCTGGTCGATCGGCTCCCGACGATTGGGGTCTTTGCGGCTGGCGGTGCTCTGGTCTTTCTGCTGGTCCATCGCATGCCCGCCTACCGGACGCTGATGGCTACCGGAGTGCTTTCGGTGGCACTCATCGCCACCCTCGGTCTCTGGTTGATTCCACGGAGCAACGGGCACCTCAGTCTCAAGCCGATGGCCGAAACCGTTCGGGCCCTGGAGAGTGAAGCGCACCGGCTGGCCGGCTACAAGGCGGACCTTCGCTATCTGGCCTTCTACCTTCATCGGCCGTACCACAGGTTGCAAGGCAAACGGGAACTGACCGACCATGTGAATCAAGGCTCAGGGCTACTGCTGACGGAAAGCGAGGACCGTTTGACCGTTGAGCACACGGTCGGCCATGCCCTTGAGGAAGTGGCCCGGTTCCGGCTCAAGCGGAAAACCTATCTGCTGCTCCGTCACCCCGCGCGCCCCGGGTCGGTCCGGGGACAGGTATAGGAGGCCCAAAATGGTCGCCCGGGGCCGCGGCTTTTTCGTATGGATCCTCTCCGTTTTGGCGGTCGGCCTACTCTCAGCCCTTTCCGTCGTCCCCATGCCGCTTCTCACCGTGGCGGGAGCCACCCTCGGAACGCTCTATTACCACGTTGACGGAAGGCGCAAGCGGATTGCCCTGTCCAATCTACGGCTGGTCTTCGGCGAGGAGAAAACGGAGGACGAGATTCTACAGATCCTCAAGGCCTCCTACAGGCATCTAGGCAGTACCTTGCTGGAGTTCGCGGTTTTGCCCCGGCTCACGCCGGGAAAACTCTCGGAACTGGTCCACACGGAAGCACTGGAAAAGATCGGCCGGGCCCGTGAAGCCGGGCGGGGAGTCCTGCTGCTGACCGGTCACTTCGGCAACTGGGAGCTTCTCGCCCAGAGCGCTGCCATCAAAGGTTATCCCGCTCACGTCATCGGGCGGGAAGCCAATGTGGGTCTGCTGCACCGCTACATCGTCGGGCTACGGGAGGCACATGGCAACCGGGTCATCGTGAAACAGCAGGCCATGCGGAAAGTCCTCACGGCTCTCAAGAACGGAGAGATCGTCGGGATTCTGTGCGACCAACGGGGCAGCAGTCAGGGATTGATGATTGACTTTCTGGGCCATCCCGCCCCGACCAATGCGGACGTGGCGCGACTCATCCTAACAAGCGGCGCAACTGTGATGACGATTTTTCTGGTGCGGGGCCCCGACAAAACGCATATGTTCCACGTCAGCGATCCCATGGTATTCGAGTCAACGGGCGACCGGGAGACTGATGTGCTCCACGTGACCCATCAGTACATGCAGGCCCTGGAGTCTTTCATCCGGCGCTATCCGGAGCAGTGGCTCTGGATGCACCGCCGCTGGATGCGAAGAAGTCCCGGGGCCGTCGAATAATTCTTGATCTAAAGAATTATCCCTGATATGATGTGAGCCGTTTCAGCCCCGACCAGTTTAGCCAACCGGTTCGATGAGGGGTTCATGCCAGCTTCCCGGATCTCCATTCTCTGCGTGGATGAAAACAACGTTTTCACCAAGGCTGCCGAAGGGATTCTCAAGAAGGACCTTCGCAGCGCCTCGTACACCCGTGTAGAAAACGGGCGATCGGCACTGCATCATCTCAGCCAACACCCGGTTGATCTGGTCCTTGTCGGGCACCACGCCACCAAGTCCGATAGTCTGAGTCTCATCGACGATATCCGAAAGCGCAAAATCGATGCTGCGGTAATCATGATCTCCACCAAGGGAAACGAACGGACCGCGGTGGAGGCCATGAAGCGGGGGGCATACGATTACATCTCCAAGCACGAGTTGAACGCCGACACCCTCCGCTCGGCGATCCGACACGCCATGAATCAGAAACGGACCGAGGCGCGCCACCGCGCCGCACGCGAGCGGATTCAGGAGCAGGCCACCCAGGACGGGCTGACGGGCCTTTACAATCATATACATTTTCAGCAGCTTCTGCAAAAAGAGTTCAAACAGGCGCGCCGCTACGGCTATTCCCTTTACGCTATCATGATCGACCTCGACGATTTCAAGGGGGTCAATGACACCTACGGACACCTGTTCGGCGATGTCGTCCTGCAGCGAAGCGCGCAGATTCTGAAGCAACAGATGCGGGACACCGACATCCTCGCCCGCTACGGCGGTGAGGAGTTTGTCGTGGCCTGCTCCCACATCAAAGAGCGGGGGGTGCTCTCCCTGTGTGAACGGGTGCGGCAGGTCTTTGCGGAAAGTGTTTTCGAAAACGGCAGCGACACCCTTTCCATGACCGTGAGCATCGGCATCGCTTCCATTTCAGAGACCGGGATCCAGACAAAAGACGAGCTGATCCAACACGCCGACGAGGCCCTCTATGAGGCCAAAGGACGGGGGAAGAACAATGTCTGCCTGTGGCGCCAAAAACGTTCCCTCGAAAGATTGATCGACAAAGAACATCACCAGATCATTGAAAACTACCAGAACCGCTTTCTCGGTTTCACCGATGAAATCATCACGAAATTCATGGAGTACAGCCGGAGTATTGTGGAAGGAATCGAGGGGAAGGATCCCAAAACCGCCGAGCACTCCGCTAGAGTGACCGAGTACGCCGTGGCCCTTTCAGAGAAGCTCGGTCTGCACGCGTCGGAGATCCGCTCCGTCCGGATGGCAGGACTGCTCCACGATATCGGCAAGGCGGGAATCCGCTCCGAGATCCTATACAAAAAGGGAAAATACACCCCGCGGGAGTTCCGCCTGATGCAGCTCCATCCCCAGTTCAGCGTCAAGATGGTCGATCAGCTTCATTTCCTGGACCAGGAGATACCGCTGATTCTCCAGCACCACGAGCGCTATGACGGGAAGGGGTACCCCACCGGGAGGAAGGGACGGGAGATCAGCGGCGGGGCCCGCATCCTCGCCATCTGCGACGCCTATGATGCCATGATTTCCGGACGGAGCTACCGCAAGAAATCTTCCACGGCCGACGCCTGCCGGGCGATTTCAGAGCAAGCAGGGGGGCAATTCGACCCCCAGATGGCCGACGCCTTCATCGAGATGATCGAAGCCGGCTTCTCACCTCGCTAACCCTGAAAAGAATAGATCCGCGCCATCTCTTCCGAATACTGCCTGCTGCAATTCCCGTAGATCACAAAGGGGGCTTCCAGGGTCATCCCGGGCCGGGCGCCCTTGACGGCCTCCATGAGTATGAGAGAGGGAGCCGAGGATGCAAAGGAGTGTATGGTCCGCATCCGCTTCGGCTCAAGGTTGCAGCGCCTGAGCTGCTGGATCAGATCTGCCAGACGCTCGGGCAGATAGACTAGAGAGAAGCGCCCCTGCTTCCCGAGCAGATACGCGGCCGCCCGGACCAGCTCGTCCAGGGAAAGGCAGATCTCATGACGAGCAACCGCCTTCTCCCGGTCGGGGTTGATCCGGCCGCTTCGCACTTTGCGATAGGGCGGATTGGCACAGACCGCATCGAAGCTCTCCGGCGCATACCACTGGTCGATGGCGCGCACGTCTCCCAGCTGTGGGCGGATCCGGTCGTTTAATCCGTTGAGCGCAACATTTTGTACCAGCAGGTCGTGGAGGGTCTCCTGAATCTCCACGGCCGCGATGCGACAGGCCGGGCATCGCTTCGCCAGAATGAGGGAGATCACCCCGGCGCCGGCGCCCAGTTCGACGAGCGCCGCCCGCGCGCTCAGCGTCATGAAAAAAGGGAGAATTAGGGCATCCAGAGAATAGCGGTATCCCTTCCGGGGCTGAAGAATCCGGATGTCGCCGGTGGAGAGGGTGTCGAGAGAGGTCTCCATGGGTTATGGGTTGCGGAAGTCATCCCGCTGAATTTGATGCTTCTTCATGAGGTTGTATAGATCGGCCCGCTGTTTTCCCGCCATGTTGGCAGCATTGGTAATATGGCCTCCCGTAAGCTTCAGCAGGTGGGTCAGGTACTGCTTTTCAAAGGCGTTCTTGGCCTGTTTGAATGTCATGAAGTCAGACTGCTCCGGCTCCTCCTGGAGAAAGAGGAAGTCCGACTGACCCAGAGTGGATCCCTGGGCCATCACCATGGCCTGCTCGATGCGGTTTTCCAGCTCCCGCACATTGCCGGGCCAGTCCCGCTGCATCAGGAGCTGGACCACGTTCGGGTCGATGCCTTCGATCTTTTTCTTCATGATCCTGGCGTATTTACGGATGAAATGGTCAATGAGAAAGGGGATATCCTCCTTGCGCTCCCGCAGAGAGGGAATATG
Organism: uncultured Nitrospirota bacterium; assembly: GCA_945786985.1. GTDB lineage: Bacteria > CG2-30-53-67 > CG2-30-53-67 > CG2-30-53-67 > CG2-30-53-67 > CALZGC01. The sequence continues at coordinate 777 of CALZGC010000174.1, read as the reverse complement.
AATGGGAATAACCTGAATCCGGTAGTAAAGGTCCTCCCGAAAGGTCCCGGCCTGCACGGCCTTCTCCAGGTTCTGATTCGTCGCGGTCAGCAAACGGACATCGACTTTGACCGCGCGCTGTGAACCGATCGGATCGAACTCCTTCTCCTGCAGCACCCGCAGGAGCTTGACCTGTATGGAGAGCGGGGTCTCGCCGATCTCATCGAGGAAGATGGTCCCCCCGTCGGCCCGGGAGAAGAACCCCTCCTGGGTGGCATGGGCTCCGGTGTAGGCCCCCTTGGCATGTCCGAAGAGTTCGTTCTCCAGCAGGTTTTCCGGTATGGCACCGCAATTAACGGCAATAAAGGGCCCGGCGGCGCGACGGCTGTGCGCGTGAATGGCCCGCGCAAAAAGCTCCTTGCCGGTACCGCTGTCTCCGGTCAGAAGAATCGTCGAATCGGTGGGGCTCACCTGGGAGATCTGCTCGAAGATGGCCTGCATGGCCTGCCCCTTGCCGACGATATTCTTGAAGCTGAACCGGTCCTCCACGAGGGTTTCCAGGTTGTGTATCTTCCGGGTCAGGTTCCGCTTCTCCAGTGCACGGGCAATGTGAATGGAGAGTTCCCGGTCTTCAAAGGGTTTGGTCAGATAACTGAAGGCCCCCTTCTGCATGGCTTCCACGGCATTGGGAATGGTGCCGTGAGCGGTGAGAATGATCAGTGGGGTCTCGGGGTGATTCTCATGGACCTGTTCGAGCAGATCCATACCGTCCAGCCCCGACATCCTGAGATCCGTCAG
>CALZGC010000173.1 GCA_945786985.1 uncultured Nitrospirota bacterium | reverse complement strand
GCGGCCGCAGCCCCCTGCCTAAGAGCTCTCCAGCCAAGCAAGAATCGTTCGAGCGCCCGGATGAACACTGGTATGCTCCACGAGCCCGCCGACGTCGGCCTTTAGGACACTGAGTGTGATCTTATCCGCCATGACACACCTCCCCCTTGTGAACGGATGGATGCCAATGAGGTCTCGTGACGCTTTCGCCCCCCATCGGCAGCCGGTGTGGGGGCAAGACGCCTTCAGGCGTCCCCGCCCACGAAACTGGCGGTCCTTTCTCCGAAACCTCCCGGCAGGATTGATGTGTGACGGCTAACGGCACGACACTGCCGCCCCCCCGTGCTGTCCAATCGGTCAGACGGCAGCCGCGACAGGCCCTTCGCCTCCCGAGTCGCCCGGAGCGGGAAGACGGAAGGCGCGATTTCCGCCGGTCACGGGAGCCAGGCCAGAAACCGCTCGATGTCATCTTCGGTATTGTAGAAATGCGGTGAGATGCGAATCCCGCCCCCCCGGACGGCACAGACAATGTGCCCTTCCGAAAGACGTTGGAAGAGCGCTGCATTGGTGTGATGCTCGGAACGGAAGGTGAGAATCCCGGAACGCGTCGCATCATCCATGGGAGAGAGGACCCGGTAGCCCCTTTCGCGAAGCCCGGCGGCCGCCAGGTCGTTCAGGGAGCGGATCTGCTTCCAGATCCTCTCCAGGCCCACATCAGCCAGGAGATCGAAGGCGGCGCCCAGGGCGACAATCCCCATGAAGGGGGCACTCCCCTCCTCGAACTTCCGGGCGTCGTCCCGCAGGGTGAAGTCAAGATCCTCGAACACGAGGGCGTTCTTCACACTGTGCCAGCCGACGATCACGGGATGCACACGGTCCATCACCCGTCGCGACAGATAGAGAAAACCGATCCCCTCGGGGGCCAGGAGCCACTTGTGCCCGTCGGCTGCCAGGAAGTCCACGGGCAGTCCGCATAGATCGAGGGGAAGGCCACCGACGCCCTGGATCCCATCGACACAGAACAGAACGTCCCGCTCACGACAGAGCGACCCGAGAACCTCCAGGTCATTGCGGAACCCGTCCTGGTATTCGACCCAGCTGAGGCTGACCACCCGGGTTCGCCCATCCATGCTTGCCCGCACATCGTCGATGCGGATTTCCCCTCCCTCCGGCGCCACCAGACGGGTCTCCACTCCCCGGCGGTTCAGATTCATCCAGGGATAGACGTTGGCCGGGAACTCGCACGAGGCGGTGACCACGTTGTCTCCGGCCCGCCAGTCGATCCCTTCAGCCACTAGCGAGAGCCCATGGGAGGTGCTGCGAACGAACGCGATCTCGTCGCTGTGCGCGCCAAGGAAGCAGGCAATGGTTTCGCGCACCGACTCACCCTGACGCACGAGTTTTTCGATGCCCAAAATACCACAGCGTGCGCTCAGCTCCAGAAAAGACGCGACGGCCTCCTTCACCCGTAGCGAAATGGGCGCCACCCCGGCGTGATTGAGATAGGTCAGGGCCTCGGTAACAGGAAAGAGACTGCGATAATCAGAGAGTACCGGGCGTGCCATAATATCGGACCTCAGAATTCACGAATAAATTGGGCAGCGTAACTGCGGGCATGTTTTCCGTTGAGCACATGAAAGCGCCGCAAGCGCTGGACGGTCTGAAGGGAGAAGCGGCTCAGGGGGATGTGGATGATCTTCTTCTTAAACCGCCGGGCGATCTGCCGCCATCGAAGCAGCGGCGGACCGGGAGACACCACCGTGATGTGGGGCTCCGACGAGTGAAAGAGTGCGCCCGCGAGCAGCCGCTCCTCCAGGGTCCGTGAGAAAGCGAACCTCCCATCTTCCCAGACATTGGGAATCGGACGGGGCGGGAAGAGGAGAAAACAGCCGCCGTAGGTCGCCTCCCCGATCCCCGGGCCGATCATATTTTCCAGATAGGGCGTTGCATAGAAGCAGAGGGTCGACTCCTGCTCATGCTCGGCGTACCACGTCTGCTGCCACGCATATTTCTCCGGCAGCGCCTGCCGCTCGAAGATCAGGGCCACCACCTCGATGCTGCCACGCGACGGCGGAATCTCTTTGACGTAGATCTCGCCCTCGTACCAATGCCGCAGGGTTTCGCGAATGTCGATGCCGTCTTTCACGGAGCTGGTGAATTTCTCCGAGCGGGCCAGACCCTCCCCGATGAGCGCTTTGGCCTGTTCCCGTACGTGGAGGTTGAAACTTTCGATCTTCTGGTCTTCGGGCGTCCAGGAACACTGGCCAAAGGGGTCCCAGAGGTGCTTCCAGACCTGCTGCTTTCGCACCTCCGGTTGCGGCTTGAGCGGCAGAGTGCGCCACCCCTTCTGTTCGCCGGCGAGACGATTCTTGAAACTCACCACCTCGCCGTCGGCCAGTTCCGCATGATCGACACCGAAGGCCACCGCGTCGTAGCGTCCGGCTTCATCCTGCTGGTAGGGATAGTTGCGGGCCGTCTCCACCAGGGAGATGGCGAAACTGTCCCCGCCAATCTGCTTTGCGGCCACGGCCAGGGTGTAGAGGTCGGGCGTCAGCCGACGCTCCAGAAGGGTCAGGTTGCGCACATATTTCAGGTAGCGGCGGAGCACCTGCGGATTGAGGTGGTGCTGCGTCAACTCGTGCTCTGTTTCCCATCGCCGTCGGGTCTCGATGAGAAGCTCCTTGACCCCGTCGATGGAGAGATTGGCATCGGAGGTCAGCTCAACACGGCTCTTCTCGTGTAGGTAGGTGATATAGGGCATCTCACCGAGCATGAAGAAGAGCGTCTTCGCCGTCACGGTGCAGTGACGGGTCGTCCCGGTGAGTCGGTCCGGTTCCATCTCCCCGGTCCGGCTGCGGATGGCCTCCCGCAGCCAGGGCCAGTCCAGGACGGAGCAGAGACAGAGGATGTTCTCAAACTCCGCCGTCAGCGCCTGCACCCGCGCCGCCATATGGCGAATCCGGGCGGCCCGCTGGCTCTCCGGTAGCGGCGGTGCAATGCTCGGCAGCAGCGCGGCCATGAACTTCTCGGCGGGAATCCGTTTCAACGCATAGGCATCGGGAAAGCTTCCTTGGGAGACCTCGTAGGCCGCCACCTCCATGTCCACGAAATGGCAGGGGGTATACTCCTGAAGCGCCATGCGGATCCCCATGATCATCCCCTGGCACGGATCGATGGGCACATAGTTGACGGCACTCTCCGGGCTTTCCTCCCGCTGTATCACCGCTGAGATTTCGGGAAGGCGGTCGATGCCCACCATCACCCCCTCTTCAAAGGAGGGGGGCAGGGCCACGGCCAGACAGTCGTAATGGCCGCCCAGAATGACCGCACGGACCTGTTGCGCGTAATCGGCGCTTTCGTGAATGACGGGGAAGAGCGTCAGCGCGTCGCCCAACCGGAAGAAATCGTTCTGCGCTGCGGAGGCCATGGGTCCACACGTTTAGCCCGGATATTGCATGAGTGATCGTGATGAGAGGCCCCAGAGGCACCGGGGGCGCCACAGGCAATATCCGGGTTAGTCCCGGTCCGGATGAAGGGGATCCTCTTCCCCAAAGAAAAAATCCCCGAGACTAAAAGAAGTCGGCTCGTCTCCGAAGCTCTGCCGTTTCTGATCCGCCAGCCTGTCGAGATCCAGGGCCTCCTCTCCCAGCACCCGCTCCACCGACTCCCGCCACGCGCGGTCCTTTGACAGGGGATGGTCGCTCTCCTGGCTCATCCGTTTCAGGGCGTACCGCACAATCTGAATGCCGTCCCTCGGCGAGAAATCAAGGTTCAGCGCATGGGACCGGGCCAGAAACTCGACCGTCATGCCCAGGATCTGATCATCGGCGAAAGGAAGATGATAGCTCAGGATGGCCTTCTCTTCGTCCTTCTCGGGGAAGCCGAGTTGCAGGGTGGGGTGTAGCCGGGAGAGGATGTAGTCGGGGACCTCAAAGGTCGACTCGTCTTCGTTCATGGTGACGCAGCATCGAAATCCGGGATGCGCATGGACGGTGATGCCTGCAACGATGGACTCGGCGTATCGGCGGTAATCGAGCAGCGGCGCCAGGGAGGCCCAGCTCTTCTCATTCATCCGGTTCCCTTCATCCAGCACACAGATCCCCCCGGTCAACATGGCACTGACAAGGGGGGAAGCGTGGTAGACGATCTTCCCTGCCTCGGAGAGAACGGGGGTAACCAGCAGGTCCTCGGGACGGGTGTCGCTGGTGCACTGATAGATGTACAGGGACTGCTCCCGGACCCCTGCGGCCGCCATGGCCAGGGTGGTCTTGCCGGTCCCCGGGAACCCTGTAATTCGGGGGGACAAAGGGAGATCCTGCTCGTTCACCACAAGCCAGCAGGCCAGCAGCTGCCGCAGGATCTCGGTCTGGCCGATCCAGCGGATCCGATTCGCCACGGGATGGCTCAAATGCAGACGCACCCCCTGCACCTCCAGGCTCTGTTTGGGTGAATCCTGCTGCACCATCTCGCTCCCTTATAAACGGTAGATGCCGTTCATGGCCGCCAGTTTGTAGGCATCGGACAGGGTCGGATAGTTGAAGACGGTGTTGACGAAGTAGTCGATGGTGCCGCCGAAGGTCATGACCGCCTGCCCGATATGGATCAGCTCCGTCGCCCGTTCTCCGATGATGTGGACTCCCAGAAGTTTTCGAGATTCGCGATGAAAGAGGAGCTTGAGCATGCCGTAGTCCTCGCCGATAATCTGGCCGCGGGCCACCTCCTTGAAATACGCCTGGCCGATTTCATAGGGGATCGCCTGTTCGGTCAGGCTCTCTTCCGTTTCGCCGATCATGGAAATCTCGGGAATCGTGTAAATGCCGTAGGGGAGGCCCCCGGTCACGCCCGGGCTCGGGCAGGCCTCCATGAGCGCAGCGCACATGGCCAGCCGCCCCTGCTCCAGAGAGGTGGAGGCCAGACCGGGGCCGCCGATCACATCGCCTGCGGCAAAGATGTTCTCCACACTGGTGCGGTAGTCCTTGTCGACCTCGATGCGGCCCCGCTTCCCGAGCCGCACCCCCACCTGTTCCAGGTTGAGCCCATCGGTGTTTGCATTCCGCCCCAGCGTAAAGAGCAGCTTTTCCGACACCACCTGCTTGCCGCTTTTCAGATGCGTCACCACCCGGCCGGGGCGCTCGATTTCGATCCGCTCCATCTCTTCGCCCAGGCGGAGGACCACCCCGGAGTGGCGCATCCAGTAGGAGAGGGAATTGACGATCTCCGCATCGGCGAAGCCGAGCAACCGGTCGTCTCTTTCTATGATCGTCACCCGGGTGCCGAGGCAGGCAAAGACCGATGCATATTCACAGCCGATCACCCCGCCGCCGACCACCGTCAAGGTGTCGGGGATGCTATCGATTTTGAGGATGGTGTCGCTGTCGTAGACGTGCTGCATATCAAAGGGGACCTCCGCAGGGCGGCGGGGCCGGGAACCAACGGCGATCAACATCACATCCCCTTGATAGTGCTCGAGGCGATCCTCATGGTCCCTCACGGCCAGGGTGTGGCGGTCCTCAAAGGAGGCCTGGCCGTAAATAACCTCCACCTCGCTGCGGCTGAACTGGTCAATGATCACTTCGGTCTGGTTCTGGATGACGGAGTTCTTGCGATGCATCAACTCCTGAAACTGTACTTTCTTGCCGAGGACATACTGAAACCCGACGATCACCCGCTGCCGCAAGCCCGCCAAGTAAAGGGCCGTCTCACGGAGCGTTTTGCTCGGGATGGTACCGGTCTGAAGGCCGGCGCCCCCGATGAAAGGCTCCTTTTCCAGCACGGCGACACGCCGCCCCAGTTTGGCGGCCTGCACAGCACCCTTCTGGCCAGCCGGTCCTGAACCGATCACCAGCACATCATATTTCTTCATGGAGTGACTCCTCCAAAACAATGCCGCGCAGGACCCGGCACGGGTCTCTTCCTGTGACCCTTGCTGACTCGGCCGGGACTTCGTACCGGACATGGCACGCGAAAGCCCCCCATGCCATCGGCCTCGCTAAAATGCCTTCTTACTATACTGAGGTGGAGGGCCGGTTGTCAATTCTCATACAGCAGGTAGTGCTGGCGCACCGCGAGGAAGGATTGAAGAGCGTCCTGCCAGTCCGCTTCAATTTCAACGGGATTGACCAGTCTCTCCAGTCGCTCCCGGACGGCTCCCTCTCCCAGCAGGATGTCGATGGGGAGCTTCTCATGCTCGTATTCATAGGGCGGGGGCCGCCACGCAAACGCGTCCGGCCAGAGAGACTGCACCGCATGCAGAATGCAGAGAGTGGTCCGGTAGGGACGGAAGGTCTCCCCATCGGTGACATGCAACTGAAAGCCGTGGCACACCTCCTGTGCCCACTTGTGAAAGGTCGGGATGAAATGGTATTCCCGGAAACGCACACCGGGAAGGGGATATTGGCCCAGCTGTTCCGCGAGTTGCGTGCAATCAATGTAGGGCGCCCCGAAGAGTTCGAAGGGTCGGGTCGTGCCCCGACCTTCGGAAAGATTGGTCCCCTCCAGCAACACCTGGCCGGGGTAGACCAGGGCCGTATCCGGCGTCGGCAGATTGGGCGACGGCATCACCCAGGGCAACCCAGTTTCATGAAACTGCATGCGCCGGCGCCACCCTTCCATCGGAATCACCGACAGATCGCAGCCGATTTCGTAGGCTTCATTAAAAAGGCGCGCCAGCTCTCCGATGGTCATGCCATGCCGCATGGGGATGGGATAGAGACCGACAAAGGACTTAAAGGCCCGGTTCAGCGGATTGCCTTCAACCCGCAAACCGCCCACCGGATTGGGCCGGTCGAGCACCACCACCTTCCTGTTGGCTTCCCGGGCCGCAATCATGCAGTAGGCCATGGTGTAAACAAAGGTATAGACCCGTGTCCCCACGTCCTGCAGATCGATCACCAGCACATCAATGGGGTTCAACATCTCGGGCGTCGGTTTTCGGGTCTCCGAATAAAGGCTGTGGACCGGAATGTCCAGTTCGGCGTCGACCGCGTGGGGCGACTCGACCATGTTGTCCTGCCTCTCACCGAAGATCCCGTGCTGCGGTCCGAAAAGGGCTGTGAGGCGCTTCCCGAAGCGGCGAGAAATGATACGGCGGGCGTGAACGAGGTCGGAACAGATGGAAGCTTGGTTCACGACCAGGCCGATGCGGTGCCCTGAGAGTTCCCGGGCGCTGTCCGCCCGGATCAATTCCAATCCGGTTCTGACCATTTAGGCGGCCCACTGTGAGGCATGTCAACGGCCGTCAGGCCGACGGACCCCTATCGGTACAAAACCCGCCTCGGGTGCCAAATTTCGGACATGGGAGCTCGAAAATGGCCGGCGGCGGTTCCTGCGCGCACAGGGGGCGGTTCACTCGTATAGCACAAACGAAGAGGCGCTGTCCACCGAATTTGGATCCGGCGCGAGAGGGGTCCCCCGGCATACTCTCTCTTCGGTTTCAGCCACGGGTTTGCAGGGCGAGGGCGATGTTCAGTGTTAATGACAGAAGGTGTTGCTTGGCGGGCGGCGCAGGAGGCGCCCCGTTGGATCCGAGGAAATCCTACCACTCGGAGAGACTCTGTATGGATGCCCGATACGGCCCGATCAGGTGTGCGTCCTTGAAGTAGACTCTTTTCATATAGTCCAGCGCGAAGGAATAACGCTCAAACTTCTTCGACAAATCTTCGTAAAGCTCAGCTTCCTCCTTCTCAGCCAGCCGGTCAAATCGGGACACCGAATTGTAGGATATCTTTCCCTGACCCGTATAGTAGTCGAGGGAGGAATTGCGCGTCACGAATTCCCTGAAAATGCCCGTCATGAAAAGCGTGTAATCGCCGATGTGCTGCCGGATATTGCGTTCCCGGAAGGGATTGAAGCGTTCATCGGAAGTATCCAGCGTACTCTGTGCCTCAGACATCATGTCCACCACGTATTCCAGCCGCTCATTCTGAATATTTCTGATTGGGTAGAGCTGATGGGTCAACGAAAAACGGGTGAGCAAACTCGAGACATAGTCGGCCACCGTCTGCTCCTGAATCATGAGCTGCTCAAAACAGTGCTGGGTCAAACGCTGGAAGAACCTTTTCAAGCCGGCCGGTTCGCAATCGTCCTGCATCTCCTGGCCTCCGGGCTCAGTGGATAATCCTGTTGCGGTTGAAGTACTTTTATTTTAACATAGAGCTCCGTTCCTATCAAATTTTCATGACCGGACAGGCCCTTTCGGACAGTGGCCCGCCGAAGGATCGACAACGAGAGCAGGCTAGAAATCATGAGCAAGGGCGCAGACAGATTAACACAACTGATGAGCGACGACGCCCGGCACATCTGGCACCCCTTCACCCAGATGCAGGAGTACCGGCAGGAGGGCCCTGTCATCATTGAACGGGCTGAGGGGATCCATCTCATCGACATTCACGGCAGGCGATACATGGACGGCGTTTCGTCTCTTTGGGTCAACGTGCACGGCCACGGCAAGCGTGAAATCGACGAGGCCATCAAGGCGCAGGTGGACCGCGTCTCCCACACCACACTGCTGGGGCTGTCGAACGTGCCAGCCATAAAATTGGCCCGACAGCTCGTTGAGATCACCCCAGCGGGCCTGGAGAAGGTCTTTTATTCGGACAATGGGTCCACCGCTGTTGAGATTGCCTTGAAGATGGCTTTTCAGTACCACCGCCACAGGGGCGGCACAGGCAAAACCCGGTTCATATCTTTAACCCATGCCTACCATGGAGACACAATCGGATCGGTCAGCGTCGGCGGCATTTCTCTTTTCCATAAAACCTTTGAGCCGCTGCTCTTTGATTGCACCTTTGCACCGGCCCCCTATTGCTACCGCTGTCCCCTGGAGGCTGAATACCCGGGATGCGGGATGGCCTGTGCGGACGCGTTGGAAGAGATCGTTCGGGGAGCACAGGAGACGGCGGCCGCGTTGATTGTTGAGCCGCTGGTCCAGGGGGCGGCCGGTATGCTGGTGGCACCCGAAGGCTATCTGGCCCGCGTGCGGGAGATCTGCACCCGCTATAACCTCCTGATGATCGCCGATGAGGTGGCCACTGGATTCGGACGGACGGGAACCCTCTTTGCCTGCGAGCAGGAAGGGGTCCGTCCGGACCTGCTCTGTCTCGCCAAAGGCCTAACCGGGGGAACCCTTCCGCTGGCGGCCACACTGGCCACGGAAATCATCTACGACGCTTTTCTCGGCGCTTACGAGGCATTCAAGACCTTCTTCCACGGACATACCTACACAGGAAACCCCCTGGCCTGCGCAGCGGCCCTGGCCAACCTCTCCCTCTTCGACCCGTTGGAGGTCCTCTCCGGCTTGTCCGGGCGGATTCGGCACTTCTCCCGAGCGCTTGCGCCCCTGCGCGACGATCCAAAGGTGGGAGACGTGCGGCAGAAGGGTTTTATGGTCGGCATCGAACTGGTGCGGAATAAGGCCACCAAAGAGCCCTATCCGCCGGCAGAGAGGATCGGACACCGAGTGATTCTGGGGGCCCGGGAGAGGGGATTGCTCATTCGCCCCCTGGGTGACGTCATCGTTCTGATGCCGCCGCTCTGTACCGAAAGGGACGATCTGAGTCGGATGGTCGCCATCACAGCAAAGGCCATAAGGGAGGTGACAGCGTGACAGCGTTGCGCAGTGGTCCCGTCACGCGGAAGTGTTGTGAAACCTCCCGGGGTAATTGGTAAAGACCCCGTCCACCTGCCACTGCCTGAACTCCGCTGCCCGTTCCGGAGCGTCCACCACATAGGGAAAGACCCGGATACGGCTGCGGTGAAAAGTGCGGACCATCTCGGACGTGACGGAACGTTCCTCGGGATGAAAAGCGGCGGCCTTTAGCAGTTCGGCGCGCCGCAGGAACGCCTGCCAGTCGCCGCGGCCGTCGTAGAGGACACCGAGCTTGACTCTCGGCAAAGCGCGACGCACGGACTGCAGCGCCCGCTCATCGAAGCTTGAAACGAGCACCTGATTTTCGACCCCCATACGGGCAACCAATTCGACGACCCGTTCTTCCGTTTCCCCGGAGACCGCCCCGTCGGTCTTGATTTCAATATTCAGTGGGACTCTTGCGCGCACAAGGTGGAGCGCCTCCTCCAGAGTCGGAATCGGCTCGCCGATGAATTCGCTGGAAAACCAGCCGCCGAAATCGTAGCGTCTCAGCTCTTCGAGGGTGAGGGAGTCGACGGGTATTTTATGCCCTGTGCATCGCGCCAGCGTGGCGTCATGGGAGAGAATGGGCACTCCATCCCGGCTCAAACGGACATCGACTTCAATCATGTCCGCATGAAGGTCCATGGCCAGGCGAAGGGACGCCTGCGTGTTTTCCGGTGCCGCGCCCGAAGCGCCGCGATGCGCGATCACCAGAAAAGGCTTCACCGCCGGTTCCATCCCAAAGCACTCCGGACCGCCTTCTGCCATCCGGCGCAGAGTGCTTCCCTTCGGGGCGAGTCCATGGCAGGCAGGAACCGCTCCTCCAGCTTCCAGATCTGTCCAATCTCCTCCAGGTCCGCCCAAAAGCCGACGGCCAGCCCCGCAAGAAAGGCCGCCCCCAGCGCAGTGGTCTCCTGTACCTGCGGCCGCTCCACCGATACGTTCAAGATGTCGCACTGAAACTGCATGAGGAAACGATTGCCCACCGCGCCGCCGTCCACCCGGAGGCTCTCCACGGAAATACCTGCCTCCTGCGTCATGACATCCAGCACATCCAGAGTCTGGTAGGCAATCGCCTCAAGGGTCGCCCGGGTGATTTGGGCCCGGCCGCTCCCCCGGGTCAGTCCCACGATCGTCCCCCGAGCGTACATATCCCAGTGAGGGGCTCCGAGACCGACAAAAGCAGGCACCACATAGACACCGCCGGTGTCTGGGATACTGGCCGCGATTTCCTCGCTCTGCGCGGCCGCCTCAAAAAACTGCAGCTCATCCCGCAGCCACTGCACCGCGGCCCCGGCGATAAAAATGCTCCCCTCCAGGGCATAAACGACCTTGCCGTCCAGCCCCCACGCCACGGAACTCAGCAATCCCTTTCCGGAGGAAACGGGGCTCTCCCCGGTATTCATGACCATGAAGCAGCCGGTCCCATAGGTGTTCTTCACCATCCCCCGGCGGAAGCAAGCTTGGCCGAAGAGCGCGGCCTGCTGATCCCCCGCGACACCGGTGATCGGGATCGATACGCCGTCGAAGAGATCGGGCCGGGTCCAGCCGAAGTCACCGCTGGAAGGCCGCACCTCGGGCAGCATCGCCCGGGGGATTCCCAACGCATCGAGGATCTCCGAATCCCACACCTGTTCATGGATGTTGAACAACATTGTACGTGACGCATTGGAGCAGTCCGTGGCGTAAACCGCCCCGCCGGTCAACTGATAGATCAGGTAGGCATCGATCGTCCCGAAACAGAGCTCGCCCCTCTCAGCCTTCGCTCTCGCGCCCGGCACCTGCTCGAGGATCCACTGAATCTTGGTTGCAGAAAAATAGGCATCAATAACGAGGCCCGTTTTGGACTGGACGCGCGCCTCCCAGCCGTTCCGCTTGAGTCTTTCGCACTCCGGGGCCGTTCTGCGACACTGCCACACGATCGCGTTGTATACGGGTTTCCCGGTCTTTCGGTCCCAGATGATGGTCGTTTCGCGTTGATTGGTGATGCCGACCGCAGCGATCTCACGGGGGGACAGGGCGGCCTGGCGGAGAACGTCCTGCGCCACATGGAGTTGGGTGGCCCAGATCTCGAGGGGGTCGTGCTCCACCCAGCCGGGCTGGGGATAGATCTGCCGGAACTCCTTCTGGGAGGTGGCGAGGATGCGACCCTCCCGGTCAAAGAGAATGGCTCGGGAGCTGGTGGTTCCCTGGTCCAGCGACAGAATGGCCTTTGTCATGGCAACCCTCCTCCCGTGGGGGTGTCGTCGGGGGCACGGATTCGCACGGCACTCAGGGAGGGCGAGCTCAACTGCCGGTCGCAGCGCAGGCGCCGGGCTAGGATCGCGTCCGTCCCTGCAGATAAGCCAGATCCTTGCTCTGGCTGGCCTTGGTGCCAATTCTCAATACCCGGTAGCGGCGCGCGGCAGACGGGTAGTAGTAGATGCGTCCCGATGCGCCGAATCCGAGCTCATAGGCGTCGCACTTTTCCACACCCGAAATCTTCCGTCTGACCTTGAGGTTCGAATGGCCGTCGTTGAGGCGCTTGAGAGTCTCCTCCGCCTGGAGCTTCGCCTTTTCGTCACCGAGCCGGACAAGATCGCCGAGGGCCTTCCGGTCGAACTCCAGATTTCGGTAAAGCCGCTCGAAGCGCGCCGCCATGACGTTCTCTGCTTTGGCGGCCCTCCCTTTGCGTTCCCCTGTACGGACCATCTTCTCCTGCAGGACGTCGATTCGCTCCTGCTGCTCCTCGCTTCGTTCCAGGCTGTCCAGGAGCTCCTCCTCCAGGGTTCCCTTCTCGCGCTCGAGGCGGTCCACCTCCCGAAGCCACTCTTCTTCCTGACTCCGCACGCTGGCCAACTGCGCTTTGGCCGCCTCAAGCTCCGCCTCAACGTGGGACGCCGTCCGTTTCTCCGTTTCCAGCTCTTCGGTGATCTGCCGAATCCTCTTTTCCTCCAGAACACTGGAACGTTGATAATAGAGATAGAGGAAGACCACCGTCATTAATATGAAGAGAAGCAGCAGCCCGCTGCCAAGCCACGATGTAACCGAGATCTTCGCCTGAACGGTTACCTTCATACCGCGCATATAGTCGGAGTAGGCCTGCAGAAAGGACTCCACCCCCTTGGCCGCCGGATCCACCAGTGCGTGCCCGAGCTCGTCGAAGAGCGCTCCTGGACGCCGGGCCGTGCGATGGCCGTCTTGCCATGGCGACAGGAGGTGTTCGTAATGGGGGTAGACAACGTTCTCATACGCGTCGGTCACACGAACCCCGACCTCGGCACCGAACCGGACGGCCGGGCTCCGCCGGAGTATTTCCGATACGTTCCGGCTGACCTCGTCGTAGAGACTGACCTGGCCCTGGAGCAACTCGAAGTCGTGTTGAACCAGGCCCTGCCGAAGGGTGTGCGCCAAACGATGCTGCAGGTACATCTCCAGATAGGGAAGGCTCAACACATAAAGGATGGAGGGTGCAAAAATGCTGATGTAAAGTACCTTGAACGAAAAGCTTTTCATGAGTCCCGGCCCGCGTTTGCCGCCTGCACGGTGTCCCATTCGTATTGGACCAGCGCCACCGCAACCATCCCAGCCGTCTCCGTGCGCAGGACGCGCTTTCCCAGGGAGACGGGCACGAAGCGGGCACCCCCAAGAACCAACCGGTCTTCAGCCGACAGGCCGCCCTCCGGCCCCACCGCCAGGCGGATGCCCTCGGGTTTCGGCACAGCGCAACGAATTTCCTTCAGGAAGCGGTCTCCTTCCTTTTCGTCAAAATAAAGAGACAGGGAAGCGTCCGCCCGATGGTCCAGGGCTTCGGGGAGCGGGCGTGGCCTGCCGACATGGGGATAGTCCACACGATCCGACTGCTTCGCCGCCTGCACAGCGATCCGCTGCCATCGATCCTGCCGCCGGAGTGCCTGGGCCTCGGAGAAGGTCCGGACCGACCGTTCCATGTAGACAGGCACAATTTCGTGGACCCCCAGTTCCGAGACCTTCTGCACGAGCCAGTCCATTCTGGCCCCCTTGGGAACCGACTGAAACAGCGTGATCCGAGGACCGGCGCGCAGCGGGAGGGGGCGCTGCTTCACGATGGTGCACAACACCTCCCCCCCGGGATATCCCTTGATTTCGACGTCGTAGAGATACCGGGAGCCATCGGAGACCAGGAGGTTGTCCCCCGCCTTCATGCGGAGAACGTGTCGGACATGACGGCCGTCCTCCCTGCCCAGAAGGAGCGCATCACCTTGAACCCTGCCCGCATCTACGAAGAAATAGCCCACTGAACCACACCGTCCGGCGGCCTCTGCCGACCCTCATTGCTGATCCCTCAGCCCCGGGAACCCTCGCGGCCCGAAGCGCCGGCTACTCGAAAAGCCCCTTCACCTTTTCCAGGAAGCTCTTGCTGAGAGGATGAACATCTTCGCCGCCGATGCGGGCAAATTCTTCGAGGAGTTCCTTCTGTCTGGCATTGAGTCGGGTGGGAGTCTCAACCTCAATGACGAGGACCTGATCCCCGCTGCCACTTCCCTGCAGATGGGGGATCCCCTGGCCCCGCAGGATTTGGACCGCTCCGCTCTGTGTTCCGGGCTTGATCTCGACCGCCTCTTTTCCCGTGAGCGTCGGCACCTCCACCTTGGCACCCAGGGCGGCCTGCGTAAAGCTGATCGGAACCTTACAGAGAATATGGCTCCCCTCCCGGGTGAAGAATTCGTGATCCCGGACACGAATGACCACGTAGAGGTCGCCCCGGGGGCCATTGCTCCGTCCGGCTTCCCCTTCTCCGCTCAAACGGAGGCGCGTCCCCGTTTCGACACCGGGGGGGATCTTGACCGAGATCATTCGGCTCACTTTGTTTTGCCCGGTGCCGCCGCACCTTCTGCAGGGGTGGGTGATAATCACCCCCTCGCCCTTGCATTGACCGCAGGGACGGCTGATGCTGAAGAAACCCTGCTGATAGCGTACCTGACCACTCCCACCGCAGGTACCACACGTCTCCGGGGAACGGCCCCCCTCGGTGCGCCGCCCTCGGCACTCCCCACAGGTCTCCATTCTCGGAATTTCAACCTGCGTCTCCAGTCCCGTGGCAGCCTGTTCGAACCCTATCTCCAGGGTATAGCGAAGATCGGCGCCCCGCTGGGCGCGTCGTGCCCGGGGCTGGGCACTCCCACCGAAGAAGTCGCTGAAGATGTCGCCGAAGATGTCGCCGAAGCCGCCAAACCCTTCCGTGTGAAATCCACCAAAGCCCTCGGCCCCCACGGTATGACCGAATTGGTCGTAGGTGGCCTTCTTCTGGGGATCGGAGAGCACCTCATAGGCTTCACTGATCTCCTTGAACCGGCCTTCTGATTCTCGGTCATCGGGATTTCTGTCTGGGTGGAATTTCAAGGCAAGTCGCCGATAGGCTTTTTTGATCTCCACATCGGAGGCATTCGGATTGACTTCCAGAATCTCGTAATAATCTCTTTTCAACGCCATAAACCATTTGCTAGACACGCCGCGAGGTCCACAGTTTGCGAGCGCTGCGTTTCAGATTGGACTACCTGCGGTTCCTCGCCGGGTTGGGATCCCCCGCGGCCCCGAACTCCGACTTTGTATCCGAACCGGGCTCCCGGTAGAGCTGCTCGGCAAACTTGTAGGTTTTCGCGCTCAACTCATGGTTCGCTTGGCGAATCTCAGCAAGATCCGAGCCAGCAACAGCCTGCCGCGCGCGATCGAGCGCTTTCTCGATGGCGGCCCGCTCGGGCAGTTCAATCTTCTCGCGAAATTCTCTCATAGTGTTAGCAGTTGAATAAATAAGAGAGTCGCAGGCATGGCGGGCTTCCGCAAGTTCTTTTTGCTTCCGGTCCTCTTCTCCATGCTGCTCTGAATCCTGAACCATCCGCTGAATTTCCTCCTCGGACAACCCGCTGGAGGCGACAATCTTGATGGACTGCTCCTTACCGGTTCCCTGATCTTTTGCCGAAACATGAACGATGCCGTTGGCATCGATGTCGAAGGTCACCTCGATCTTGGGAACACCCCGCGGCGCCGGTGGAATCCCGACGAGTTCGAATCGGCCCAACGACTTGTTGTCGGCGGCCATTTCCCGTTCCCCCTGAAGAACGTGCACACTCACAGCGGGCTGGTTATCCGCTGCCGTCGAGAACACTTGACTCTTGCGGGTCGGAATCGTCGTGTTGCGTTCAATGAGCCTGGTGAACACCCCGCCGACGGTTTCGATGCCCAGAGACAGGGGCGTAACATCCAGAAGAAGGACATCCGCCAGTTCCCCTTTGAGAACCCCTCCCTGAATGGCAGCCCCCATGGAGACCACTTCGTCGGGGTTGACACCCTTGCGGGGCTTCTTGCCAAAGATCCTCTCTGCAGTCGTCTGCACCAGAGGCATGCGCGTCTGGCCGCCCACCAGGATGACCTCATCAACAGCATCAGCGGTGAGCCCCGCATCCTCCAGAGCCTGTCGGCAGGGTGCCTCCGTGCGCTCCACCAATTCCCTCACCAAGTCTTCCAGTTTGGCCCGGGTCAGCTTGATATTGAGGTGCTTGGGACCGGTGGTATCGGCCGTAATGAAGGGGAGATTAATCTCGGTTTCCACGGTGGCGGAAAGCTCGATCTTCGCCTTCTCCGCCCCCTCCTTGAGGCGCTGCAGCGCCATCTTGTCCCGCCGCAGGTCAATCCCCTGGTCCTTTTTGAATTCCGCCGCGAGGTAATCGATGATCCTCAAATCAAAATCCTCGCCACCGAGAAAGGTGTCGCCATTGGTCGATTTAACCTCAAAGACACCCTCCCCCATTTCCAGGATGGAAATGTCAAAGGTGCCGCCCCCCAGATCATAGACGGCGATCAGTTCATCCCGCTTCTTTTCCGTACCGTAAGCCAGGGAGGCCGCTGTTGGTTCATTGATGATACGCAGCACTTCCAGCCCTGCGATTCGGCCGGCATCTTTAGTCGCTTGGCGCTGACTGTCATTGAAGTAGGCCGGTACGGTAATGACCACTTCCGTGATCTCTTCGCCGAAATAATCCTCGGCGGTCTGTTTCATCTTCTGCAGGATCATCGCGGCGATTTCCGGCGGGCTGTAGTCCTTACCCCGTATGGAAACGAGCACATCCCCGTTGGGCGCCTCCTTCAGCGCAAAGGGGAGATCCTCCATGGACTTCTGAACTTCCAGCGATCGGAACTTACGCCCGAGGAAGCGTTTCACGGAAAAGACCGTATTCTCGGGATTGGTGACCGCCTGACGTTTGGCAACCTGCCCCACGAGGCGTTCGCCACTTTCCGCAAAGGCAACCATGGAGGGCGTGGTACGATTCCCTTCCGCGTTCTCAATAACCTTTGGCTCCCCCCCCTCCATGACAGCAACACAGGAATTCGTGGTCCCGAGATCAATCCCGATGACTTTTCCCATAACGGAAACTCCTCTCACCTTTCAAGACTGCAGTGGCGGATGCGCTGAACGAAGTTATTTCTCTTCTGACAGCCCCACATCCGCCTTCTTGTCGACTTTCCTGGAAACCTTTACTAACGCCGGCCGAAGCAGTCGATCGTTCAAGATATAGCCTCTCTGAAATTCTTCGATGACCGTGTTGTCGTCATGCTCCTCCGAGTCTTCGTGCATCATCGCCTCGTGAAGGTTCGGATCGAAGGGTGCTCCCTGGGCCTGGACTTCCCGCACCCCGTGTTTACCCAATATATCCTTGAACTGGTTCAGGACCATCTCCACCCCCTCGACCAATTCTTCTGCGTGGGCATTCTTCTTCGATTCATCGACGGCGCGCTCGAGGTTATCGATCACGCCGAGAAGGGCCTTCACCAACCCCTCGTTGGCATATTTGATGAATTCCGTTTTGTCCTTGACTGCCCGTTTCTTGTAATTCTCGAATTCGGCATAGACGCGCACAAAACGATCGTAGTTCTCCTGCGCCTCTCGCCGATATTGTAGAAGCTCGCTTCCCGGCGCGGCGCCGGAGTCCCCCGCCTCTGTCCGCTGAGCCGCCTCCTGCCCAGCCGAAGGCTCGTCGGCCGACTCATAGCCGCCGGCTCGCTCAGGCTCACAACTGTCCCCCAGACCGCGCTCTTCGGACTCGACCTCGGAGCCCTCCTCCTCTTCATTTCGTCCCAATTCGTCTGCCATCTTGTTCTCTTCTCTCCCCTTCCCTGAATTCAGCCGTTGATGGATCGACTGAGAAGCTTGGAAGTGTAATCCACAATCGGGATCACCCTGGAATAGTCCATGCGCTTCGGTCCGATGATCCCGAGGGTCCCAACCACCCGGTTGTCGCATTTGTAATTGGCGGTCACAAGGCTGCAGTCCTCCAGCATTCGCATGGGATTTTCCGAGCCGATAAAAACGAGAACGCCTTCACTGTGCATGCTTCTGTCCAGCAGTTGCACCAGGGTGGATTGTCTCTCCAATGTAGCAAAGATCCGCTTCATCCGCTCCAGGTCCTGGGCGATGTCCGGATAGCTGAGGATGTTGGCCGTCCCGTCCAGATAGACTTGACTATCGGCGAGATCCGCTTCAGAGACTTCATTGAAGGCGAAAACCTTGTTGAGAAGCTCCCGATACAGACGCACAGCGGCTTTCGATTTCCGAACCACCCGCTTGCGGACCTCTTCGAGGGTGATCCCGCAAAGCTCCTCATTCACACAGGCGGTCAGCTCATCGAGTTCCTCCTGTAACAGTTCCCGGGCGGCATCAATCGTGCGGGTATGAACAATCCCCGATTTGGAGACCAGAATGACGAGAACCTGCGTCTCGGTGATCCGTATAAATTCCATATGGTTGTAGCACACGCTCGACACCCGCGGGCCCATGACAAGCCCCACATAGTGGGACGCCTGCGACAAAATCTTTGAAGTCTCCCTGAGAAGGCACCCAACCTCTCCAGCGGCCTTCCCCTGCGGGTAAGTGCGGGCGATCCGTTGAAGGCCGGCAACGGAAAGTCGCTTTCCTTTTAGGAGAGAATCCACGTAAAGCCGATACCCCCGATCAGTGGGAATTCTGCCGGCTGACGTGTGGGGTTGGGTCACGTACCCCAATTCGTCCAGGTCGGCCAGAATATTGCGCACTGTAGCCGCGCTGAGATGGGGCATGGATGTCTTCACAACCGCCCGCGAAGATACCGGTTCGCCTGTACGAATATAGATCTGTATCAGCGTCGATAATACTCTCTGCGCTCTCTGATTCAGTTCCATACTCCACCGCCACATATTTGATTGATCGGATGTCTGGGAGACCGAGGTGCCCGGTTCGTGACCTTTTCTATCTGCGACGAGGACCGGCTGTCTCTGCGGCAAAGGCAGGATGCTCATCGCCTCGTGCAGGAATTCCTCACTCTCCCGTGAACCGGGACGGCGAAGACCAAAGGTGCACCTTTCCCCCAAGAAAAAACGCCCGGCTTAATGTATTTTACCCTTATTGCAGCGCATAAGTCAACATACCCGGCAACACCGCTCAGCGCGAATTTCCCTGAAATATTCAGCGCTTTCCCACCTTGCACCCTGGAATGCCAACGGGGCCCCCCACAAGCCCCGAGTGTAATACGGTGGGAAATGCTGACGCCATCCGAGTGAGATAACTTAGCAATTAGCCCCGCCAGGTGTCAAGGCAAAAAAGCCATCGGGCGGCAAGCGCACCCATCCTTAACCTCATGATTTCTTTCTGTTTTTGTGTACACGACAGGGGTAGTCCTCGCGTTGCCTGTCGTCAGGCTCTCGCGTCGCCATCCGGGGAAAGCCGCCCGCGCGGACTCCGGGAACTCCGTAACCACCGAGGAACTCACAGAAGGCGCTTGTAGGAAACCGCTGAGATATGCTATTTCTGAGGCGGGTGTGCGGAGAACCGCACTACGTTAAAGACCACTGAACAGAAGAGCAACAGTCATGACACATCCCGTGGTTGCCATCGTCGGGCGCCCAAACGTCGGGAAATCGAGGCTCTTCAACCGCCTCATCGGACAGCGCAGGGCCCTCGTGGGAAATCTCCCGGGCGTCACGAGAGACCGGAACTATGCAACGGCCGAATATGATGACCGGCGTTTCCTTCTCGTGGACACAGGAGGTTTTCACGTGGCCTCCGCCGACCCGCTCATGGAGCAGATCATCTTACAGGTCCGTGTCGCTCTGGAAGAAGCCGATGCCGTCCTCTTTGTCCTGGATGCAATCGATGGGCTGGCGCCGGTGGATCGTGAAATCGACCGCTTCCTGCGCAAAACGAGCAAACCGGTCTATCATGTCATCAACAAGGTGGATGGCAGCAAACAGGAAGAAGGGGTCTGCGATTTTTATGAACTCGGTGCAGAACATCTCTTCACGATTTCTGCAGAACACGGCAGGGGTATCGACGATTTGATGCACGCGGTTGTGCAGCTCCTACCCTCGACGGAACCCGCCCCCGTTTCTGAGGCCACGCACGTCAGCGTGCTGGGCAAACCGAACGCGGGGAAATCCACACTCATCAATGCCCTCATCGGCGAAAAGAGATTGATTGCAAGTCAGACACCGGGCACGACGCGAGATACCATCGATACTCCCTTTACCTGGGACGGTCATGACTTTATCCTGATCGATACGGCGGGCATTCGGCGCAAGTCAAAGATCACCGACAGAATCGAAACTGTCAGTGTCATCAAAGCCTTTCAAAGCATCGACCGCTCAGACATCTGCCTGGTTCTCATCGACGCCACGGAAGGAATCACAGAGCAGGATGCAAGAATAGCGGGACTGGTCCACGAGGCGGGCCGCGCCTCCATTCTCCTGATCAACAAGTGGGACGCCATGCCGCGGGGGTCAAACCGCCGCAAGTTCGATAGCGAACTAAAGCAGCACCTGAAATTCATGGACTACGCACCGTCGCTTTTCATATCAGCTCTCACCGGAAAGGGTCTCGGAGCCATCCTTCCGCTTGCAATGGAACTCGCGTCCACATCGAGGCTGCGGAGTTCCACGTCAGCAGTGAACCAGGCCCTGAGAAAAGCCGTCTCCCAGCATGAACCGTCCATCTTCCGAGGGCGGCGCATTAAGTTCTTCTACGGAACCCAGGGGGGCACGGTTCCGCCCACGTTTCTACTCTTCGTCAATGAACCGAAGGGTGTGCATTTCTCCTATCGTCGGTTCCTGATCAACCGTTTCCGGGAAGAGCTCCACCTACCGAAGGTGCCAATCCGAATTGTTCTCAAGAAGAGGAACTAATACCGCGACTCATGGCGGCCCCATCCCGGACAGATAGGACTGCGTCATTCGAGCGGCGGCAGAGCCGGCCGATTGGGCGATCTACTGAGGCGGCCGGAGCATGCTGCTGATAACGGCCGGATCGACGTCGTCGCGAATCACGACGTGCCCGATCCGTTCAGGAAGAATGAAGCGCATCCGTCCGTCCTGAACCTTCTTGTCGTGGATCATGCAATCGAGGACGGCCTCGACTTCCAGGTCCGGGGGGCGGGTGGGAAGACCGATTCGCTCCAGTAGCGCCGTCAGACGCTGAACGTCGCCGTCCCGACATAATCCCATCGCACCGGCGATCCGGGCGGCCGCAACCATCCCGATGGCTACAGCCTCCCCGTGAATGAATCGGGAGTACCCCGTCAGGGCCTCTATGGCATGGCCCAGGGTGTGGCCGAAGTTGAGAATGGCTCGCTGTCCGGACTCCAACTCATCCCGTTCCACCACCGAGGCCTTGGCTTCGCAGGAGGAGCGTACCACCTCTGCCATGGCGGCAGCGTCCAGGTTTAGGATCTCGTCGATACGGGATTCGACAAAGGAGAAGAAGTTGGCATCGAGAATCACCCCGTATTTGACAACCTCCGCCATACCCGCCATCAGCTCCCGCTTCGGCAAGGTCCGCAGCACGTCAAGATCGCAGAGAACCCGTCTCGGTTGATAGAAGGCGCCGATCAGATTCTTCCCCTTGGGGTGGTCCACGCCCGTCTTGCCCCCCACGGCACTGTCCACCTGGGCCAGCAGTGTCGTCGGAACGTTCACAAAAGGAACGCCCCGCAGATAGGTGCTCGCCACAAAACCGGCCAGGTCTCCGATGACTCCCCCGCCCAAAGCCACGACGGCACAAGTACGATCCATCCTAAAATCGATCAGCTCGTCATAAAGACCTTCGGCCGTCCCAAGAGACTTATGTACTTCCCCGTCAGGGATCTCGACAACCCGCACTCGGAACCCACTTCGAGCCAGTAACGCCTCGATACGATCCCCATACAGCGGCCGCACGACGGCATTGGTCACCACCGTAACCCGGCTGCCAACCCCCATGGAACGCACGTCCTCGCCGACGCGATCCAGAGCCCCGGCGCCGATGACGATGTCATAACTCCGCCTGCCAAGATCAACCCGCAGCTTTTCCACTGGCAAGAAATCCTCTGCATGTTATCGGCAACAAAGCGGCACACCTGCGCCCGAGACCTATGGTCCGTGCCGAGAAACCAATCCGCGCGAATTGCTCCAGCGGTGCCTCGCCTCGGACGGGCTTTTGTCGGTTGCCGTCCAGAACAGGACGGTCATCCGTGCCGTTGATAAGACGTGCCGTTGCGGTTTGCGCTGTTGGAGTTTAGTATAAATGCAGGTGTAAGTAAACAGAAGATTGGGGAGAAAAAAGCCGCCCCGCGGAAGCGGGGCGGCGGAACGTCGACGTCGTCAACGGATAATTTTCGGGGTCAAGAATACGAGCAGTTCTCTCTTCTCGTTTTCTATTTTGTCGCGGCGGAATAGCTTGCCGAGGTAGGGGACCTCCATCAACCACGGGACGCCGGCCGTAGACTCGTTCTTCTCGATCACGTAGATCCCGCCGATCACGGTCGTCTCCCCGTCGGCCAGGAGGACCGTCGTCTTCGCCGTGTTCCGGGTGATGGCTGGCTGATCGAGCTCACCCAGAAATGTCGGCGAGTCGCGGTGGGTTTCCACATTGAGGAGTATCGTGTTCTCCGCCGTCACATGAGGGGTCACAATGAGCTCAAGATTGGCCTCCACGAACTCCGTCTGCGTTCCGTCCTGTGAAACGGAGAGATAGGGAATGTCTTGCCCCTGAACCACATTGGCTTCCTGATTGTCCACAGTCATGATCCGGGGCGAGGAGATCACCTTGGCCAGATCCTTGGACTGTGCAACCGAGAGCCGTGCATCCAATACCCAGAGGCTATCGCCAAGGAACCGACCCAAGTTGAATCCGAGGGTTCCAGTGGGACCTGTAGCCGGGAGGTTTACATTGAATCCAACAGGCAGAGTCCCACCCCCAGAGATGGCAGGGGTCCCTGTGTCCGGGTCCGTTAGCCCGAAAAAGGCATCGCTGCCGGTATTACCCCCAAAAAGGTTCGAAGATGTATCGCCCGCGTCTTTGTGCCTCGCAAACCCCCACTGAATCCCAAGCTCCCGACTAAATCCGTCTGAGGCCTCCACAATCCTGGCTTCAATCAGCACCTGCGGTATCCGGGTATCCAGCCGCTTGACCAGTGTCTCGATCTGATCAACGCTCCTTTGGATATCGTTGATAATGAGGGTGTTGGTCCGGGCGTCGATATCGATCTTGCCGCGCTCCGACAGGATGTTCTTGACAAGCTCGGACTCCTTCACCGTGACGATGTCCGTATAATTGACCGGTACGATCCTGGTCACCAGCGGCTCCACCTTGTCACTGGCCTTCATGGCCGCGAGCCGCTTGTTGGCTTCTTCCGTAATCGTCTCGGACCGCGCAATACGAACAATATTCCCCATCCTGACTTTGTCCAGTCCGTTGGTCATCAGGACAATATCAAGTGCTTGATCCCAGGGGATGTTCTTCAGATTGACGGTCACCTTTCCCGTAACATCGGCCCCAAAGACAATGTTCACACCCCCGATATCGGCAAGCAGTCTCAGCACGTTAACCACATCCGCGTCCTGAAGATCGAGCGATATCTTCTTGCCCGTGTACTGCTTTCTTTCGATCGCTCTGGAGAGCGACGAATGAATGTCCACGACACTCACGGGCCGGGCCGCCAGCGACGTGTCTGCGGGAACAGCGGCGCTCCGTTCACTCTGTAGAGACTGAATCAGGGTGTCAATCTTGTCCTCAGCTGAAGCAAAAGACAACGGGAGGGCCAGAAGGACCGCGGCCAGGAAACTGAAAAAGCAAACCTGTCTTCTACGAAAGGTCATCTACGTCCCTCCTCTTTTTTTAGCTCGAGAACTACCTCTGAGACCGAAATTTGGCCCAGGAAATCCTTTTTTTTCTCTTTGACGATCATTTTGTCATCCATGATGTTCGCGATCACGCCTTCGTTCTTACCCAACGGCAATCCCCTAATGAGGAAATACCCCTTGCCATCGGGCGTCTGAATCAACGCCGTATTGCCGTCGGGCTTTTTTACGATGCCTACCAGCTTCAAGTCTTCAACATTCACTTTCTGAAGTGGTGTCAATTCATCTCCGGCGGTTCCCGCTTCCTCCCCTCGAAACAGGAGGGACTCAAAAGGGTCGCGACGTTCGCCTGGGATGTAGGTATACTCCTCCTTTGGAGTGTCCTCTTCCTGGGCGGGAGTAACCTGCGTCTCGGCCTTCAGAACCGCCGACGGTGGTTTGGCCGACTCTCCAAAAGCAGCCGTTCCAAAGGTACAAATCACTCCCATAAAAGCCGCTAATTGAATTGTCCGCAACGTCAACAGGTATAATTCGTTCCGCATGTTTCCCTCTCTATCATCCATTCTCATCGGCCGCTGTTATTTTGAGCCAACTCGGAGCTCTGTTCATCCAGCGCACTGAACGTCTTCGCCACACACTTGGTGGTGATGTCTGTTTTCCTGCCGCCCTTCGCCATCGAGATATCGGTGATGTTCACAATACGGGACAGCTTGCTTATCCGGTCAAAGAACAGGGCCACTTCGTGATAGCCCCCCGTCAATTCGATCTCCACCGGTATCTCATAGTAGAGACTGGAAGCACTCTTCACTTTGTTGCGGGGTTTCCAAAGCCGGAAGTCAAGTCCCGACTGCTGCCCCAATACGGAGACCTGTTTCAACAGGTCCGTGACCTCACTGCTGGTGGGGAATTTTCGCTGCACCTCCTGCAACTTGTCCTGCAGCTCAGCATTCTTGGTCAGGAGTTCATCCTTCTTCTCCGCCAGGCTCTTGTTTACAACGATCTGGCGGTCCAGCGTCTCAATTTGCGTTGTCAGCTTCTGAATCTGTTTGGAGCTGGTGCGGTAAGGATAAAAGAAAAAGAGACCTATGACCGCCACGAAAATGATGACCTGAATAATGAGCCTTTGCTTCTTAGGAATGGCATCAATCGCATCTAAATTCATCTGTTCCCCGTCCTAGCGGCAGTTCGTGAAAAAGCCTCACACCTTACCGGTGCGCATTAGGTTACTTCTTGGGCATCGTTACCTGGGAGTTCAATGTGTAGACATACACTCGCCCGTCCTTCTCTCCAGCCAGTTTAGATTCCTGCAGCTGCACATTCTGGAAATGGGGAGAATGCTTGAGGTTGTTCACAAAATCGACAATGGAAATGTTTGCAAAAGCAGCCCCCGCAACAGTAAGCTGGTCTCCGTTGAGAGAGAGCGTCTTGAACCAAAGATTGTCTGTGATGTTTAGACTCAACTGATCCAGTAGGTGGACCGGTCCGCTTTGCTGCTCCTCCAGCTGCGCAATAATATCAATCTTCTGTTCATACAGCGCCCTGTCCTTCTTGAACTGCTCGACTTCAGCAACGACCTTCTTCAGCTGATCCAACTGCTGCTGCTTCTGCGTCTGCTCGAGAGTCAACTTGTCGACTTTACGATTCTGCCAGGACCACAGAAACCCCAGGCCAACGGCCACGATCAGCAGAAGGACGGCAGAGAGCATAAGCTCCTGCTTTACCCCACGGCTCTTCCGACGCTCTTTTCTGGACAACAGGTTTATTTTGATCATTTATCATCCACTCTTCGCAGGGCCAGACCGATGCCTACTGCTGCGGTCGGCGCAATTTCCTGGATAAAATCAAAATCGAAACTACCCTCGAGAATCTCGATATTCTGAAAGGGGTTGATGACACCCACCTCCAGTCCGAGATTCTTCGCGAGGTAATCACGGAAGCCTTTCATTCTCGAACATCCGCCACAGATCATGACCCGGGATATGGCATCCTTGGACTTGGCCGAGGTGGCGCGGTAAAAATCGAAGGAGCGTAGGATTTCCGAGGAGATATCACTGGAGACCGATTCCAGTATGGGGACCACCTCTTCAAAGGTGACGCCCTCCACATCTTCACCGCGCTTCAGCCTCTCCGCATCTTCGAAGCTGACACCAAATTCCTTCTGGATGGCCTCAGAGAACTGGTTGCCCCCGATGGAAATATCCCGGGTGAATGCGGACATTCCATCCTGAACCACGTTGATGTTCATCAGGCCAGCTCCGATATCTATCAGTGCAACCGCTTCATTTCTGTTGAGTTCGTAGTTGATCTCGTACATGTTCTCCAGCGCGAAAGCATCTACATCGACGACGACAGGTGTCAGGCCCGCTTCTTCCACCAGGCCCGTATACTCGTTGATTTTGTCCTTCTTGACCGCCACCAGCAGTACTTCCATCTGCCGATTGCCGTTTTCACCAATGGGCTTCAGGATTTGGTAGTCGATATTGACGTCGTCAATATCAAACGGGATATACTGCTCGGCCTCCCATTGAATGGACTCGTCGAGTTCGTCCTCTGTCATCTCCGGCAAATTGATCTTCTTGACGATCACGGAGATCCCTGAAACGGAGATGGCGACATTCTTCACCTTGATCTTGTTCTCACGACAAATGTCCCGAATGGTGGACACCACGCGCTCCGCGTCCATCACCGTCCCATCCACGATAACCTCGGGATCCAGAGGGCGGACGTCAGCATGAACCAGCTGAAACCCACCCCCCGATTCCTTGAACTGAAAGGCCTTGATGGAACTGGTTCCGATGTCCAGGCCAACGACTTGTTTTGGCTTAGAGAACAGCATGTTCTCCTCCGTGTAATGAATCTTAAGGTATCTTCGTGTCCTGAAGAGGGGTGAGAGTCAGCCGCTTCTGTTCATCGAGGAGCATCATCTGGCAACCTTTTCCTGAGGCAATATCTCTCTTGGTTGTTAAGTGTCAAATTAACACGCGTCAACAGAACTGTCAACAACTAAATCTCAAAATGCCTTTATTTGTTAACTTGTTAGAGAGCTTCTTTGAAACTTTGATTGAGCGAGAGGACCCCCGATTGTGCCACCAGCACCTGACCCCGGACAGCCTGAATGGTGTCCGTTAGATCGAAGTGCCTGTGAGTCTATCGATTGCATGCCACAATATTCATGGTAAGTAACCTCGGGGATACTGTCAAGGAGTTTTCGGGCTGAGACAAAACATGAAACGCGGGGAGAGAAGGAACGGGAAAAACTCACACTTCTCACTAGGTAAGTCGCCGGAAGAAATCCCGGGTTCGCTCTATAAATCCCCGGTCCTCGGACAGCCCCAACTCCATCCGGGCCACAGGGTTGTCGGGATCCCAGCGCAGCGCTTTCTGAAACTGCTTCTGGGCCCGAATGTGCAGCCCCGCCTTCTTGTAAACCAGCCCGAGATTGACGTAATTCTGCACATCGTAAGGCTCGATCTCCACCGCCTTTTCGCACATCTCGCGCGCCTCATGCAGTCTCCGGGGCTTCTCGGACAGGGCCAGCCCCAGATAGGAATAATACTCAGCCTTACCAGGCTCCATACGGGAAGCCGCCTTCAGGAGATCGATGGCGCTGTTGAAATCTTTGATCTTCAGGGCCTTCAACGCCGTATGATAGAGTTCGTCTGCCCGGTAGCGGTCGTCGGAAGTTCCTTTCCGCCCCTTGGACAAATCCTGAAAACCGGCATCGTATTCCCCCTTGGCCGTCTGATCCTTCAGAACATTGTAGGCTTCGTTCACCTCAGCGAACTTAACCTTGTACTCATTCTGATCATCGCCCTGATGCTTATCGGGATGATACTTCTTCGCCAACTTGAAGAAAGCCTTCTTGATCTCCTCCTGCGTGGCAGAGGGGGACACACCCAGTATTCTGTAGTAATCCTTCTCTACCATCCCCTGACTCCCATGGATACGACTGCCTCCTCGGTGATGGAACAATCCGGATCCTGCCTGCCCGCGATGGAGATCATAGAAACCATCAGCCGTGCGCCATCACGGCTGGACCAATTCTTTCCCGGACGTCAGCTTGTCCAGACCTTCCATTGCGATGACATTACCGGGATCGCGAACAAGAATTTCCCGAAATACGGCGACTGCTTCCTCCTCCACATACAACTTTTTGTGCAAAAAAGCAAGATTCAATCTCGGATCCATGTAATCCGGATTGATCTCTATGGCTCGCTTGAATGCCGCCTCAGCTTCCGGATAAGCCTTTTCGCCGCAATAAGCCACCCCGAGTAAGTTCAGGACATCGGGAAAGCCCGGATGGTCCACCAGCAATTCCTGAAAAGAACGGATCGCGTCGGCGTATCTTTTCTGCTGGTAAAACCGTACCCCCTCGCGGTACAAGGCTTTCGCACGATCGGGCTTCTCCGCAAAAAGGTCCCGGAGTATCCGGGCCGCCGTCTTGAATTCACCCCGACGGGAGTGATCCATGGCGTCCGCATAGCCTTCGATGTCACAGCGCTCCCCCGCCTCCCGCATCGCTGAGTATTCCCGAACGGCCGACTCATACAGACCCTGCCGGCTGTAGGTAGCAGCGAGAGCCAATCGCGCGTCCCGATAGCGTGGGTTTAACGCAAGGGCTTTTAGAAAACCATCCCGGGCGCGCCGGAGATCACCGCATTGCAGTGAAGCTTCCCCCATTCGGGAAAAAAGATCCGCAAAAGACACACCCAGTTCGGCGGCTTTCATATAGTCGGCCAGCGCCCCCGCAGCGTCGCCCTCCTCCAGTCGTTCGTCCCCCATGGCCATGTAGCACTCGGCCAGATAAAACACGATCGCCTTCCGCTGTCCCTCTTCACCGCCTTCCCGCAGCGCGCGCAGGATGCCTCTCAGACGCTCCGCTGCGGGAGCAAACATGCCGCAGTTTAGAAGATCCAGCGCTTTCTTAAGACGGCTCTGAAACAGCCATTCGCTGAAGATCAATGCACGCCCCCTTCGCTCATGGCCGGGTCTTCTTCGCCACCAGTCGTTTGGCTGCGGCACGGACCGCATGGGGGACATTTCGACTCTTGCTGAGAAACTGCAGGTCCTTTTCCTTCATAAAGGGCATCTTTTCGAGAGAAACCCCCACCGGGGTTTTGGGATTAAAGACGAGAGAGCGGACGACATTATAGTTCTTGCACCACTCCCTATTTTTCCCGATCTCCCGGTGCACACCTTCGCAGACATTAGTGGAACTTGCGTAAAGCTCCACCTCGCTGTCGGTGAGTTTCGGGTTCTTTACCACTGTCAGCGCCACCTCCTTGACAGGGTTGCGGATGAGGATATTCCGGGCCTCCCGGGGCCCTTTGAGGGCGAGCCCGATCTTGCCGACGATCGTCATTTCCTGGATCCGGGCCTCTAAATTCTTTTTCCCGGCAGCGGCCGACCCCTGGGGCCCAGAGCCCTTAGGTGTTTTCGTGGGGTCCATTAACCCATCCGCCACGAGAGCCAAAACTTTGTCACGGGCGGCAATCTCCTGCCGCAGCTCGTCCGTGAGATGGGGCCCTATTGTCTCAAAGGCGTCGTCCGGAAGCGACGGGTTCCGGATCAGGCAGCGGATAAGCTCCGGGTCATGCTTTTCCTGAACCAGAATATGCTCCAGAAGCGAACGATCCACTTCCGGATCGGCGGCCAGAACTCTCAGCGCCCCCTTGGACAAATGTTCCAAGTCCAACGGTAGCAGTGCATAGGATTCGTCAGCATCCTGCATCTTCAGTAACCTTCCGGAGGCGCTCCTGCAGATACCGCTGGAGGGCTTCATCCCACGGGCGGATCGTGCGCCCGCTAAGCGACAAATAGCGTTCGCAGGAAAGAGCAGAGTAGACCGGCCGGCACGCAGCTCGGTTCAGTTCGGACGAGGTGATTGGCTCGATGGGAACAGTGCCATGACCCGACAACTCCAGAATCTTCCTGGCAAAATCAAACCAGGAACAGGCCCCGGTATTGGCTACATGGACCGTCCCGGTGGCCCCGATCTCCAGCAACCGGATCACTGCTTGCGAAAGATCCGGCACGTACGTCGGTGACCCGATCTGATCGTGTACAACACGCAGGCACGCCCCCCGTTCCGCCTGCGACAGGATAGCCTCCACGAAGTTCCTGCCGTGAATGCCGTAAAGCCACGACGCGCGCACGATTAGAAATCGATCGAGGTGCGTGGCTACCTCCTGTTCTCCGAGAAGCTTGGAAGCCCCATAAACACATAGGGGGTTTACGGGGGCCTCTTCGTCGTAAGGGGTCTCGCGGGCGCCATCGAAGACGAAGTCTGTGCTGACCTGAACCATCAGCGCCCCGATCCGTGCGCATGCCTCGGCGAGGTAACCCGGAGCGGCTCCGTTGACCCTCATGGCCCGCACACCGTGCGTTTCGCAGCCGTCCACATCGGTGTATGCCGCCGTGTTGATCAGTATCTCAGGGCGCACTTCCTCTATCCAGCGCAGGACCTTGGCCCGGTTCGCGATATCCAGATCGCGCCTGCCTTTGACTGCGATACAGTGGTAACTCCCTTTCAAACGCTCCCGCAGGTCGGTGCCGAGCATGCCACTGGCACCCAGCAGGGCAAG
>CALZGC010000172.1 GCA_945786985.1 uncultured Nitrospirota bacterium | reverse complement strand
GGGCCACGTCAAATTCGCTGACCATGCCCTCCTGGCGGAGCCGGGAGGCCCGCAGATCGGCCTGGGCCGACGTGCCGTATGTGAAGAACCGCTTGCGCACACCGGGGATGAGAGCCTGCACGTCGGGATGGTCCAGGCAGAGAATGGACAGCCCGTAAAAGGGAACTTTGTTGATAAACTCGAGAAAGGTCTCCTTGATCTTCTCTAGGCTCCCGTAGAAATCAAGATGTTCGGCATCGATGTTGGTCACCACCGCAATGGTGGGCGAGAGCTTCAGAAAGGATCCGTCCGACTCGTCGGCCTCGGCCACCAGAAAATCGCTCTGGCCCAGCCGGGCATTACTGCCAATGCTGTTGAGCCGTCCGCCGATGACGATGGTCGGATCAATCCCTCCGTGCCCGAGCACCGTCGCTACCATGGACGTGGTCGTCGTCTTACCGTGGGCTCCGGCCACGGCCACGCCGTACTTCATCCGCATGAGCTCCGCGAGCATCTCCGCCCGGGGAATGACCGGAATGAACCGCACCTCCGCGGATCGCACCTCGGCATTCTCCCGAGACACCGCGGACGAGATGACCACGACGTCCACGTCCTGCAAGTTCTTTTCAGAATGGCCGATATAGATCGCCGCGCCCAACACTTCGAGGCGATCGGTCACGGCCGACGCCTTCAGGTCGGAGCCGCTGACCCGGTGCCCCAGGTTGATCAGCACTTCCGCAATTCCGCTCATGCCGGCGCCGCCGATCCCCACGAAATGGATTTTCTGTGCTCTCTTGTACATGCTCTCCCGCCTGCCCGCGCCGGTGCGGCGCGGGTTCTCTTAGTGTGCGCTCCCGTATCTCGCCTTCAGGCGCTCCAGATCGTCCACCAACCGGGCAGCGGCATCCGGTTGCGCCAGACGCCGCGCCGCGTCGCGCATCCCTGCGAGCCGATCGGGCGTCTCCATAAGGGTCCGGATCCGACTCCAGAGTGTCACGGCGTCCAGATGCTTCTGCGCCAGGATTTCCGCGGCGCCGGCCTCCGCCATGACCAGGGCGTTCTGCCGCTGATGATCGTCAGCGGCAAAAGGAAAGGGGATCAGCAGCGCCGGGACCTCGGTTGCGCAAAGCTCCGACAGAACCACGGCACCGGCCCGGGAGACGGCCAGATCGGCTGCACCGTAGGCCAGCCCCATCTCTTCGAAAAAGGGACGGACTGCGGCCGGCATACCGGCCTTTTCATAAACCTGCTCGACCGCTTCAAACTCGGCCGCGCCCGTCTGATGGAGAAACTGCACGGGCAAATCGATCAGTCCCGGGGCCCCCACCAGTTGGCTCACTAAGCGATTGATCGCGGCGGCACCCCGGCTGCCGCCGAGGACAAAGACCGTGGGCGTCCCGGGGCTCAAACCGAAATGCTCTCTCGCCGCCCGGCGGTCCACGGGCGTGAGCCCTTCCCGCAGAGGATTTCCCGTCCGCAGGACTTGCCCCTCCGGGAAGTAGCCCGCGGCGTGTTCATAGGCTGTATAGACCCGCCGCACGAACCGCCTCAGCAGACGATTGGTCAGTCCGGGAATACTGTTCTGCTCCTGCAGCACCGCAGGGCACCGGGCAAGCCACGCGGCCAGGACCACCGGACCCGAGGCATAGCCGCCCAGGCCCATGACGGCATCGGGGCCGAACACACGGAGGATCTCTCGGGAGCGGCGCACCGCTCCCGGCAAGGCGAGCAAGGCCCGCAGCCGGGATGCCCCCGAGAGACCCTTCCATCCGGACATTCGAATGGTGGCCAAGTCAAACCCCTCTTTCGGTACGATCTGCGATTCCAGTCCGGCCGCGGTCCCCACAAAAAGGACGGCTGCCGCGTCATCCCGCCGGAGGATTTCCCGGGCGACGGCGATTCCCGGATAGAGATGGCCCCCCGTTCCGCCGCCGGCCAGCACAACCCTCATGTCGGCCGGTTCCACTTGGATATGTTGAGCAGGATGCCCACGCTCAGCAGGGTCATGACCAGCGAAGACCCGCCGTAGCTGATCAGGGGCAGCGGCAACCCCTTCGTGGGAAGCAGCCCAACGACCACGCCGAAATTCATCAGCGCCTGGACCGAAATCATCGCCGTCAGCCCCAGGGCAAGGTAGCGCCCGAAGGGGTCGATGGAACGCACGGAAATCAGCATCCCCCTGAAAAAGAAGAGGACGAAGGCCGCCACCACAAGCACGGCACCGATAAAGCCCAGCTGTTCGCCGATCACGGCGAAGATAAAATCGGTGTGCGGCGCAGGCAGAAAGAGCAGTTCCTGCCGCCCTTCCCCCAGCCCGACACCTGTCAGTCCGCCACTTCCGATCGCCAGAAAGGACTGGATAATCTGAAAACCGCTTCCCGACGCGTCGCTCCACGGGTCGAGAAAGGCCGTGATTCGCTGACGCCGGTATTCCTCGCTCATGATCAGCACGTAGAGCACGGGCAGCGACACCAGCAAGAGCGACACCAGATAGTGCACGGGGGAGCCCGCCATGAAGAGCATAAGCATCACCACCGCGGCCAGGCTTACGGCCGTGCCCAAATCGGGCTGGAGCATCATGAGCATGAAGAAGACGCCCAGGATCACAATATAGGGAATGAACCCGTAGACAAAGTCACTCAGCCTACCGTCCTTCTTCTTCAGGGAATGGGCCAGGTAGACAATGAGCCCGATCTTGGTCAGCTCGGACGGCTGAAACGTCAATCTGCCCGCCCGCAGCCAGCGCCGGGCGCCACCGGCCTCGACGCCGAACCCCGGAATCAGCACCAGAATCATAAGGATGAGACTGAGCAGCAGCAGGGGATAGACAAACCACTGAAGATGGCTGTAATTGATATTGGCCATCACCGTCATCCCCCCCAGGCCGAGGCCGAAAAAGAGGATCTCCTTCTTGAGGAAATAGATCGGGTCCTGGTAGCGGTCCATGGCCGTATAGGCACTCGCGGCGTAGACCATGACCACCCCGAGGGCCGCGAGAATCACCACATTTGCCAGCATGATCTTGTCGAAGGGTTTCTTCATGATTTCCGATACCTCAGTGCTTCGATTCGCAAATACGGTGACGTATTTTTTTATAGTAAGATCAAGTCAAACGCTCACTCAGCATTAAGTCCTGAGTTCATAGGTTCGTAATCGAACTTATGAATCGAAGAACTCAGGCCTCGTCCGCCTGCAGGCGCCGCACCGCGTCGGCGAAACAGCGGCCCCGTTCTTCAAAATTCTCGAACATGTCAAAGCTGGCACACCCGGGAGAGAGGAGCACGAACTCGCCCCGGCCTGCCTGCGCATACGCCGTCTGCACGGCTTCCTCCAGTGTGTCGGCGCGGCGTATCTCCGTCGTGCCGCGCAGATCCTCCGCCATCTCGGGGGCTGCGTCGCCGATGAGCACGAGGGTCTTGACCCGCTCGACCACCAGTTCCCGCAGCGGATGGTACCCGGTCCCCTTGCTGCGACCGCCCGCAATGAGGTGGATCGGCCTGTCCAGACTCTGCAGGGAGCGAATGACCGCCCCGATGTTGGTCCCCTTGGAATCGTTGATGAAACGGACCCCCTTCACCTCCCCCACACTCTCCATGCGGTGCGGCAGGCCCCGGAATTCCCGCAGTGCGGCGCGGACCGCGTCGAGGCCGCTGCCACTGACCAGTGCCGCGGCGGCCGCGGCCATGGCGTTTTCGATATTGTGAACCCCCTGGATCCCCATCTCCGGGACCGCCACAAGTTCGTCCGCCCGACCGCGCAGGGTAGAGACGATCCGGTCTCCCGCCAGATAGACGCCACCGTCGACCTTTCGCAACAAGCTGATGGGAACATCCCGGGCGCGCAGATTTTTAGTCAATACGGTGCACCAGGGATCGTCCCGGTTGACCACGGCAAAATCGTCCCGTGTCTGATTCATGAAGATCCGCGCCTTGGCCCGGGCATACGCCTCGATCCCTGTATAGCGGTCGAGGTGGTCGGGCGAGATATTCAGAAGCACCGCCACATGCGCCCGGAAATGCTCGATGCCCTCAAGCTGAAAGCTGCTCATCTCCAGCACAAAGGTTCGCTCGGCGGGATCGTCCGTCACCAGGGCCGTCAGGGGCATGCCGATGTTGCCGCAGACCGCTGCGTCCTGCCCGGCGTGACGGAGCATCTCGCCGATGAGCGCAGTGGTGGTCGACTTGCCGTTGGTGCCGGTGACGGCGAGGTATCTGCCGGGGCAGAGTTGGTAGCCCAATTCCACCTCGGCGATCACGTGCGCACCGCGCTGCCGGGCCTCCCGGAGCGGGCGAATGGCCAACGGGACGCCGGGGCTCACCACGATGAGCGCCGCATCGGCGATCGTCTCCGCCGAATGCCCGCCCGTCTCCACCTGGATCCCCGGGGCCAGCTGCCCGATGGCCGCGGCCAGTTCCTTGCGGCCTTTGCTGTCCGTCACTAAGACCCGGGCGCCCATCTGCTGCAACCGATTGGCTGCGGCGACCCCCGAAAGAGCCAGACCGACGATCACCACCTTTTTGCCCTTGACGTTCATGTCCGTCTCTGCCTGCCTCAATTGCCAATGCCTTGCTTGCACCGTGATGACCGGTCCTCCATGCGCCTCGTGACAAGACGATCGCGCTACCTGAGTTTCAGCGTCCCCAGGGCCATGAGCGCCAGGATAATCGACACGATCCAGAAGCGTACGATAATCTTCGGCTCAGCCCACCCCTTGAGTTCATAATGATGATGAATCGGCGCCATCCTAAAGACCCGCTTGCCGAACAGCTTGAAACTGGCCACCTGCAGAATGACGGACAGAGCCTCAATCACGAAGATCCCGCCGACCAGGATCAGAAGCAATTCATGCTTGCTGATCACCGCCACCGTGCCGAGGGCACCGCCCAGCGCCAGAGAACCGATGTCCCCCATGAAGACGGTGGCCGGATAAGTATTGAACCAGAGAAAACCGAGGCTCGCACCGACCATGGCGAAGCAGAACAGGGTCAGCTCGCCGGCCCCCTTCACATACAAGATCTGGAGATAGTTGGCGAATTTCACATTCCCCGTGGCATAAACGATAACGGCATAGACCAGCGACGCAATCATCACCGGCCCGATGGCCAGCCCATCGAGCCCGTCCGTCAGGTTGACGGCATTGGAGGTACCGACGACCACGAGCATCACGAGAGGGAGATAGAACCAACCCAGGTCCGGCAGGGCCCGCTTGAAAAAGGGCAGCGGTAGCAACGTCGTGATCGAATCCGATGGGTTCAGGATCAGGGTCAGCCCGATCACAAAACCGAGAAGAAGCTGGAGGCCGAACTTGCTGCGGGGTCGGAGCCCCTCGGAGTTGGGCCGCGCGAGTTTGACAAAATCGTCGAAAAAACCAATCAAGCCGAACCCCATGGTCGCCAGGAGCACGAGCCAGACAAACTTGTTGGTCAGATCCGCCCAGAGGAGCGTCGATACGGAGACAGAGATCAGAATCAACAGTCCGCCCATGGTGGGGGTCCCGGATTTCTTGTGATGATTCTGCGGTCCGAGCTCCCGGATCCGCTCCCCCACCTTGAACTGCCGCAGCCGCTCGATGAGAAAGGGTCCGATGACCAGACTGATCAGCAGGGCCGTCAACGCCGCCACCACCGTGCGGAAGGTAATGTAGCGGAACACATTGAACACCTGGTACGTCTCGTGCAGCGGATAAAGCAGGTGATACAGCATGGCTTTCTCTCGTTTCCATGGGCGTGGCAGCTATCCCCGTTTCCTGAGCGCGTCCGCAATGCGCTCCAGCCCCATGCCCCGTGAGGCCTTCAACAAAATGCGGTCCGTCTCCCGGACCCGCTCCGCGAGTTCGGCGGCGGCCTGTTCCCAGGTGTCACAGTGAATCACGGCAGCCCGATCCATCCCCCCCGCCACAGCGGCCGCAGCTGTCCAACGGGAGTGCGTCCCCACCGTCACCAGGAGGCTGAACGAGCCCGCGGCCGCCGCGCGCCCCACCTCCTGGTGCAGCGCGTCACTCAGCTCCCCGAGTTCGAGCATGTCTCCCAGCACGGCTATGTTCCTGCGGCCGGAGCCCAGGCCTTCCACCGTCCGGATGGCGGCCCTCACGGAGGCCGGGTTGGCATTGTAGGCATCGTTGATCAGATGGGCCCCGTTCGGCAGGGTTTCCATCTCCCAGCGCATGCCCGGATACTGGCACGCGGCCAGTCCCGTCGCCATCTCGGCCAGCGGTACGCCCAAAGCCTGTGCCGCCGCGGCGGCGGCCAGGGCATTGAGCACTTCATGCCGCCCGGGGCGCTGCAGACGAACCCGAACCGATTGGCCGCCCGACAAGAGACGAAAGGTATTGGTGCCGTTCTCCCCGAGGGCGATTTCATCGGCTGTGACGCTGCAGCCCGGGGTCAGACCAAAGCTCAGCACCCTGGCACGTACCCCCTTGCGAAGCGCCCACACCCGGTGGTCATCCCGGTTCAGTACGGCCCACCCCGTGGCCGGCAGCCTCTCGAGAATCTCCCCCTTCGCACGGGCCACCGCGTCAGGGCTTTTGAGCGTCGTCATATGGGCCTCGGAAACATTGGTAATGACCGCCACCGTCGGTTGCGTAATCTCGGCGAGTCTGCGTATTTCCCCGGCCCCGCTCATGCCGAACTCGAAGACGGCCACCTCCGATCCCTCGGGCAGGCCGAGCAGACTGAGGGGCACACCGATATGGTTGTTCAGATTCCCCGGCGAACGGTAGACCCGTCGCCCCGCGGCCAACACGGCATAGAGCATCTCCTTGGTGGTGGTCTTACCGTTGGTTCCGGTCACCGCCACCACGGGGATGTCCATCCTCCTGCGATGGAAAGCCGCCAGATCCTGCAGGGCCCGTAGGGTGTCTGGGACCGCAATCACACTGAGTTCGCGCGCCCCATTGCCTCCGGAAAGCGGCTGTGCGGCCGGGTCCTCCTGCCGAATCACCAGACCGGCGGCGCCTTTCTCGACGGCCTGGCCCAGGAAGTCGTGCCCGTCAAAGTGCTCACCCCGAAGCGCCACGAAAAGTGCGCGCCGCCCGATGGTGCGGGAGTCGATCCCGACGCCGGTGAAGACGTGGTCGGGGTTTCCCATCAGTAGCACCCCGCCGGTGGCATCCAGAACGTTGGCCGTACTCAGCAACAGATACTCCCTCTCTGCACCGTCCGGTTCCGGACTCACTATAGACCGGTCAGATCCGGACAGGCTCACCGCAGACGGATCAGGACACGCTCGGTTGCAGGCCAAGGAACTTTCGTACTTCTTCACGGTCATCAAAATGAATTCTCGTTTCCCCGAGGATCTGGTAGTCCTCATGACCTTTGCCGGCAACGACGACGAGGTCCCCCGCCCGGGCCTGGGTAATCCCGGCCCGGATGGCCTCACGCCTGTCTTCCGTAAACTGGACGTGGTTTCTCTTGGACGGGTCCACGCCCGCGAGGATTTCTTCGATGATCTTGCCCGGCGCTTCGGTGCGCGGGTTGTCCGAGGTCACTATGACCACGTCGGACAGTTTCGTGGCAACGCCTCCCATGAGAGGCCGCTTGCCGCGGTCCCGATCCCCGCCGCATCCGAAAATGGTGATGAGCCTCTGCTGACAGACCTCCCGCGCGCTTTCGAGCAGATTCCGCAAGGCGTCATCCGTATGGGCATAATCGACGATCACCGAAAAACCCGGACCCGGGATCTTTTCGAAACGGCCCGGCACGGACGCCACGTCGGCCAGGGCCCGTGCCTGAGCGGCCAGCGGAACCCCCAGGGCGGATCCCACGGAGAGGGCTGCCAGGATGTTCTCGACATTATGGGTGCCGCTCAGCGGCGAGACGATCGGCACAGTGTCCCCCTCGGCCCGGACGGAAAAAGAGAGCCCCTCAATGCTGTTGACCACGTCCGAGGCCCTCAGATCAGCCTCATTGCGGATGCCGAAGGTCCGCACCGGCCCCGCGCAGCCTTCCACTAGCCGCCGGCTCCAGGGATCGTCGATGTTCACAATGGACACGGTCCCCTCCTTGGCAAAGGGCGCTTCAAAGAGGTGCTTCTTGGCGGCAAAGTAAGCCTCCATGGTGGTGTGAAAATCGAGATGATCTCGGGTCAAGTTCATAAAGACCCGGATATCGAAGCGACACCCCCGAACACGGCCCAGAGCGAGACCGTGAGAGGAAACCTCCATCACACAGGTATCGTTCCCGGCCAGCCGCATCCGATGAAGCAGCCGCTGCAGCTGCAGGGAACCGGGCGTCGTGTTCAGGGCCGTGGAGACCTCACCGCCCACCTCGTAACGCAGAGTACCGATCAACCCGGGCTGATGCCCCGCCTCCCGTAGGATGCGCTGCACCAGAAGGGAGGTGGTGGTCTTCCCGTTGGTGCCGGTAATGCCGATGAGCGTCATCCCCCGGGAGGGATCGTCGAAGAATCTCGCCGCCACCGCGGCCAGCGCCTCGGTGCTGTCCCGGACTTTGATCGCCACCGCGGATCCGGTTTTCCGTTCTCGCTCCAGGATCACAGCCACTGCCCCGCGCGCCAGCGCCTCTTCAATATAGTCATGTCCGTCTGCCCGTTCCCCTTGCACCGCGACAAACAGGCATCCCGGTACCGTTTCTCTGGAATCGTCCGCGAGGCGCAGAATCTCGATCCCCGCGGGATCCCCCAGCACCTGCGCATCGGGAAGAACCTGCAGGAGCTGCTCCAGCCGCATCAACTCCTCCCCCCAACGGCCCGGAGGGGCACCGCCTCCACGTCGGCACCGGAGAGAACCACCTCGGGCCTCTGGGGCGGCGTCACCCGAAGGTAGCGCAGGGTCCGTTCCGCGATCCTCTGAAAGACCGGCCCGGCAACGGTGCCGCCGTAACGGATTTTACCCTGGGGCTCATCCAGCACCACGATGAGAGCGATCTCCGGTTTCTCCGCGGGCACCACACCGACGAAGGAACTCATGAATTTTGTGTGGGAGTAGCGGCCGAGCCGGGGGTCGTACTTCTGGGCCGTGCCGGTTTTCCCGGCCACCCGGAATCCCGGAACAGCCGCCAACGGGGCCGTTCCGTCTTCCGTAACCACCGATTCCATGCATCGCATCATGTATTGGGCTGTCTCCCAGGAAATGACCCCCTTCACAGCCCGCGGACCGTTTTCCACCAGAACCTTTCCTCCCGGAGAAACGATGCGGGCCACCATATAGGGCTGCATCCGGACCCCATCGTTGGCGATGGCCGCCGTCGCGCTGAGCATTTGCAGGGCCGTCACGGACAGCTCCTGCCCCATGGAAAGCGACGGCATGGAGAGCCCCGACCAGTTTCGGGGCGACCGGAGCACACCGGTCGATTCGCCGGGAAGCGCCACGCCCGTCTTGTCTCCGAAGCCGAAATCCTGCATATAACGGTAGAAATCCCGGCGGTCAAGCTGTTCGCTGATCTTAATGGCGCCGATATTGCTGCTCTTCTGA
This sequence comes from uncultured Nitrospirota bacterium, assembly GCA_945786985.1. Classification (GTDB taxonomy): domain Bacteria; phylum CG2-30-53-67; class CG2-30-53-67; order CG2-30-53-67; family CG2-30-53-67; genus CALZGC01. The sequence continues at coordinate 10,638 of CALZGC010000172.1, read as the reverse complement.
AGAATCTGTCGGACGGACAGCCACGCGTAGTCATGGGTATCGTGGTAGGTGGTGCTTCGGACCCGATAAGCGCCGTTCTCACAGAAGAAGATGTCCCGCGGCTTCACGCTCCCGAGATCCAGGGCTGTTGCGAGCGTCACCAGCTTGAAGGTCGAACCGGGCTCGAAGTTTTCCAGAATGGGGAGGTTGCGGCGAAGCCGGGGCCGGTAGGACTGGAACTCGTTCGGGTTGAACGTCGGATAGCTGGCCATGGAAAGGATCTCACCGGTGGCGGGACGCAGCATCACAGCCATACCGGCGCGGGCGTTCCGCTCCTGGACCGCTTGCTTGAGCTCCACCTCGGTGACGTACTGAATGACATTGTCCACCGTCAGCACCAAGTCGTTGCCACCGGTGGGCTGCACGTAGCCCTCTTCAGGCGTCATGATCTGGCGACGCTTGGCATCGACGCCGGCCACGAACCAGCCGGGCTTTCCCTTGATGGCGCCGTCATATTGAAACTCGACCCCCTCCAGCCCCTGATTGTCGAGCCCGACAAAACCGAGGAAGCCTGCCCCCAGAGAGCGGTTCGGGTAGAACCGTTTGCTTTCATAAAGCGGATAGACCCCGTCCAGGTTCTGCTGCGCCAGCTTCTTAAGAATACCGGGGTTGAGTTTTCGGGCCACCCAGACGAACTGCCTCTTCTTGAGAAGTTCCCGCAGAATCTTGCGGCGCTTCTCCCCGGTGAGGCCTGAGAGAATCTTTGCGGCCCGGCGCTTGTCCCGGATTTGTGGCGGCACCGCGTAAAGCGAGATGGTGTCGACGCTGATGGCCAGCTCCCGTCCCTCCCGATCGTAGATCGTTCCCCGCTTGGGGACGATTTTGATGGTCCGGGATTGCTGCCTTCTCGCCATCTCCCGAAGCCGTTCATGATCGCGCACCTGCAGCACAAAGAGGCGGTACACCACGAGTCCGTACCCCACGGCGAAGAGGAGCACCACGACAAAAATCTTGGGCAGATAGCCATCACGGTCAGGACGTTTCATGAAACGGACTCACCCAAAGGGGACTTTCCCACCGCGCCTGGGGATGGTGTGCCCATGTCCCGGCGCGCGCGTCGGCCCCGTTATTTCACGTAGAGAACCTGGCCCCGTTCGGGGACCTCCATCTTCAGCGTCGTCCGGGCACGCCTTTCAACCTTGTCGAGAGAAATGGACGTCTTCAGCTCGAGCAGCAGGGTCCTGTGTTCCTTGACCAGCTTCTCGTTCTCCTGCTTCAAGAGCGCAATGTCATAGCCGATTCGGACGTAATGGATCCGCTCCCAGACGGCGAAGACCCCGACGAAAATGCCGAAAAGGACCACCAGCAGATAGGGGAGACGGAGCCGGACGCGTGCCGGGTTTTTCTTGGAAAAAATATTGACCTTCTGCGGGCCCGAAAGGGCCCGGGTCTGAAGGTGCATGGTCTACTCCGACAACTTCTCGCCGGTCCGAAGCCGGGCACTTCGGGCGGCGGGGTTACGCTGCACCTCGGCCGGAGACGGCACGATGGGCCGGCGATGAACACGTCTCAGCGAAGGCGTCTTGCCGCAGCCGCAGACCGGCATGGCCGGCGGACAGACACACCCCTTCTCCAACGTTTGAAAGTACTGCTTCACGATCCGGTCTTCCAGAGAGTGAAACGAGATCACACAGAGCCGCCCGCCCGGGTTGAGCCGATGGAAGGCCCCCTGAAGCCCCTCGCGCAGTGCGTTCAACTCGTCGTTCACGGCGATCCGAAGGGCCTGAAACGTACGTGTGGCGGGATGAATCCGGTAACGGCGCGCGCCCGGCAGGGCCCGCACCACCAGATCGGCCAGCTGCCGGGCGGTTCGAATGGGCGCCTGTTCACGAGCCTTCACGACAGCCCTTACAATGGACCGCCAACGTTTCTCTTCCCCGTATTCCACAAGAATCTTCCTCAGCGTCTTCGGGTCGCCCCCGTTGATGAGATCGCCCGCCGTCGGGATCGACGCATCACGGTTCATCCGCATATCCAGCAGCGCCTCGCTCTGAAAACTGAACCCCCCCGCATCACCCTCCAGCTGATATCGCGACAGGCCGAGGTCCATCAGAATGCCGTCGACCCGATCTGCACCTGCCCCCTTGAGCAGGGCCGCCACGTGGCGAAAGTTCCCCTGCACGATCTTCGCCCGGGACCCAAAGGGGGCGAGCCGCCGGGAGACACGGACAATGGCTTCGGCGTCCTGATCGAAGCCGATCAGCAGCCCGTCCGACGAGAGCTGCTGCAGGATCTTCTCAGCATGTCCGCCGCCGCCGAGGGTGCAGTCGACATAGATCCCGGCGGCGCGAATTTGCAGCGCCGCGAGGATTTCCTCCAGCAAGACCGGCTCGTGTCTGACAGTCAACGGACAAGCCACCTCACGGGCCCCATCGGACATTCGCTCGAGCCGGGCTCCCCGGACGTCAATGGATCCCGTTCAAACCACGGCCGCGGATGACGGCCAGGTCAAGATCCCGCGCGCCGCGCTTTTGCTTGATCGCCTCAATACCGCGGGTACAGCTGCCGAAGTATTCGAAATCGTTGTAGACACCGACGGTCTGGAAGATATTTCTCAGGGGACCGCTCATCCCCGAGATAGCGAGCTCCCCGCCGGATGCCCGCAGCCGCACAGCCGCTTGCGACAGCCGTCTCAGGCCGACACCGTTGACGTGATGCACACCGCCCAGGTCGAGAATGGAAAAGGAAAACCCCCGGGAGCGATACGCGTCTACCACCTCACAAATCCGCTCCATGTCGTGCACATCAATGTCCCGGTCGAGTTTGAGGACCATGACCTTGAGCTTCTGGTTCTCGCGGTGTCCCATCGTCCCTCCCCATGGTCGCGATTGCCGGCGGCCCCCACAGGGACCGTCCTAAAGCCCGAGCTGGGCCAATGCCTCCGGCAGGTCCTGGGACTCCTGCACGCGCAGCTCTTCTTCAACCCATCGCTGGCTGTCCCAGATTTCAATCTTGTTGAAGACTCCCACGAGGACAACTTCCTTGTTCAGCCCGGCGTAATCCCGCAAGTCCTGGGGAATCAGGATGCGCCCCTGCTTGTCAAAGCCGCATTCGCCCAGAGAACCGAGCACCATCCGGAGGGTCTCCTCCTGCGCCGGTGTGCGGTACTGTTTGTTGCGGGCATTTTCGAAGGCGGTCCACTCCGACAGCGGATAGGCACGAAGACAGCGGCTGAATTTGATGACGATCAGTTTTTCTTCGTAGTTTCCGGCGAGCACTTCCCGGAATTTGGCCGGAAAGCTGAGGCGACCTTTGACGTCGATGTTGTGCGTAAACTTGCCCCTGAACACCCTGTCCCCACTTTCTCCCACTTCACTCCACTCAGGCCCGGAGTATAACTGCACCATTTCGGTTATGTCAAGGAAAATATTGAACTTTCACTCGGGTCGAACCTTCCCCACTCCCCCGCCGGTGCGCGGCGCAAATCATCAAAGATCTGCTGCCGACAGGAGTCAATATCTTGTATCGTAATGATGATTGAGGGTCAGATATGGACAGTTGGAACAACACGGCAAGAAAAAACTGAACCCACCGAAAGCCGGTGGCGTGAAGTGGGAAGGGCTCTGAGTTGGTCTAGCCCGGATATTGCACGAGTGATCACACCTGCCATATCCGGGCTCGGATGCGCGAGCGGGTATAGGCCTTGGCCCGACGAAGGGCCTTCTCAACGGGAAGTCCCGCGGCCAGGTGCACACAAAGGGCCGACGCGAAGATACAGCCGCTGCCGTGCAGTTCCCCTGCGAGACGGCGTGATCTGAATGCACGGGTCTCTTCTCCGTCGAAGAGCAGATCGACGGGCTCACCCGAACGGTGCCCACCGGTGATAATGACGTAACGGGCCCCCAGGGCGAAGATCTTCTCGCACAGGGACTGCACAAAGGCCGCTGTCGAAACCCCCGGCACCCCCGCCAGGCCGGCCAAGGCTTCCGCTTCGGGAAGATTCGGCGTCACCGCGGTCGCCATGGGAATCAGTTCCGCCGCTAGAGCCTCCACACCGTCCGGGGCCAGGAGTTCCACCCCGCCGGATGAACGGATCACCGGATCCACGACCAGTACCGGCGGGGGGAAGCGGCGGAGCAGGCCCGCGACGGCGCGCACCGTCTCCCCGTTGACGAGCATACCGGTCTTGACCGCATCGGGCGGTGCGTCGCGAAGCACTGCTTCGAGCTGCCGGGTCAAGGCGTCCGGGGAGACCGGAAAGAGATCCCGCACCCCGCGGCGGTCCTGCACCGTAATTGCCGTAATCACCGAACGCCCCTGCGCCCCGAGCCGGTCAAAGGTCCGAAGGTCCGCCTGAATCCCCGCGCCCCCTGTGGGATCGGAGCCTGCGATTGTCAGAATCCGTTTGGTTTCCGAAGAGTCCATCGGCCCCTATTTCCCCTTTTTCTTTGATCCGCTTGCTTCACCCAGGGCGTTGATCCGGTGGGCCATGGTACCGGCGGCAAAACCGTTGTCTATATTGACGGTAGCCACGCCGGAGGCACAGGAGTTGAGCATGCTCAGCAGCGCGGCCACGCCCCCGAAACTCGCGCCGTAGCCGACGCTGGTCGGAACGGCAATCACCGGCTTGTCCACCAGGCCTGCCACCACGCTGGCCAAGGCGCCTTCCATTCCCGCCACCACGACGAGCACCCGGGCCGAGATGATCCGCTCCTTTTGGTCCAGGAGGCGGTGAATCCCCGCCACCCCGACATCGTAAAGCGTGTCCACCCGACTTCCCAGGGTGGCCGCCGTGACCGAAGCCTCCTCGGCCACCGGAATGTCTGACGTCCCCGCCGACACCACCAGCACCGTTCCCCGGGTGGCCCGCTTTTTCTTGGGCTGAATCACCAATGTCCGCGACGACTCATGATAGACAGCGTCCTTCTGGACCTTGTGGACTTCGGCATATATCTCCCGGGAGGCACGCGTGGCAAGAACGTCGTGCCCCTCAGCCCGCATCCGTTCGATGATCGTCACTACCTGAGGAACCGTCTTGCCCTCACAGAAGATCGCCTCGGGACCGCCCTGACGCAGGCTGCGGTGGTGGTCGATGTGCGCGAAGCCGACCCCCTCGTAGGGCAGGTGTCGCAACCGCCGCATGGCATGGGCGAGGGAAACTTCACCCTCCCGGACCCCTTTCAGCAGGGCTTTCAAATCCTTCTGATTCATGGCACTCCCCCCCTTCTCTGCAGGCCCGGTGGCCGGGTGTTTCGTTGGAGCCCGAATATTGCATGAGTGATCGTGCAATATTCGGGTTACAGCCTTCCCGTCACGACCTGCGCGATACCGGCCGCATGGGAGTTGATTTGTTTGAGCGTACTGATCACATCCAGATGGATCGCACTCGTGTCGAGGGACTCCTGGAGGCCTTCATGGAGACGCCCGATATGGGCAAACCTCAGTTCGGCTTCCAGTTTGTCGATGCGCGGCAATTCCTCCAGAACCCGCCTGCCCTCTGCCACATCCCATGCGGAAAAGGACTGCACCGCAAGGTGTAGATTCGCCCAGACTCTTCCGTGCATGAGGCTGATCTCCTCCTCCCCCTCCGGGGAGAAGCGTAACCGGAGATCCATCTTCTTTCGGGCCAGTTCCATGAGGCTCTTGTCGATGAGATCCCCGATGTGCTCCAGGTCGTCCACGATGTAGAGCAGGGAGACCTCCCGCTCCGACTGCTCCGGGGTCAGGTCGGACTGGGCGAGCGTCGTCAGATAACGGGTGATGGCATCATCCAGGAAATCGACTTCATTGTCCATGGTCTTGATCTTCACCCGAAGCAGATCGTCGCCGTCCCGAAAGACCTGCATCGACTGCTGCAGCATCTGCAGCACGCGATGCCCCATCCGCTCCGCCTCCCGATAGGCCTCGCCCAGCGCAATCTCCGGTGTGCCCAGCACCTGGCGATCGAGGTAGCGCACTTGAAAGATCCGCTCCAGTTCCGGCACGATGGGAATCATGAGGATGACCAGCTTGCGGAAAGGGACTGTCAACGGCAGCAGCACCAGGGTGTTGAGCACCTTGAACAGCATATGCCCGTTCGCGATCTGCCTCGAAATGCTCGACGTAAAGGGGTCACTGAAAAGCAGGATCAGATCGCGAAAGGGGTGTATAAAGGGATAAACCAGCACCGTCCCGATCACGTTGTAGAGAAGATGCGCGAAGGCGACCCGCTTGCCTTCCCGGGACGAGCCGATACTGGAGAGCAGGGCAGTACTGCAGGTGCCGATATCGGCACCCAGGATGATCGGGATCACCGCCCCCAGATCGAGAAGGCCCTGACCTGCCAGCACCATGGCAATCCCGATGGTGGCCGCACTGCTCTGGATAATCCCCGTGAAGACCGCCGAAATGGCAATTCCCAGCAGCGGATAGGTTCCCATGGCCACCAGGGACTCGACGAAGACGGGATAGGCACGGAGGGGCTCCGTCGTGTCACCGAGGACTTTGAGCCCGAGGAAGATCAGGCCGAAACCGAGGCATGACTGGCCCACGTACTGGACCACCCGGTTGCGCTTCATCAGCGACAAAAAGACACCCGTCCCGACGAAGAGCAGCGAATAATCGGCGACCCGAAAAGCGATCAACTGGACGGTGAAGGTCGTGCCGATATTGGCGCCGTAAACGAGACCGATGGCCTGCGTCAGGGTCATGAGGGACGCGTTGACGAACCCCACCAGCATCACGGTGGTGGCGCTGGAGGACTGGATGGTGGCCGCCATGAGCGCACCGATGAGGGTGCCGCGAAGGGGAGTGCTCGTCAGGGTATCCAGAATACTCCGCAGTCGCCTGCCGGCCACCTTCTGCAGCCCGCCGCCGGCCACCTTCATCCCGTAGACGAAAAGCCCGACGCCGCCGAAGAACCCCACGGCGATCCGGAATAGCGCCAGCGGTGTCATACACGCCAACCCATCCGCTGCCTCGCTTCGATCTCCTCCAGCTCCTCCCGCGGATCCCGGCTCATCAGCTCGCGCACGGCCTCGGCCGGGGCAAGCCCTTCATAGAGAATCCGATAGACCTGTCGGGTGATCGGCATCTCCACGCCGTGCCGCTCAGCCAGCTCGTAGACGGACCGGGTCGTGCGAATCCCTTCGGCCACGGCCTTCTCATCCCGGAGCAGATCCTCCCGCGTGCAGCCCCGGGCCATCTGGAGGCCCACATTGCGGTTCCGGCTGAGATCCCCCGTACAGGTCAATACGAGATCGCCCAGACCGGCCAGTCCCATGAAGGTGATCGGCAGCGCGCCCATGGCCGAGCCGAGCCGGGACATTTCACTGAGCCCTCGGGTGATGAGCGCGGCCCGGGTGTTGCAGCCAAAGCCGAGTCCATCGCTGAGACCGGCGGCAATGGCCAGAACATTCTTGATCGCACCGCCCAGTTCGACGCCGACCACATCGGGGGTGGTGTAGACACGGAAGTAGGCGGTGGTAAAGAGGGCCTGCACGCGTTCGGCGACCTCCCGACTTCTGGAGGCCATCGAAACCGCCGTGGGAAGCTCCTGCGAGACCTCCCGCGCAAAACTCGGCCCCGAGAGGTAGGCGAACTGCTCAGGCGGTACCGCGGTCAGAACCTCCGGCAGCACCTCCGACATGGTCAGGAGCGTTTCGTTTTCAACTCCTTTGGTCGCGCTGACGATGATAGCCCTTTGCGGTATATAGGGTCGGAACTGCTCCAGGACCGGTCGGGTGACATGGGATGGGCTCACCACCAGAAAGATGTCCCGGCCGGCACTGACCTCTTCGGGCGAGGCACTGACCTGCAGGTCCTCCGACAGCGTGATGCCGGGCAGGTACGTCGTGTTCTCCCGCATCCGCCGGATGGTCTTCACCAACTCCCGCTCGTACACCCACAGTGATACGGCAATCCCCTTCTTGGCCAGCAGATTCGCCAGGGTCGTGCCCCAGGCGCCGGCACCGATGACCGCAACCCCTTCCATCATACCCCCTCTCTCTCTTCAGCGACCCTCCGGGGCTTGGAGAAACCCGAGAATCGCGGCATGGGTCTGCTCAGGCCGCTCCAGCGTGGGACAGTGGCCCGCGTCGTCGACACGCACATGCCTCGCACCGGGTATCTCCCGCGCGGCCAGCGCGAAGTCAGATGCCCGCACGATGCCGTCCCGATCGGTTCCGATGACCAGGGTCGGAACGGCAATCTCCCGCAGCCGGGCCGAGAGATCCGTGAGGCGCAGCGCGTCCGCGTTTCCCTTCAGGCTGTGCAGGGGCGCCTTCTTCGCATCCTCGGTGTAGCGCGGATCGAGCACGAAATAATATTGCGGCAGCTGTCGGAGGGCCCAGAGAACAGGCGGAAGCTGAAGCCCCACCTTCACGGCCAGAAGACCCAGCCACGTGGCGCCGATGCGGCCCCGCCCATGAAGGGCCCGACCCCCAGAGACCGGCGTATTGATGAGGACCAGCCTTTTCACCTGTCGGGGGAACCGCAGCACATAATGGATGGCCACCATGCCCCCCATGGAATGGCCGATCAGATGCAAACGGCCGAGTCCCAGATGTTCCGTGATCTGGGCCACCATCTCCCCGTGCTCGGCGATCGTGTAATGGCTCCGGGGCTTGTCCGAGTCCCCGAAACCGAGCAGGTCCGGCGCAATGCAGTGGTAGGTCGGCGACACGGCATCCAGCGTCCCCCGCCAAAAGTTGGACGCCCCTGCCAAGCCGTGGAGGAACACAACGGCATCGCCCTGGCCTTTGTCCTGATAATGTATACGATGCCCCGACGGGAGCGTGACCATCGGCACGGCCTTAGCCCGCCCACGGACGAACGGTGCTGTAGAGAACCTCGGCCACGTATGCCTGTCCCCCCCGGGGATAAATCACCAGGAGCAGATCGCCGCCCACCTGACCGTCCCGGCACCGGACCGAGACCAGATTGGGGGTCCAGAAACGCACGGAGACAATTTCCCATGCCAGCGTAAAGACAGGCCGCTGGGCCACCAACACCTCGATCTGCTCGTCAATATAGTTCTCCACGGCTTCGATATAGTCTTCCGGAAGGTCTTTTCGCAGATCCTGCTCGCGGGCCATTCTTTCGAGCTGCTGTTCCATGGTGCTCATCTGCAGGAGGAGATGGTCGGCCGCCTCATCGACACTCAGGAGAATGCGGCCGTCTGCCTCGGCCCGCGCCACCTCTTCGCTTCTAATCTTCTCTTGCAGGACGCTCAGCTCCCTGCGCATGGCACCGTCCCAGAAGAACAGTAGACCCAGGACGAGCAGGACGGCCATCAAGACGAGGGTGGTCCCGTTTTTCACGAATCCCCCTTTGTTTTCATGGAGTTAAACTTTTCGCCCTATTATTTCATGTTTTGGCATGGCAGACAAGTGGGATTTTGGTGAATTGTGGACGCTGCTAGAAGGCGAAGGGTTTAGGACCAAAGGGTTCAAGGATTCCAAGGGCCGAGGATTCAAGGGTTGAAAAGATCAAGCGGCCTGAGATTACAAAACCCGAGTGTGCTTTGCAGGGCGGTTCTTTCGTGGTTCTCAGCCTTTCACTAGAACCCTTGAACCCTAGAATCCTTGGACCCTGCGGAAATTTTCAGAGAATGGACACGTCTCTGGTGCAGGTCAAGGAGGGCCACGGCCTGGGACCTCCCTAGGGAGCGGCGCGGTACTCCGGTTTGAGCATGTAGCGGTCGCTGATGTAGCCATACACCGGTACCGTGACCGTGCGCTGAGCCGAGTTACTCCGGATCTGCAGGTACCCCTGGAAAATGCCGCTCTGCATCTTCGGGGCCGCCTCCACCTGAAACTTTGCCGATTCGTTGGGCTTAAGGGTTCGCGGGGCCTGATCGGGAGCCACGCCCGGGACCGAAACATTGTTCCGTCCGACCATCCCATTTATTTCCAGATCGGCCGCTCCCCGGTTGGTAATGGTAATTTCCCGGACGCTCTTGCTGCCGGGCTCCACCACCCCGATGTCCAGGCTGAGCGGAGCCACGGCGATTTCCGGCTGCTGCCCGGGGTCGACACTCCCGCTCATTCGAACGGCGAGCTTGGGCTGTTCGGGATCGTTAGAAAAAATGGTGGCCGTCTTGTTCTGACGGCCTTTTCGCCCGGCCGATTTAAACGTCACTTTCAGACTTCCCGCCTCACCGGGCGCGATCGTCTTCGAGGAAGTCACGGCGGCGGTACAGCCGCACGAGGTCTTCACATCTGTAATGATCAGATCCGCCGTCCCCGTATTGGTGAAACGGAATTCATGGGCAATCTCCTCCCCCGCCTTGATGGTCCCGAAATTGTGTTCACTTTCATCCACCTGGATCTTCGGGCTCAATGCATAAACCGGATGGCTGCCCGAGGCGGCATAAAAAATCCCCGCCAGAATCAAGACCGACAATATCCTTCGCATTCTCTTTTTCTCCCTATGGTGTGTTCTACTGCGGGCAACCGCCCGCTGAAGACGTTGTGTTAGTATAAAACCCGGAGGCCACGCTGTCAACTCCCGAGTTGAGCAGCCCAATATTTATTGGCACTCGCCCTTTCCCTCTCCCTCTCATCTCAGACGAAGAGGATCCGGAGTTATTCAGTGGCGGTACCGTCTTGCCGGACGAAAGGAGATCTGCTATTCTCTCGCCATTGGAAGAAAACGGGAGAACAGCGATTGCCCTTCAGC
>CALZGC010000171.1 GCA_945786985.1 uncultured Nitrospirota bacterium | reverse complement strand
GACGAACGCGGACGAAACGGGGAGGAGAAACCGTGCAGGAAAAGAGAGAGTTCGTGCGGGTGGAAGCCTATCTGCCCATCAAGTACAGAGTCATCGACGAAGACGAGTACGAAGCCGCGCGACGGCAGTGTCTTATGGAAAGGGCAGAGCCCCCGGCGGACCCGGCGGAGTCTCCCCTGAACGGATTCGATCTGGAGGAGTTAACGCGCCAGGATTGGAGCCTGGTAAATACCGAAGCCATGGACCCCCTCATGGCCCGCGCCCTGAACAGCATCGACCGGAAGCTCAATCTGGTGCTGCGTCTTCTGATGGAGACGAACTTCGCGGAGGTCGGGCAGGAACCCGCCATGGGTGTCAATCTGAGCGGCGGTGGTCTGCGAATGGTCATCCCCGAGCAGCTGGAGGCGTACCGTAAACTGATCGTCGAACTGACCCTCCCCACGATGCCGCCCGTCGGCATCACGAGCATCGCCGAGGTCGTCCGGGTGGTCGCCGCGCCCGCAGCAGACGGAGAGAACCACTACGAGACGGCGCTCAAGTTCGTCGACATTCACGAGGACGACCGGGAGAAGATCATCCGCTACGTGTTCAAGCGGCAGCGCCATCATATCCGGAACCGCACCTCACAGGAGAGCGCCGTCTAGGCCGCAGAGGGGCCAGAGGTATGGCGCAGAAGGATTCTTGGCGCAAGACATATTGAAATATGTTCTAGACATTATCGTGTGGGTCATCAGACCGCGATTTCCCACAGAACTTCCTCTCCCCCAGGAGGTGGGAGAGGGAAGTCCCCGTTAGAAGTGCTGCTCCATGACATGTCAGCCCGTTGTGGGAAACTTCTAACGGGGAAGACTCGTGAACCGTTGGTACCCAAGCAATCGACCTAGAGGGCGTTCTTGTCGTGTGTTTACTCCGTCACCTGCACGATCTTAATGAGAACCCTGTAATATGAAGGATCAGCCCATGATCAAAGCCGTCCGTATCTTATTGACGCTCCTCCTGCTTCTGGCGCTGTTCGGCCAGACGCTCCACGCGGCCGTGCAGCTGCCCCAGACGGGGCAATACACATCGTTTTATCCCGGCGACGACGGGGCCCTTCGGGCGGGACTCGTCCGGCCCACACCCCGGTTCACCGAAGACGGCAGCGGCACCGTCCACGACCGACTCACCGGACGCATCTGGACGGCCCGGGCCGACGTGCTGAGCGCTCGCGAGGCTGACTGGGATGCCGACGGCACACCCGGCGATGGCGCGGTCAGCTTCGAGCACGCGCTCGAGTATATTGCCCGGCTCAACAGCGAAGCCTACCTCGGCCATACCGACTGGCGGCTTCCCAACCGCCGGGAGCTTCTCAGCCTCATCGATTACGGACGTTTCGATCCCGCCCTCCCCCTGGTGCATCCCTTTGAAGGGGTGAACCCAGCCCCTTATTGGACCGGCACCACCTATGCCGACGGAGCCGATCGGGCCTGGACCGTGGATCTGGCAGACGGCCAGCTCTGGTACGGCCGCAAGGGGGAGGCCACCGACACCGCCCACATCTGGCCGGTGCGCGCCGGTTCACCCGGTCTTCTTCCGCTCACGCGCACCGGCCAGATAACCTGTTTCGATGCCGCCGGCACCGTCGCCCCCTGCGGGGGCAGCGGACAGGACGGCGAACACCGCACAGGCGCCCCCTGGCCGGCGCCCCGTTTCCAGGAACTGGCCGACGGGACCGTCCTCGACCGTCTCACCGGCCTCATGTGGGTCTGGGACGCGAACATCATGACCCTGCGGGACCCCGGCTTCGACGCGGACGAGTCGCCCGGGGACGGCCGGGTCATTTGGGAGGTCGCCCTCGACTATGTGGCGAAACTCAACCAGGAGGCCTTTCTCGGATTCACCGACTGGCGCCTCCCCAACGCCCTGGAACTGGAGAGCCTGCTCGACGCCGAAACCAGCCGCCCCGGCCTCCCGGCGGAGCAGCCCTTCATCAATGTCCAGGGCGACAACTACTGGACCGGCACCACCTATGCCGCAGATCCTGTCAATGCCTGGGCCGTCAGTCTGCGAAACGGCTCGGTGGTCTTCAGTTTCAAGGACAGGCGGAACCGTTACGTCTGGCCTGTGCGCCTCGCACGGGGGGGCGTCTCGGGAACCATCATGAACCTGGGCACCGGCATGCCCGACGTGCAGGTGATGGTGGCCGGCAACACGGGCCTGGAAACCCGCACCGACGCCGACGGCATCTTCTCCCTCCTGGGGCTGAGTGACGGCGATTACACCGTGACCCCCGTGCTGGCGGGCTATATCTTTGGCCCTGCGCAGCGCATCGTGACCCTTTCAGGAGCGCCTGTCTCCGGCGTCGATTTCGTGGCGACCTGTGCAGACAACGACGCCGACGGCGTCTGCAACGTGGATGACAACTGCATCGACACCCCCAATCCGGACCAGTTCGACTGCAACGGCAACCGTCTCGGCGACGCGTGCGATCCAAACCCCTTCCCGCCGGAGATCTGCGACGCCATCGACAACGACTGCAACGGCCTGGCGGACGAGACCCTGAGCCGCGCCTGCGACACCGCCTGCGGCCCCGGGACGGAGGTCTGCAGCGCGGGCGCCTGGACGGGCTGCACCGCACCCCCCGTGGCGGAGGAGATCTGCGACGGCATCGACAACGACTGCGACGGAGCCGTCGATGAGGAGCTGACACAGCTCTGCACCACCGACTGCGGCGCCGGGTTGGCAAGCTGTCTGGACGGCGCGTGGACCGGCTGCACCGCACCCCTGCCGGAGCCGGAGACCTGTGACGGCACCGACAACAATTGTGACGGGCTGACCGATGAGGGGTGCGACTGCATCGACGGCACCACCCAACCCTGCGGCCCGGATACCGGTGCCTGCCGCGCCGGCGTGCAGAGCTGCATCGACGGACGTTGGGAAGCGGCCTGCATCGCCGCCGTCCCGCCCGCGCCCGAGCTTTGCGGCGATGGACTCGACAACGACTGCAACGGGTTCATCGACGAAACCTGCCTGAACACCGACGACGAGGTCGACCCGGACCCGACCTCGGAAACCACCCGGACGGCATCGGGTGGAGGCGGCGGGTGCACCTTGTCACACAAGCCCTCGGTCGGCGGCATGCCCGGTGTCGACATGTTGTGGCTCCTCGGCATCCCTGTGGGTTTGCAGCTCGTCCGCCGGTTTCGCACGGGGCTGCGCCGCTGAATCCCCACCACACCAGGGATTCCCGATTCTTCCCGTCGGCCCTGAGCCGCCTGCCCCGCTTTTGGATTCCATCTTTCCCCCGGCTGTGCTAGAATGTTTTTCTTCTTCACCCATCTCTCGACTTATCGGGGGGATCCATCACCATGCAGACCTACGATGCCGAGCGCCCCGACCTTGCGCCCTACGCCGCCCGCAGCGACGCCTCCCGGGGGCGGCGCTATCCCGAAACGCTGAAGGACAGCCGCACCGCGTTTCAGCGGGACCGGGACCGGATCATCCACTGTGCGGCCTTCCGGCGTCTCGAATACAAGACCCAGGTCTTCGTCAACCACGAAGGGGACTACTACCGAACCCGCCTGACGCACAGCCTGGAAGTCGCACAGATCGCCCGGGGCATTGCCCGGTCCATGGGGCTCAACGAAGAGCTGGCGGAAGCCATCGCCCTTTCCCACGACCTGGGACACACCCCCTTTGGTCATTCCGGCGAAGACGTCATGAACGAACTGATGAAGGCGCACGGCGGCTTCGAACACAACCGCCAGAGCCTCCGGGTCGTGGAGGAACTGGAAGAGCGCTACCCGAATTTCTCGGGGCTCAACCTGACCTTCGAGACCCGGGAGGGGATCATCAAGCACTCCTCCTATCACGACCATCCCTCGGTCTCGGAGATGCAGGATTTCCTGCCGGGCGTGGTGCCAACCCTGGAATCGCAGATCATCAACCTCGCCGATGAAATCGCCTACAACAATCACGACATCGACGACGGGATCACCTCCGGCATGCTCGAGCTGGCGGAACTGCGCGACCAGGTCCCCCTGGTGGACCGCATCTACCAACAGGTGGAAACCCGCTATCCCGGGATCGACGAGACCCGGAAGAAATACCAGGCCATCAGCCACCTCATCGGATTCCTGATCAACGATCTGGTCACCCATTCCACCGCCACGCTGCGGGAACACAACATCCGCTCTCTGGACGACCTGCGGGCGAAGAACCTCATGGCCCTCGCCTTCAGCCCTGAAACCAGACAGGAGAACACCCAGCTCAAGCGGTTCCTCTACAAGAACCTCTATACCCACTACCGGGTCGAGCGGATGCGGATCAAGGGGCGTATGGTCCTGACGGCGCTCTTTAGGGTCTACTCCGAGACGCCGACCCTGCTGCCCAAGAAATACGACCCCATGATTGAAAGCCACGGGAAGGAGCGGATCATCTGCGACTATATCGCCGGGATGACCGACCGCTACGCCCTGGATGAATACAAGAAGCTCTTCGAGCCCTTTGAGAGAACGTAGAACCGCGCCGGCCCCCCTCTGCCCCGGGTGAACCGGCCGGTCCAACAGCCAAACCGAAGGCCGGGAATCCATCCTGCCTGAAGATCAGGATATCGATCGCGTGTGCCAGGTCCGCATCCTCACCGGCCCGCCCCGCACGGGCAAAAGAACCGCCATCCTCGAAATCGCCCTCCCCCTCATTCGGGAGAACCGGGGCCGCGAACTGCTGATCCTGGTCCCCTCCAACCCCAAGGCTCGGGAGATCCGGGAGGCACTGCTGGCGGAGGAATCGGTCGAGGGCTTTGTCGGCCTGCGGGTGCTGACCTTTCTCGACCTGACCCGGGAGAGCTTCGAGGCATCGGACCTTCCGGGTAGACTGAGCACACCCCGCGCCCGTCGATGGATGATCCAGAGACTTCTCGAAAAGCTGCCGTTCGATACCCTGAGAGCCGTGCGGGCCACCCGGGGACTCGAAGAGCTGGCCGCCGATTTTATCCGATCCCTTAAGGAGGCGGGGATCTCGCCGGCCGAGTTCCGGAAGATCGCTTGCGCGCCCGAAGGTGACCCCGGCCTGGCCGACCTGGGAGCCCTCTATGCGGCGTATGAGACAGAACGCTCAGCGAAGGACCTTCTCGACCGGGAGGATCTCTTCGCCCCTGCCGCCCGAGCGCTTGCGCAGGAGCAGGGGGGCGCCTTTTCCCAACTGCGCCAAGTCCTGGTCACGGGGTTCTACGATTTCACCCCCGTGCAGCTGGCACTGCTCGCCGCCCTGGGCTCCCTGCAACAGATGGAGACGCTGACCCTGACCCTGCTCCACCAGGAAGGCCGCGGGCCCGGTCCACGCTTCACCCAACGGAGCCTGGCAAGAATCCGCAGTTACTTTCCGAGGGCCCAAGTCACGTCCCTCGAGGGCGCCGCGAAGCCGTCCGGCCCGCCCCTGGTGCATCTCACCCGCACCTTCCTGGCCGACACCGAAGCGGTGCATCCGGTTCCCGGCGACCGCGCCATGGAGATCCTCCACACCCCGGGGAGCTACCGGGAAGTAGAAGAGATCGCCAGGACGATCCGTTTCCTGAAGCAAGAAGACACACACACCTTCAAAGACGTGGCCGTCGTCTTTCGCAACCTGAGCGACACCCGGGAGGAGGTCCGAGAGGTCTTCCGCGCCTACCAGATTCCCCACCGCATGGCAGCGGGTTTTCCGCTCAGGAGCAACCCTCTGGTGCAGGCGGTCCTGGGCATCCTGGAGGTTCCCCGCTCCCGCTATCAGCGGGACGCGGTCTGCCGGCTGCTGCGCTCCGACTACCTTTGCTTCGCACCGCTCGCGAAGAGCGGGATCTTGGCTGAGCGCTTCGATCTCCTCGCCCGGGAGGCCCTGATCCACCAGGGAGAGGCGGCGTGGCAAAAGCGCCTGGCGGACCGGGCGGCCAACCTCACCGTCCGGCTGGAATACCTGCAGGAGGGATTCGTCATGAGCGAAGATCCCGACCTGCTGCAGCAGCGAATCGACGCGTGCCGGAAGAGCATTGACGACTACGCCGCCTGCACGGCCGTCATAGACGCCCTCATCGCCGCGCTCGGCGCCGTTCCCCGGCAGGCGACCGCCAGAAAGTTCGTCGACGTGCTCCGTGGGCTGATCCGGACTTTCGGAATGGAAGGCCGGATCTATACGGCCCGGGAACTGCGACTCGTCCGGCGGGACCAGCGCGCGCTCAAAGCCCTTGAAGAGCTGCTCGCCGAAATGGCGGAGGACCACCGCGCCATCGATGCCGGCCGGAAGCTCACCCTGGCCCAGTTCATCCGAATCCTCCATCAAACCCTGACCGACGCACCCTATACTCCGGACGCCCCGGGGGAAGACGCAGTGTTCGTCACCGACGCCCTCGGCATGCGCGACCTGCACGCGCCCGTCGTCTTCGTCGGCGGGCTGGTGGAAGGGGCCTTTCCACGCATGCACGCGCCCAACCCCGTCTTCGGCGATGCCGTGCGGGGCCGCCTGAACCGCGCGCTCGGGCCGAAGCGCTGGGTGAGTCTCTCCAGCCACTGGCGGGAAGAGGAAGAACTCCTCTTTCTTCTCGCGGCCGGCGCGGCAGGCAAGCGGCTCACTCTCACCTATCCCCGGAGTGACGCGCAGGGCCGGGATCTGCTCCCCTCCCTCTACGTGGAGCGGGTCCAGTCCCTCTTCACCGACGGCACCCTCAATGTCCGCGCCGTCTCGCTGAGAGACCCTCTTCCTCCAAGAGAGCGCATCTTCCGGAAGAAGGAACTTCTGGAGGTGACCTTTCGAAACCTGCACCGTCCCACACGGGAAGCGCCCGAGGCTCCCCATCTCTTCAATCATCTCCTCGAGCATCAGGGAGAGAAGCTCGGCGCGCTGCTCCACGGCCTGCAGGTGATCCGGGCCCGCCGGGAGCCGAAGGGCAACGCCTACACGGGCCTGCTCGGCCCCGACGCCTCCGCACGGATCCGCAGCCGGGAGGCGCCCTACTCGGCCTCCGCGCTCGAGCGCTACGGGGCCTGCCCCTTTCAGTATTTCTGCGAGCGGGAACTCAAGGTGCAGCCCCTGGAACCGGTGGGGGACGAAATCAACGTGATGGATATGGGAAGCCTCTACCACCGGATCCTGGAGCAGTTCTACCGGGAGTTGCAAGGCCCCGTCACCCGGGAGAACTTCGATGCGGCGACGGCCCGCATGGAGGCCATCGTGGACCGGCTTCTCTCCCGACAGGCATTGAAGGGGGTGCCGGGCCATCAGAAACTCTGGGAGATCCGCCAGGGGGAAATTCGCGAAATTCTGAATCGTTTTCTCGAGTGCGAGCGAGTGGCCTTCGAAGAGACGGGCGAGGTGCCGTCGCACTTCGAGGCCGCCTTCGGCATGCCCCCTCGGCCCGCGGGCGACCCCCTGTCGGGCCCCGAGCCCTTCACCGTCCCCTCCGAGACCGGCGCGATCCGGCTCATGGGGAAGGTCGACCGGATCGATCTCAAACCCGAAGAGGGGAAAACGCTCTTTTCCATTGTCGACTACAAAACCGGGCGATACGCTCCGCCCGCAAGAGCCGTCGAACGGGGCGAGAGCCTCCAGCTTCCCCTCTACGCAGCCTGGGTCCAAAAGGTGCTCCCCGGTAAGCCCGAGATGCACCAGGGCGCTTTCTATCTACTCCGAGCGGGTGAGAAGAAACGCCAGATCCCGGCCAAGAAAGATGAATCGTGGGAGACACTCTGGCAGACCACGCAGCACCATATTCAAACCTACGTCGAATCGATCCGCCGCGGAGAGTTCCCCGTCGGCGAGAAGAAGTGCGCCGAGTACTGCCGGTACAGCGCGGTCTGTCGCATCGGGGAAGAGTAAGAGCAAAAACCAATCTTACCGCAGAGGGCGCGGAGGACGCAGAGAAAGACTGGTTCTGCTAAAAGCAAAACCCCTTCACCAGGCACAAAGTTCACAAAGAAAGACAGTTCTCTGCAGAAAGACCAGAATTTTCTTGCGGAGGAATACCAGGGACAACAAACACACTTCCTCGAGCGGTACGATCGGTTTTGTATTTGACAGTAGGCGCTTTTCCTTTGCGTCCTTTGCGTTGCGGTGAGAAAGGTCTTTGCCCTTAACGCGAATTGGATTTCCCTTTGTGCCCTTTGTGCCTTTGTGGTGAGATCGGTTTTGCATTTGTTCTTAGTTCTTAGCGAGAAGGTGTTTCACTCTGCGGTAAGATTTGCTTTTGCCTTTAGCAAGAATTAGCTTTTCTCGGCGACCTCTGCGATCTCTGCGGTAAGATTGGTTTTTTGATTTTATGACCGACAAGACGAACAACCACAACATCACCTTCACCGACGCGCAGCGCCGGGCCATCACCACCCTCGGGGGCAGCCTCTGTGTCACCGCGGGCGCGGGTTCGGGTAAGACCACGGTCCTCGTCGAACGCTATCTGCATCTCATCGAG
>CALZGC010000170.1 GCA_945786985.1 uncultured Nitrospirota bacterium | reverse complement strand
GCTGAGGGCAATGAAGAGAGAGGCAGTCGCCCGGATATTGCATGAGCAAATCTATTACGAGTCGGGATAAGCTGCCATATGGGGCGTTGCAAAAAATTCCCTGACTTTGACATATTTCAATATGTCTTCAGCCAGGAAATTATCTGCGCCTTGCCTACGGCGCTTCTACGGGCTTTCATGACGATCACTCATGCAATATCCGGGCTAGGAGCCCAACAATGAACGCGAAGAGAATGGACGATCCCGGGCCGAAGCGGCAAGATTCATACCAGGAATTCGATGCCAGCGAGCTTTATTGTCCCCGCTGCCGGCAGGCCGTGCCGGTCCGTCAGCGGCTTCTTCTGGTTTTGCCCGAAGGGGACAAATTTGAGTATTTGTGCGAATACTGCTCCACGTCGGTGGGAACGAAATTGGCTCGCGTCACAAAGCCCATTTCACTCATTGTCTGAGCCTGCTTCTCAACATGATGAAAACGGCGGCCGCCGGGATTCAAAGAAACTGACCGGACCCTGAATAAAGACGCCAGGTGCCGGGGCGGAAAATTTGTTTCTTTCCGATGCATGAATATAAAATGGGCTATTTTGTACTCGCTGGAAAACGGAAAGTCACCCTGAATCGGAAGTGCTTCTCGTCGCTGGAACTGCTGGCACCCGATCAGGCGCTGGAGCCAATCGGCTGGTCGTCCCTGAGCCAATCGCTTCAGAACTTTGTCGAGCGGAACAACAGCCCTTTTGCCGGCAAGAGAATCGGCGTCGTGATTCCCGATCCCACCCGCGATTTTCATCCCCGTAAGATTCTAAACCCCCTCGGAGACGCCTTGAAGCGACAGGCGTCCCGTATCGAGTTCATCATCGCTCTCGGTCTGCACCGGCGGCTCTCGCCGAAGGCGTTGGAGGCATTCCTGGGCCGCGATTTTCTCGGAGAAAACCGTGTCTATCAGCACAATCTCAGCTCGGCTCGCCCCTTGGGTGCCGTATCGGGCGTGCCGGTCAGCATCAACCCAAGGCTCCTCTCCCACGATGTCCTCTTGACCGTGGGCGTTGTAGAGCCCCATCTCTACGCCGGTTTCAGCGGCGGCGTCAAGGGGATCGCCATCGGCCTCTCGGGCAAAGCAACGATCCTGAAGACCCACTCGGTGGCCTATCTCTCCCAGAAGAGTGTGGCCGCCGGGAACATCCGGACCAACCCCTTCCAGCGTTTTCTATGGGACGCGGTCGATCAACTGGGCCGCCCGATTCTCTCGCTCAACATTGTAAACAACACAGAGAAACAGCTGGCCGGCTATGCCATCGGTGAGGCCCGCAGATCCTTTCATGACGCCGTTCGGCTCGCCCGGCGCGTCTTCGCCTGCAAGGTGTCCGGGCAATTTGACCTGCTTGTCATTGGATCTGATCACCCGAAGGAGCAGAGCCTCTATCAATCCTCCCGACTTTTCAACTACGTCCTCGAAGGCAGGAGACTCGTGCGGCGGGGCGGCGCCATCGTGGTCTTCGCCGGCCTGGAGGGCCGCGGACAAAGCCGGGCGGAAAGTAACTTTGAAGGGGTGCTGCGCAAGCCCTCACTGCCGGCGGCATACCCCTTCGACAAACCGGGTGAGCACCGGGCCTTCAAGGTCCTGGAGGCCGCCCGCACGGCCCGCCTCTGCCTGCTAACACCGAATCCGCCCAAGGGGCGTCTGCCCTGCCTGACAGTGCTTTCAGATCAGCGGGCTTTGAGGAGTTGGATCATCGAACGGTACGGTCGGGACCCCCGGATCGGGGTGATCCCCGCGGGATTCTCCTTTCTCGCTTGCCGGTAATGAGCCCGCCCACATCGAGGCCCTCACCGCGGGATCTCATCCACAATTGACAGCCCCTGCCGCCGCGGTACAATGGTGCCTTCGGAGGGGGGTGCCGTCGGATAAGAAATGTTCCCTGAAAGAATAACAAGTGCAGGCGACTTGAGGCGTCCGGAAAGCCCGCGATTCTCAAGCGGCCCGTCCTGCTGACAGGGTCCCAGCGATGAAAGAAGCATTCGTCAGCGAAGTACTCAAGCCTGTCGTCTCTTCGCTCGACAGTTCGCGCATGGCGGCCGGTGAACCCGGCCTTCCTCGAGAATTCATCTGGAGAGACCGACACGTTCACATTGTGGCGGTTCGGCGCAGTTGGAAGGAAACAGGCCCCTGTCGCCACGGAAGCGGGGAGCAGTATGTCAGAAAGCACTGGTATGAAGTTGTCACGGCTGCGCACGGCACCATGAAGATTTACTTTGAAAGGCAAATACGGGGCGGACGCAAGACCGACAGGTGGTGGCTCTTTACCCTCTGCAAAGAGTGAATGGTGCAACATGAACACCGTAAGGATCAAGAGCGTTTTCCTTATGCTACTCATTCGCATGGAGAGAGGCACCGAACGGTAAACCTGTAAGATGCGCGTCAGACGACCTGTAACGGAGCATTCTGCCGGCGCGCGCGGTCCGGATCGAGAAGGAAGTCCGCTTTGCAGGAACGGGCGAAACCATGATGCAGACCGGGACGGTTCAAGGCGTCGAGAATTCTTGAGCAGCGCCGGGAGGATGGCGCGGCTGGCCCGTGTTCAACGCCCCTGTGCGGTCACCGCTCGCCAGCCGAAAGACGACCATGATTGATTCCTTTCAGAAACTGGCCGGCCGAATACGGCCTCTGCGATTCGTGGCCATGGGAGCCGGCGTTCTTCTGACCGTCGCCGCGGGCGCTTTGATCTTTCTTTCAGATCACCACGAAAATGATCGATACCTCATTCCCTGTGCCGTTGGGGTGCTCTGGTGCTTGAGTGCTTACGTCTTCGTCAGCACGTTTGAGTCGGTTCCGGAAAAGGCAGAAACAGCCAGGGGTTTCTGGCACCGTCTCGGGCGGCGCCTGCATCGGGGGTGGTACTGGCTGCTGGCGTTTGTCTTTGTGGGAAGCACCGTCGCGGCGCTCCTGCTGACCATGAGACTGGTGTCCATCTGGTTCAAGGACTATTAGCGCACAAGATCGCTTGCTTCCCTCACCCGGACCTGTAAAGCGCTATGCGGTTTTTCGGCCACTTCACGTAGTGTGAGGAACATCATCTCTTTGCTTGAAGAAGGGCACAGGCCATGCCGTTAGTCACGATCAGTCTCCCGGAATCATTTTCGCTCCACGAACAACGGGCCATTGCCGATGGCGTGCATGATGCTGTCGTTTGCGTCGGCTTCCCGCTGACCGACCGATTTCAGAAGATACTTCCGCTATCGAAAGACGCGCTCCTCTATGATCCGGTTCATCCTGATTTGGAGGCACCGCGTTCGGAGCGATTTGTCTTGATTGAGATTGTCATTTCCAGGGGTCGCACGACAGCATTCAAGAAAGATTTTCTCACACGTATTGTGGATAACCTCCGTCAAAACCCTGGTATCGATCCGCGGGACGTCATGATCTTATTTATGGAAACTGAACGAGAGAACTGGGCATTTGCCGGCGGCCTTCAGTACTATGTCGAGACTCAAAAGTAAGGATGCAACCAAAAATACGGCTCTCGGCTAACTTTTCCAATCGAACCTTTTGTTGCCGGAGCGGGCATCTGTTCTCACCGGACTGATGCCAATGTCTAATATTCAGCTCCGGGTCTTTATATTGCGACCGTGGGGCCCGTCCGCGCCACCAGTAGGGTTATCCGCTGCCTGCAGAAAGGAAACGGGAACGAAAACACCTACCCTCGACGCGTTGTGGGCATTGACGCCTCCCTCAACGGAGCCTTTCGGGATGGGTCTTTTAGCCGACCTTCCCGAAGCCGCACATCGCTACCTGGAAAATGCCATCGCACCGGAGACCCGCCCTGCTTCCGCCGTCCGGCTGCGGATGCACGGCGAAATCAGGCTGAAGCGCTGGTGCCCCTTTAGCCCGGATATTGTATGAGTGATCGTCATGAGAGGCCCCAGATGTACTGGAGGCGCCACAGGCAAGGCGCAGAAAATTGTCTGGTTGAAGACATATTGAAATATTTCGAAGCCGGAAAATTTTCTGTAACGCCGCATGGGGCAGACTATCCGTCTTCGCAGAATGCTACGCAGCGACAAGCCCGGCCTCGCAATAGATTGACTCATGCAATATCCGGGCTAGAGCGGAACAGGTCATCCGGTGGGACCGGGGGATGATCTGGCGGGCCACCGTGCGCCTGCACGGCATCCCCATAAGGGGATCGGACCGTCTCATAGACGGCGAAGGAGCCATGGGTTGGAAACTCTTCGGGCTCGTCCCCGTTCTGACGGCTTCGGGGAGCGATATCACCCGTTCCGCGGTGGGTCGTGTTGCCGCAGAGTCCGTGTGGTTGCCATCGGTGCTTTATAGTGATAATGTTTTGTGGATGGAGGACGCTTCATCGCACCTAAGGGCCAGCCTGCCGGTGCAGGGCCGAACGGTGGATCTCGAGTTCCATGTCGACGACACCGGCCGGCTAGCGGCGGTCAGCTTGCAGCGTTGGGGAAATTCGGAGGGCGGCGAGTTCCACCAGGCGGATTTCGGCGCCGTGGCAGAGGAAGAACGGTCGTTCGCCGGCTACACCGTCCCGACGCGTCTGCGGGTGGGGTGGCACTTCAAGGAGGGCCTCTTTGCGCGGGACGGGGAGTTTTCTCGAGTGACCATCGATGAGGCGACCTACCGGTAAAGGGTACCGGCCGCCGAGCCTTTCAAGAAAACACTCACGAGACGCATTGCCATGAAGAAGAAAAAGAAAACGAAGAAAACGGGTGAGCATGCACATCTTCCACAGGTTGTTATGGGAGTTGCCTGGTACAAGCCGGAACAGTGGGCTCGGCTCTTGCAGATCGTGGACGATCGAGACAACCTCGAGGATACGTACGAAGCCTGGCAGGCCACGGCGGAGGAGAGCGTCAAGCAGTTTGCCAGGCCGGGTGTTGTCGTCCGCAAAGTCGATGTCGATGTGGAAGAGCTGCTGCGATGGTGCATTGCGCAAAACCGTCCTGTCAATGGAGCCGCCCGGTCGGCCTATGCCATGTCGCGGCTCTACGAGGAGGGGAGCACCGGCAAATCGTCCCGAGCCGAGTCCGCAAAGGCCCGCTTCCTTCAATTCACCAAGGAGCAAAAACCTATAGAAATCAGCAGAATCGACCACCTTGTACTCACGGTGAAAAATGTTCGGGCCACCTGCGACTTCTACGCCCGGGTTCTCGGTATGGAGGTGGTCACCTTTGGCAAGAACCGCAGGGCACTCACCTTTGGAGAGGCGAAAATTAATCTGCACGAACATGGCCGAGAGTTTGAACCAAAAGCTGCACGTCCGACGCCCGGATCCATGGACCTCTGCCTGATTACGCGTCAGCCGTTGCTGGAAGTGATAGAGCACCTTAGCGCGTGCGGGGTCACCATTCTTGAAGGCCCCATGGAACGAACGGGGGCGACCGGCCCCATAGAGTCGATTTACTTCAGGGACCCCGACGGGAACCTGATTGAAGTTTCAAACTACGTGAACGGCTGACGTCCAGCGACTTACGCCATCGACTACGGGGTAAGCGGGACGGGATACCGAAAAACCATCCGCCGCGGACTCCTCCGGGCGCGGCGCTGCGGATGACGAGGCGTGCCTTCTTTTTCTGCTGGCCGGATTCATCGACCGGCGAACTGTGGCGGGTCCACCCGTCCTCCCCGTGCACCGGAGCGCGCCGGATCTTCCTCGGGAGAGACCTCGCATGCATTGCAAAGTGCTTCTGTACGCGTTCCTCCCTTTCTTGCTGGCAGTGTGCCTCGACGGCGTCTGCGTCGCGGAGGAAACGAAAACGGGTAGCGTCATTTTCATTCATGTCGACGGCGCGGCCGTCAATTCGTGGAACGCCTGTCGGCTCATGAAAGCGGGACCGGACGGTGAAATCGGCTGGGACCGGATCCCGCGAATCGGCATCTACCGGGGACACATGAAAGACAGGCTGACCGCGACGTCCCATGGCGGTGCCACCACCCATGCCTACGGGGTGAAGGTGCCCGCCGACTCCTACGGCATGGACGGCAGGAAACCGCTGAGAGCACTTTCAGGATTCCCCGGCAGCATCATGCACGAGGCGCAGCAGGCAGGCAAGGCCGTCGGCGTCATCAACACCGGGCACATCGGCGAACCCGGCACCGGTGCTTTTCTCGCCAGCGCAGCCTCCCGCGATGACATCGAGAATATTGCCTCGCAGGTGGTGAGGAGCGGTGCAAACGTGATTCTATCCGGCGGAGAGAAGTATTTGTTGCCGGCAGGCGAGAGAGGCTTTCACGGCATCGGTGTCCGGCAGGACGGCAGAGATTTGATTGCCCGTTCAAAAAGGCAGGGCTACACCGTCGTCTACACCAGAGAGCAGCTGCGGCAAGTGGACTTCCAGCGGGTGGACAAACTGCTCGGCGTTTTTGCCGCTGAGCACACGTTCAACGACCGAACGGAGGAGCAACTGGAAGCTGCCGTGCAGCCCCTCTATTCTCCACTCGCAGCCACCCCCCAGGAGATGCTGTCCGCAGCGCTGAAAATCCTGATGAAAAATCACGAGGGCTTTCTGCTCGTGGTGGAAGCGGAGGGCCCCGACAACTTCGGCAATGTGAATAACGCCCGGGGCGTCCTGGAAGCACTGAAGCGTACCGATGCCGCCTATGAGACGACACTCAAATTCCTGGAGACACACACAGAGACCCTTCTCATCACAACGGCCGACAGCGATGCCGGGGGCCTCCAGGTGGTTGCGCCCGGTCTCTCCAGTGGCGGAGCGTTCCCCTGGATCAGGCGTCTCCCCCGCCGCATGCGCAACGGCGCGCCCCTCGACGGTGTCCTGGGAACGCTGTCGCCTCCGTTCATTTCAGCGCCCGACAGAAATGGACAGCGGCATGGCTTTGGGGTCGCCTATGCGGCATATGGGGACGTGGCGGGTGGAATTGTAGCGCGAGCCGCGGGGTTGAACAGCGATCGACTCACCCCCACGGTCGACAACACGGACATTTATCGCCTCATGTATCTGACGTTGTTCGGAAGAACCCTTCCGCCCTTCCCCGACAAGTAACGTGTTTCCCGTTGCCCTGTCGGCTCCACGCCCGAAAATGCGCCGGGACAAAAGGGACCGCTTCCCGGCTCTTGGGTCCGCACCGGGCCGGGGGGATCCGGCATGTATTCAGCGGCTTTTCAAGGGCCCTCGACACAGCACGTTTCCGGTGGTAAGCTTTGTGCCAGGTTGCGGGCCGATCCCGTGTGGAGGAAATGATGAAGCACAGCTTACTGGCAGCGGTCACCCTGACGGCACCGGCCGTCGCTACCGACGGGATGATCAGCGTTGAGAGCCCCTATAGCACGGCTGGCACGGTTGAGAGACTCGAGAAGATTCTGCAGGACAAGGGCATGACCGTTTTTGCCCGGAAGAAACACTCCGAGGCTGCCGGGAAAATCGGCGTTGAACTGCGGGAGACGGAGCTTGTGATCTTCGGCAATCCGAAGGTCGGAAGCGCCCTGATGCAATGTGAACAGAGCGCCGCGATCGATCTGCCGCAGAAGGCCTTGATCTGGAGGGATGCGAAGGGGCGGGTCTAACTTTCCTACAACGATCCCGGCTATCTGGCGACAAGACACGACAGGTCGAACTGCGAAAATGTTGTCTCGAAAATCGGGAAAGCTCTCGGCGGCATCGCCGCTGCGGCCGTATCGAAATAGGGCGAAAACCGGGGGCGGGCGGGAGTGCGCGCCTGTGACACCCCGATTGAGGGGCACACCGCCGTTGTATCTGTGCATCCGGCGAAAAGCGTCAGCAAGCAAGACGGAGTCGAACGTTCAGCAGTGCACGACCGGCGGCAAGCCCCAACTCCCTGCAAGGATGCGCACGATCGGCCTGCACAACTGAAACAGGGATCTGATCATATCGAGGGGTCCAGATGAAAAAGCCGGGCAAGATCATCCCATCTATCATTCTGATTTTCGGCCTGTCCGCCTGTGTCAGCCTGAGGCAGACAGCGATGCCGCTGCCGGGAAACGATCCGGCGCTGTTCAACCAATTGCAGACGGGGATGTCCAGAACGGAAGTCATCCGTGTTCTGGGGAAACCGATGACGACCTCCCACAGTCTCGGAGCGGAGCTATTTCACTACAGCTGCGTTGAGAAAAGTGCCTACGGGAACGAAATTTTGATCGGCTACGGCGTGCTGTTTCGGGATGGAAAGGTGGTCGCATTCGGCAGGGACATCAGCTTCGCCGATGACCCGAGACACTGAATCCTCACTCAGTCACTATTCGACGCCGGATGATGCCCGGACCAGTGTCGTATCAACCTTTTAGTGTCCTTTGGTGTTACCCCCTCATCCTAACCTTCTCCCCGCAGGGGAGAAGGGATGTTTGAACTTCCTCTCCCCTGCGGGGAGAGGATTGAGGCCTGCCCCGAGAAACAAAGACGCTAATGGGGTGAGGGGGGAAATAAGATACGTCATTTCACACGTGACACGACACGAGTCCATCCACTGAGAGGAGACGAAACACAAGTGCCGGTTCTCATTCTCCCAGGTCTGGGTGCCAGTGCCCTGATGTACAGTGCCGCACCTTATCAGAAAATCCCGGGGGTTATCTATCTTGACTGGCCGCCCCACCGGGGGGAAGATTCTGTTTCAGCAGTCGCCGAGAGAATCATTCGGGAACAGGGAGTGGGGCCGGACTGGATCGTGGGAGGTACCTCCCTGGGGGGTATTGTGGCGGCGGAGATCGCGAAGCAGACCTCCGTGAGACATCTGATCCTCATCAGCAGTGCTTTGTCGCCCGCCAAAATCAACCCCGTCCTCAAATCCTTGAGCGGCTATGCGGAGATAGCGCCCGTTCATTTAATCCAGCTGATTTCAGGCAAGCTCAGCCTGCCGTTTAACAACGCGCTGCTATCCATGTTCAGCGCGGCCGAAAGCCAATTCATACGCGCTATGTGCACAGCCATCTTCGAGTGGGAGGGGAACGTATCCCCTGCCTGCAGCGTCTGCCGTATACACGGCGCCGACGACAGCATTATTTATCCTCCGGACCATGATGCAGAAATCATTCCGGATGCAGGGCACCTCCTCGCCCTGAGCCACAGTAGGCAGGTGGCTGAATTTATCGGTGATGCCATTGGGCTTTCTTAAGAAACGATGAAAGAATTTCATGCTTCGGTCATGGCTGTTTTCAGCCGCCGGGTTCGTGACATCATGCGGGAAAGCCCGCCCACCGTGCTGCCCGAGACGTCTTGCGGAGAGGCGCTACGGGTGATGCGGGATTTTGCCGCCTCGGCCATCGTGGTCATCTCGCCCGACAGCCATCCCATTGGAATCCTCACCCCGGGGGACGTCGTCCGGCGCATTGCCTTTTTGAATCCCGCCGGCACTCCGGTCAGGGATGTGATGAGCAGCCCGGTTGAAACTATCCACCACGACGACTATCTCTTTCACGCCATAGGCCTCATGAACAGCTCCGGGCGGAGCCACCTGCCGGTGTTGGACCGGGACGGTCGGGTAACCGGAATGCTGCGGCTGCGGGATGCGCTCACCGGCTCCATGACGCAGGTCATGGATCTCGTCAGGCGCCTGACCCATGAAGAAACGATTGAGGGGCTGAAACTAATCAAGGAGGCCCAGGTGGCGGTGGCCGATGCACTTCTGCAGGACCGTGTTCCCGCCACTGATATACAGACCCTGCTGACCCACATCAACAACGACATTCACCGGCGGGTACAAACGATGATTCTCCGGGACCTAGCCGAGGAGGGCTGGGGCGAGCCCCCGGTGGGCTTTGCCATCATCGTGATGGGCTCCGGCGGTCGGGGCGAGAGTTTCCTGCACTCCGATCAGGACTACGGGTTCATCCTGATGGATTACCCCGCGAACCGCTGCGCCGCGGTGGACACCTATTTCGCGGAAGTGGCGAAACGGATGAGCGCTATCCTGGACACCGTCGGGATCCCGACCTGCCGCGGCAATGTGACGGCCGTCAACCCCCAGTGGCGCAAGAGCCTGCCGCAGTGGTGCCGGCAGGTCGACGGCTGGCTTAACGAACCGGACCTCCGGACGCTTCGATACGCGGACATCTTCTTCGATTTTCTACACGCTGCCGGGCATGAACCGCTGGCGATATCACTGCGTCAGCACGTCTCCCGCCTCGCTCGACAGAACCACGTCTTCCTCAGGGAAATGCAGAAGGTTCAGGAGGACCACCGCGTTGCCCTCGGCAAATTCGGCAGGCTGATTCCGGAGCAGGATCCTCCGCACCGGGGGAGAATCAATCTCAAATACCAGGGTCTGCTCCCCCTGGTGGAGGCTGCGCGGCTGCTGGCACTGCGCGAAGGGCTGGATCATACCTCGACCCTGAAGCGGATCGAGGCCCTGGGCGCGGACGGATTCCTCAGCAATGATGAGCAGGACTACCTGAGTGACGCGTTCCGCAACCTGACCACCCTCATTCTGCGTCAACAGATTCAAGACTTCAAGTCAGGCCTGGAGACAACCCCCTATGTGGCGCCGAACACGCTGTCTTCGAGGGAAAAAGAGAATCTGGTCGATTCGCTGCGCGCCATCAGTGCCTTCCGGGAGCGCATTCGCACGGAGTTCACGGGGGAGGTGTTTTAGCCCGGATATTGCATGAGTAATTCTCTTACGGCCTCTCACGACGATCACTCATGCAATATCCGGGCTAGCCTGTTTCGGCAGAGACGGCCGGCTGTCCGTTCTTCTTCTCTTCGTCTCGCAAGGGCAGTGAGAATATAAACGTGGCGCCCTTGCCGAATTCGCTCTCCACCCAGATGCGCCCGCCGTGGTGCTCGATGATGCTCCGGCAGATGGTCAGCCCCAGCCCACTTCCCGTCGGCTTCGACTCCTCTTCTGCTCTGATCTGATGGAACTTCTCGAAGATCCGCTCCTGTTCTTCCGGAGAAATGCCGGGGCCGTTATCGGCCACTTCGACACGGGCAGTGCCGTTCTCTGAGACCAGGCGAATCGCGATATGGCCCGTTCCTTTCGTGCAGAACTTCGCCGCGTTTGAGACCAGGTTGATCACCACCTCCAGGAGGCGGTCGCGATCGGCCATCAGCAAAACCGGTGTGGGCGGCACCACTTTCTTCACACGGATGGATTTCTCCGAAATGAGCTGGCTGGTTGCCACCAGCCCTGCCTCGATGACCTCCTTCAGATCGACCCGGTCCAGTTCCAAAACGACCCGCCCCGATTCGATCTTGTCGAGGTCCAGGATCTGAGTGATCAGCCGCGTCAGCCGCTCCGTTTCCACGACGACATTTTCCAGAAACTGCTGCCGCTTCGTCTTGGCCATATCGGGATTGTCGTGGAGGATTTCGGTCAGAGCCCGGATAGCCGTCAGGGGTGTGCGCAACTCGTGACTGACGATGGAGACAAACTCGTCCTTCATCAGATCCAGCTCCTGGAGCCTCTCGTTGGCCTCCTTCAACTCCCGGGTGGCCGCCTCGAGCTCCCGGGATTTCTGCTCCAGCCTGCGGCTGTACTCAATGACCTGGGTCGTCTCATCGAGAATCTTCATGACCCCGTCCATACTGAGGGCCTCGCCCTTCACTACGGAAGAGACCATGACACGCGCGGAGGCCGCGCCAATGGCACCGGAGAGCTCCCGTTCGGCAAACTCCACCAGCTTGGAGTCGGCCCGAACATCCCCATCGAGCCGGATGTCCCGCCGCTTGGCATACTCTGAAAAAGCCCGTTCCGACCGGCTGTGCCCGACGAGACGGGCGACCAGATTCTTGAGCTCCGCCACCGTCGAAGTCCCGCGCCAGAGGCGTTTGTCCTCGATATCGATCCCCTGGCTGTAAACATCTACGAACAGGGTCGCCTGCAGACGTTCCATGGTGCTCTGACGGTCGAACAAAGATATGCCCACCAGACAAGCCACATTGGCGAGCATGCTCCAGAAAACCGCATGGGTCACCGGGTCATACATATCCAACCCGAACAACCCATAGGGAGCCAGCAACCCGATGCCAAAGGGACCCTCGGTGATCAAGGACATGGACAGCCACCCCGATTTGGCAAAGGAGGGCACCACCAGAGTGTACGCCCACACCAGGAATCCCGCCAGCAGCCCCGTGATGGCCCCTTTCTTGCTGGCCCCCTTCCAATAGATGCCAACCAGAATGGGCGGCGCAAACTGGGCCGCCGCGGCGAAGGATACCAGTCCGATGGTGACCAGGGCATAGGACTCGCCGATCAACCGGTAGTAGAGATACCCCAGCAAAAGGATGCCCACGATGCTGACGCGTCGAATCCCGAGCAGCAGGCGGCTGAAGCTCTTGGGCTGCAGGGCGCGGATACGGAGGAGCACGGGCATCACCAGGTCGTTGCAGACCATGGTGGAGAGCGCGATGGTCGCCACAATGACCATACCCGTGGCCGCGGACAGGCCGCCGAGAAAGACAAAGAGCGCTATGAGGGGCCGGTTGCTCGCCAATGGCAGGGTCAGCACGAACGTATCGGGGTCGACAGATCCCTGGCCGAACCGCAGCAGGCCGGCGAAGGCGATGGGCAGAACAAAAAGATTGATGGCGAGCAAATAGAGGGGGAAGAGCCAGGTCGCCTTCTGCACATGGTCGTCGTTGACGTTTTCCAACACCAGCACCTGAAACTGCCGGGGAAGAAACATGATGGCCATCATGGAAAGGAAGGTCAGGGAAAACCAGGAGGCATATCCCCCGCTGTTGGCCTCCACGTCCATTAGCTTCGACAGATCCGGCAGTTTCGCGGCACTCCGGAAAAGATCGCCGGGGCCGTTGAACAGGCCGAACGTGACAAAGACGCCGACCAGGCTGAAAGCCAGCAGCTTGACAACGGACTCAAAGGCAATGGCCGCCACCATCCCCTCGTGATGCTCGGTCACATCGATATGGCGAGTGCCGAAGAGGATCGAAAAGGTCGCCATCATCATGGCCACATAGAGGGCCGTATCCTGCCACCAGATGTCGCTGACAGAGAGCTGGGGATAGGTGTGCAGCACGTTAAAGCTGGTCGACACCGCTTTGAGCTGCAAGGAAATGTAGGGCATGATTCCCAGGACCGCGATGATCGTGACGAGGCCTGCCACCATGGAACTCTTGCCGTAGCGGGAAGCAATGAAATCCGCGATGGTGGTAATGCGGTGCACCTTGGTAATGCGGATAATTCTGCGCAGCAGAATCCCCCAGAGGGCCGCGATCAGGGTGGGACCCAGGTAGATCGGCAGAAAGCCGACCCCCGAGACTGCGGCACGACCGACACTGCCGTAAAAGGTCCAGGCGGTGCAGTAAACCGCAATGGACAGCGTATAGATGTAAGGATTGCTGATGATGGACCGCCCCGCATCGGCGCGCTTGTCGCCGTAATAGGCGATGCCAAAGAGGACGCCCAGGTAGAAGAAGGAAACGGTCAGTACAACCCAGTCCTCAAGCATACCAGTCTTTCTCTTGGGGCCCCCGAGGGATAGACTCTGTGCCAGCGGACTCCTGCGCCCTGGTCAACACGGCGACCACTGCAATGAAGAGGGCCCAGAAGACGAAGAGATAGAGATAAAGGGCGGGAATCCCAAACCAGAGTAAGGGTTTGCTGAAAAGGGAGAGCAGCGGATAATTGAGGGCCAGTGCCCCCAACAGAACCCATGCGGTCAAACGCTCGTTGCCGCGTTTCATTGTATCCTCCAACCCCACGATCGGGCCGCCAACCCGGATATTGTATGAGTGATCGTCATGAGAGGCGGTCGAGGCGCCAGAGGCAAGGCGCAGGAAATTTTCCGTAACGCCGCATGTGGTGGACTCTGAAGCCTCGTAATAGATTGACTCATGCAATGTCCGGCTAGAATTGCGCCTGCTGTTTGCGCACCTCCAGCATCCTGCTGGACGCCTCGAGAGCCTCGTTCAGGGTTGTGATGCCGCGCGCCTCCAGCAGGTCCAGCAACCGGACGAATATCTGTGCTGTGAGCAGGGAGTCGCCCAGGGCCGTATGCCGCCCCATCACTTCCACCCCCATCCGCTCGGCGATGGCATCCAGGGTATGATCCGGCGTATGGTCGTGCAAAAACACCGACAGCAGCAGGGTGTCCAGAACGGGGTTCTCGAAGCGCACCCCGCACTCCGCTTCTTTGAGCCGGATGAACTTCATGTCAAAGGCCGCATTGTGGGCCACGAGCACGGCGTCGCCCACAAAGGCCTTAAACTGGGGCAGCACCACCTCCAGGGGGGGTTTGTCGCGCACCGCCTCGTCGGTGATGCCGTGGAATCGCACCGAACTCTGTGGAATAGCGCGGCCCGGATTGACGAGGCGTTCGAAGCTTTCCCCGCTGAGGATCCTGCGGTTGATGACGCGCACCCCGGCCATGGAGAGGACCTCGTCCCCTTCCGAGGGCCGCAATCCGGTGGTCTCCGTGTCAAAAACCACATAGGCGAGCGCCATGAGGGGGTGGTCCCCCAATACGCCAACACCGGCGTGTTGGTCGGCAAGGGAAAAATCGTAAAACTCCGGCCGTTCCGGCAGTTTTTCGGACGGCCGTTCCCACTGCCGCCGGGACGCTGGAACGGGAATGCGAAGCACCGCATATCCCTGCCGTCGGGACTCCTGACTCCAGGCATCGCTGCCGTGCCGCTCCAGGACGTCTGCCACCGTCACCGACCCGATGCTGTCCGGGAGCGGCTGACGGATCCAGCTCTCCACCAGGGACTGGGGCAGGGTCTCGCCCTTCCAGATAATGTCGAGAGAGACCCGGCGGTCGCCGAGCAAGGCCTCCATATCAATATCCGACACCTGGCAGGTCTCCTGGATCCGGCGGGCCAGATATTCCAGAACCAGCATGATGGAATGGCTGTCGGCATGGAGCCAGAGGGGAATGCCGATGATGGTCACCTTGGGACCGCCCTTCTTCTCCAGCCGCCGCGTCACACAACCGATGAGATCGGCGGAGTGGATGTCGGCCAGGAGCCATTGGGTGGAGACCAGATAGCGGCATTCCTTGGCAATCGATGCGAATCGTTCCGTCAACGTGCCGCTCTCCTGCGCAATTACCTGATCGAAGGCGCGGCGCCGTTCGGGAGACATCTCCGGGTGGCCCGCCAGGTTCTCCGCCGCGGCATTGAGATTTGCCAGCGGTGAGCGCAGCTTATCCACCATGGAACGCAGGAGATTGTCCCGCCGCTCGATCATGTTGACCTGATAGGTCACATCGTCAAAGGTCATGATAAAAACCGGCTTCATCTTCCCCTTCGCGGGAATCAGGGTCATCCGGCTGTGCAGCAGCGTGCCTTCCCGCACGGTGGCACAGACAAACTGCACGTCCGTGTCCTTCTCCCCGTCCCCGTCTTCGCTGATCTGTCGCTGGCGAAGCAATTCCAGGGAGTGTTCGATGGGAGCGCGGGTGCAAATCCCGTAGAGGGAGCGCCCCAGCCCGAGGGCCTCGCTGTTGCGAAAGAGGCGCTGGGCCGCCGCATTGTACAGCAGTATCCGCCCCTCCCCGTCGCAGACCACGACCCCTTCCTTCAGCTCCTTGAGAACTGTTTCGAGCCGGGCTTTCTGCTCCTCCATTCCGGCCGTGCCGGACACAATGGCCTCCGCCACCTCCAGTTTCGCCTTCTCCAGGGCTTTGCCGACATTGTGGATCTTATCGGGGATGTCTCCCAGCAGGTGGAAGGCAGGCAGGTCCAGGGTGTGCACAGGATTGGCGCCGACGATGATTTCGGTCACCCGGGAGAGCGCCCCCAACGGACGCATGAGGGCAGTGTCGAGAACAACCCACAGGATAGCCAGGATGGTGGTCAACAGCATCACGCCCATGCCGAGGTAGACGGCGAGTCGCGTCCTGGCAACGGGGTCCTCGGTGATGGAGCCGATCCGCCAGCCGATCAGACCGAATATCAGACACTCCAGAACGATGATGCCAACGAGCATTGCCCAGAATTTCTTTCGACTACCCATCCATTCACTCTTTACGGCTCCCGCCTGCCCGAATATTTCATGAGCGATCGTCATGAGAGGCAGGTGAGGCTCCACAGGCAAGGCGCAGAAGCTTTACTGGCTGAAGACATATTGGAATGAAATATTTCGAAGTCAGAAAATCTTCTGCAACGCCGCATGTGGCAGCCTATCCGGCCTCGTAATAGATTGACTCATGCAATATTCGGGCTAATCACCCAGGATTTGCTTCACCTTTTCGACCACTTCGCGCGTGGAAAAGGGTTTGGTGATGTACTCATCCGCCCCGAAGGCCAAGCCTTTTTCCTGGTCCACTTCGCGCCCTTTGGCGGTGAGCATGATGACGCGCACCTCTTTGCATTGAGGGTTGGCGCGGATCTCCCGGCAGATCTCGTAGCCATCGAGCTTGGGGAGCATAATATCGAGGAGAATCAGGTCGGGTACCTCTTCTCGAACGGCGTCCAGCGCCTCCTGGCCGTCGGTCACCGACCGGACGTCGTACCCCGCCTCCTCCATCAGAAACTCGAGGGAAAGCACGATATTGGGCTCATCGTCAACGATCAGAACCTTCTTGGACATGGTTGCTCAAAGGGTTGTGTTGTTTCGAAACGGATCGCCGCAACATGAATTTATCACATCCGGAAAAGAAAAGCGAACAGACTTTTACGCCGACCGATTC
>CALZGC010000169.1 GCA_945786985.1 uncultured Nitrospirota bacterium | reverse complement strand
CCGAGGCCCTCTCCAAAAAGGCTGAAACCATCTACAACGAAGTGGTGGGCGATATCGGCGTGGCACCCCGCGCGGGAATTCATGTTTACCTGGAGCATACCCACGAAGCTTTCCGGAGGCGGCAACCGCAGCGGGACAAGGCTCCCGAGTGGGCGGTCGGGCTGGCCTACCCTGCGCAGAACCTGATCATCCTGAAGGCCCCGGCTGCAGCCCTCTATGGAACGGCGGACCCCTTCCGTACCTTCCGCCATGAACTGGCTCATTTGACCCTGCACCAGGCCCTGTCGGGGGTGCTGGTGCCCAAGTGGCTCAGCGAGGGCTTGGCCATGTACGAAGCGCGCGAGTGGACTCTGCGCACCACCGCCGTGATTTCGGCCCTGACCCTGAAGAAAGCCTTCATTCCCCTGGCTGCCCTGACGCACGAATTCCCCGTGGCCTTCGGGGAGGCCGAGGCTGCCTACGCGGAAAGCTTCTCCATGGTGGCCTATCTTTTGAACCGGTATGGGCGGGAGAGTTTCCACGAATTCATCCGGCAGGTGCAGGCGGGGCGTACCATCAGTCAGAGTACCCAGGCAGCCTTCGGCCTGAGCTTCTATGATCTTGAACAGCGATGGCACCGCTATCTCAGGGTTCGCTACACGTGGATTCCTGTGGTCACCTCTTCTGCAGCCCTCTGGTTTTTGGCGTCCCTGCTCTTCCTGTTCGTGTATGCTCGAAAACAACGCGCGGCCCGGCGGAAGGTTGCCGAGTGGGAACTTGAAGACATGTGGGAGACCGGTGATCCCGGTGAACGCCGCAGGACGAAATTTCTTCCCGATGTGCCGGAGGACGAAGGGGGCTGACGGGCACGGGGGCCGACTACAGCAGCTGAAGCCCCGCCAACTCGGCGATGAGCTTCTTGGAGACGCCGTGCTGGAAGCGGACGGTCACCTTGGCGCCCTTCTCCGAGGGGACGGACGCTACGATCCGGCCCGTGCCCCAGAGCGGATGACGGACCTGGCTGCCCACGGGAAACGCCGTTGCTCCAACCCGGGCCGGCGCAGCGGCCGGCCCGGCGGTGCGGCTCCAAGAGGTCCGCACGGGGTGTCGCGACGCGACTCTGCTCATCAGTTCCGCGGGAATCTCCCGGATAAATCGCGAGGGGATGGAGGCGCGGTAGGAGCCCTGCATCCGCCGGGAGGCCGCAGAGGAGAGATACAGCTTCTCCATGGCCCGGGTGAGGCCGACGTAACAGAGGCGGCGCTCTTCTTCGAGCCCCGATTCGGCGCGCAGGCTGATGGCGTGGGGAAAGATCCCCTCTTCCATTCCGGTGAGGAAGACCAGGGGGAACTCCAGACCCTTCGCACTGTGCAGCGTCATCAGGGTGACTGCGCCTTCCGTGCTGTCCGCCCGGTCGGAATCGGTGATGAGCGCCACACTCGTCAGGAAAGCTTCCAGATTGGCCTCCTCGGAGGTTTCCTCGAACTCTTTGAGCGCGGAGTAGAGCTCTTGTACGTTCTCGAGCCTTCCGGCGTCTGTAGGGTCGGAAGACTGCTGCAGGGCTTTGCAATAGGCAATCTTCTCATCGAGCACCGCCAGGAGACGTGACGGCACCAGCGTATCCTTCAAGCGCTGCAGCTCACCCATCAGTTCCAGGAAGCGCGCGATTTCCCGTCGCGGCCGCTTGGTGACCAGATCGCTCCGAACAACCTGCGCCAGCGCGTCCAGAAGGGGCAGGCCCTGCGCAGCCGCGAAGGCGGTGACGCGACCGAGGGTGGTCGCCCCGATGCCCCGGGTTGGGACATTGATGATGCGAAGCAGGTTCACCGAATCCCGCGGATTGACGATCACACGCAGATAGGCCAGCAGGTCGCGGATCTCCTTGCGGTCGTAAAAGCGCAGCCCACCGAGCAGTCGGAAGGGGAGGCTGTAGTTGCGCATGGCTTCTTCCAGGGCTCGGGACTGGGCATTGGTCCGATAGAAAACGGCCACGTCCGAAAGCCGCCCTCCCGCCTTCCGGAAGGCGAGCGTCCGGCGGCAGACGAATTCGGCCTCGTCCGTTTCGTTATCGGCTTCGTAGTATTCGATGGGGTCCCCGGCACCGTTGTCCGTCCAGAGCTTTTTCGCCTCCCGCTCTACATTCTGCTGCACCACGTGCCAGGCGGCGCTCAAGATGGTCTGGGTCGAGCGGTAGTTCTGCTCCAGGTGGACCACCTTCAGCTCCGGGTAGTCTTCACGGAAGGAGAGGATATTGCCGATGTCGGCCCCGCGCCAGCTGTAGATCCCCTGGTCATCGTCTCCGACCACGCAAATGTTCCGATGGTTTCGGGTCAGAAGGCGGATCAGTTGGTATTGGGCATGGTTGGTGTCCTGGTACTCGTCGACCAGAATGTGCGCGAACTGCTGCCGATAGAGATCTCCGACCTCGGGCTCGGTCTTTAAAAGCCGGACGGTGAGGAAGAGCAGGTCGTCGAAATCGAGGCCGTTATTTTCCCGAAGACGCTGCTGATACTGCGTATAGACCTCCGCCGTCTTGGCTTCGGCGCCGTAGGAGCGGGCCGCGTCGCCGTAGGCCTCTGGGCCGATGAGTGCGTTCTTGGCGCGGCTGATCCGGGAGAGAATGGCATCCGCGGAGTAGAGCTTTTCACTGATGTTCAGCTCTTTGAGGCAGCTTCGGACCAGGCGCTTCTGATCGCCTGTGTCGTAAATGACGTAGTTCGATACGTACCCCAGGCGTGCAATGTGGCTTCGCAGGATCCGGGCACAGGCCGCGTGGAAAGTCATGATCCAGAGGGACCGGCAGTCTCGCCGCAGGAGTTGCTCCACCCGCTCCCGCATCTCGCGGGCGGCCTTGTTCGTAAAAGTGACCGCCAGAATCTGCGTAGGATGGACCCCTTTGTCACGGATCAGATGAGCGATCCGGTGTGTAATGACCCGTGTCTTGCCGCTGCCGGCCCCGGCGAGGATGAGCATCGGGCCCTCCCCGTGGAGGACCGCGTCCCGCTGGGGGGCGTTCAGGTGTTCAATCAGCGCTGTCATATCAGCCCCCAGGGCGCATTTTCCGTTTGAGAATAGCCGGGTTGTATGCGGTCACCACATCGCGCCGGCTGATCATGCCGGGCAGCTTCCGGGGATCCGCCCGATCGACGACGGGAAAGACCTCAATATCCTTGAACCCGAACTGGGCCATGACCGTATCAAGATTGTCGTCGGGAGTCACGGTCATGACGTTCGTATACGCCAGGTCCCGGGCCACGATGAACTTCTTCAGATCCTCCTCAAAGAGCGACTCCTTCAAATCCTGGAAGGAAAGAATCCCCACGAGTCTCCCGTCGCCGTCCACCACGGGGAATAGAGGATTTTGCTCTTGGTGGCGATCTCCAGGATTACATCAAAGGGCATGTGCTCGGGAATCTTGGTCATCTCCCGGCTCATGACATCGCGGACCTGGATGGAGCGCAGGATACTGACTTCCCGTCCCGCGTGCAGGTTGATCCCGTCCCGGGTCAGCGTCTCGGTATCAATGGAATCGTGTTTGAGCGCGCGCGCAATCAGTGTCCCCACAACACTCGCGAACATGATTGGCAAGATGATGCGATAGTCCCGGGTCATCTCAAAGAGGAGAAAGATCGCGGTCAATGGCGCATGGGTCACGGCAGCCAGAAACGCGCCCATGCCGACCAGGGCGTAGGCGCCTGTGGGCGCGGTGAGCTCGGGGTAGCAGTGGTTCACAATCCCGCCGAAGCCGCCGCCGATCATGACGCCGATGTAAAGAGAGGGTCCGAACATCCCGCCGGCGCCTCCGGAGCCGAGGGTGAGGCAGGTCACCAACATCTTGAGAAGGACTAGCAGGATCATGAGTCCGTAGAAGATTTCGCCCCGGAGCGCGGCATTGATCGAGTCATACCCGTGCCCCATGATCTGAGGGTAGAAGATACCGATTACCCCCACCAGCAGGGCGCCCAGCACCGGTTTAAAGAGTGGTTGGAGTCGGAGCCGCCCAAAGAAGTCTGCGGTGGTGTAGTACATGAGAATATAAATCACGGCCGAGACGCCGATCTGAACACCCATCACCCCATAGAAGAGGAGCTCCCAGTGGCTGTGGAGGGAATGGTTCCAACTCTGGCAAATGGGGTTTTCACCCAAGTACCAGCGCGAGATGACCGTCGCCACGCCCGAGGAGATAACAATAGGGCTGAAAGCGGCGAGAGTGAAGTCGCCCAGCAGAACAATTTCCAGGGCAAAGAGGACGCCCGCAATGGGGGCATTGAACGTGGCGGCAATACCGCCCGCCGTGCCGCACGCAATGAGGACCTTCATCCGGTTGCCTGACACGTGAAAGGTCTGCCCCACATTGGAACCGATGGCCCCCCCGATCTGGGCGATGGGCCCTTCCAGGCCCGCCGAACCCCGGCTGCCGATCGTCAGGGCCGGTCCGATTATTTTCAGCAGCATCGTCCGAGCGCGGATGATGCCTCCCTTGATATTAATTTCCTCCAGAAATCTTGGGAAACCGTAGCCACCGACCTCGCCGGGGAAAAGCAGGGAAAAGGGGATGAGCAGCAAGGCGCCGGTCACCGGAATCAGCGGGACCAGGAGCAGGGTCCAATCCCCCTCTGCGATTCCCAGCAGATCGTGGCCCCGCACGAAAAGGATTTCGTGCACCCCTTCGACCGTTCTGCGCAGCAGCACATACGCGCCGGCACTGATCAGGCCGACGGCTGTGGCCGTCGTCACCAGAAAGGTCTGGTCGGAGATACGGAAGGCTTCCAGCTTTTCGTTGATGGTCCTCTGGATTCGGGAAAACAGAGAGCCTTTGACGGCGTCGGACAAGAGGAACCTTCTCTTCAATCGATTGCGTGGAGGTACAAAAGCGTTGGCTACCATATCTCAAATTGGTCACGATTTCAACCGTGGATTGGCAGCGGGGATTGGACCCTTGCACCGGGGTCCTGCTTGACTTTTGGTGGTATCCTTGCCATTAATATGAATGAATAAAGCAAGCCATACCACCGTCGGTAATGAGAATGAGGGTCGGTGGGTGCCACACCCCGGGTGCTCGCGTGAAGGGGCGCCTATCATGTCGATGCGACAGGGCGGTACCGAAGACGAGTGGCGACAGATGACCGACAGGCCTACCCTTCTCGGCACCGTGGTCATGGTTGTGGGCAACAATGGTTCGGAAGGCCTGAAGGGATCGTCTGCCACGGCCCAGGTGGCGCCGAGCGGCGAAGGCTGGGGCGGTCCGGAAAAGGAGAGCTTCAGTGGCTGGTTGCCACCGGTAAGGTAAGGTGGTTTCGTCACCCGCCGGTATCGAGGCTTGACATCATTTTTTTCGAAGCAATTTCGCCTTATAACCCGGTTTCTGATCAAAATCAGCAAATTATTAGGTTTTTTAATTATTTATCTTGACATGGCGTGGTTTTCAGGTATATTACGTAAGTGGACCGACCAGGGCTGGTCGCTTCTGCTTGGGGAGTGACGACCAGAGCAGCGCTGTCATGAAACGCTTGCCGCGAGTGCGACGCTCTGGTTCCAAGGGGGGGCAACAGCCGCCAGGCGATTGGCAGAGTTGGAGACTCGGCACTATGTACGAGAAATTTTTCGGATTCAAGGAAAAACCCTTTCGGCTCGTTCCGGAGCCTCGCTTCTTCTATATGAGCACAGCGCACCGCGCCGCCCTGTGCCATCTGCAGTATGGACTGGAGGACCGGAACGGTATCGTTGCGGTCACCGGTGAGGTCGGTTCGGGCAAGACCCTGCTCCTGCGTATTCTGATGGACTCCGTGCCGCGCACCTTTGTGGTGGCCCGCGTCTTCAACACGAACCTGGATCCCAAGGAGTTGCTGCAGCAGATCCTCCATGAATTTGGCGTTGAGGCGGAGGGGGCGTCCAAGCCGAAGATGCTGGCGCTGTTGAACGACTTTCTTATCCGATGTTACGGCCGGCGGCGGGAGGTCGTCCTCATTATCGATGAAGCTCAGAATCTCAGCGTAGAGGCACTGGAGGAGGTCCGGATGCTCTCCAATCTGGAGACCAAGACGGATAAACTGATCCAGATTTTCCTGGTGGGCCAGCCGCAGCTCCGGGAGAAACTGCGCCTTGCCCAATTGGAGCAGCTCCGCCAACGGATTACCGTTCATTACCACCTCTCCGCCATGGAGGAGGAAGATACCTTCAAGTATGTGCACCACCGGCTCGCTCTGGGAACCGGTGTGCCCGTGAAGCTCTTCACCCAGGAAGCGCTGAAGAGAATCCACGAATACTCCGGCGGCATCCCCAGGCTGATCAACCTGGTCGCCGATGCGGCCTTGCGCTTCGGCTTTGCCGAGGACAAGAAGATCATTGACAGCAGCATCCTGGATGAAGTGATCCGGGAACTGGGAGACGTCGGCACGCTTGCGGAGGCTCCGCCGCCCCAGCGCCCCCGGGCTTCCACGCGGCCCAACGGTCAGGTCGCCGAGGCCGGCGGGGAATGCCGGATCCTGGAACTCAAGCCGAAGAAGAAGCCGGGCAACTGATTTTCCCCGCGGGGGAGCCTCAAGCTCTTTCCTGCTGCCTTGCATCCTGTACATTTTTCATACCGCCGCCACCGGGATGGTCCCGGCTGTAATGATGCGTCGTGTCGGACTACTGGCCGGTCCGGCCCTGCTGGTGGTCACGCTGTGTCTCGCCCGTAATTGGGCGGCCCTCTACGACATGCTGATTCCCGCGGTTGTCATGCTCTTCCTGACATCCTGGGCCATGGTCCTCAACCTCGCCACCTTTTTCAGCCGCAACGACCGGCTTCTTTTGGCCATCGGCTGTGCCGCGCTGCTGCTGGAACTCCGGATGGTCATCGAAGGGCTGGTGATCCTGATGCAGGTCAACGGAAAGCGCCTGACCGCGGTTGCCGAACCGGCCGAGTAAGCGGGGCACGGTCCTTCTGCAATTGCCTTTCCGCCCCATATCTGCTATACGAATGAGATACACTCCCCGGGAGATGGAGCATGCCTTTGCACGAACTTGCCGGGAAGCCGGCGCCCCCTTCGATTCTGATCAACGTGCCGCGGCTGGTCTCGGCCTACTACACCCTCAAACCGGATGTGGCTGAAGCGGAGCAGCGGGTGGCCTTCGGTACCTCGGGGCATCGGGGCGGTTCCCTGGAAGCGAGCTTCAACGAGGACCATATTCTGGCCATCACCCAGGCCATCTGCGAAGACCGCAAAACCCGGTCCATCTCGGGACCGCTCTTTCTGGGCATGGACACACATGCCCTTTCGGAGCCGGCTCTGGCAACGGCGGTGGAAGTGCTTGCGGCCAACGGTGTCGAAGTCCGGCTCCAGCAGGGGCTGGGCTATACGCCGACGCCGGTCCTTTCGCACGCCATCCTGACGCACAACCGGCGGCGCAGGACGGGACTGGCCGATGGGGTGGTCATCACCCCGTCTCACAATCCGCCGTCCGACGGCGGGTTCAAATACAATCCGCCCGAAGGGGGCCCGGCCGACACCGAGACGACGGAGCGTATCGAAAATCGTGCCAACGCCATTCTGCAGGATGGGCTCCGGGACGTGCTGCGGATGCCCTATGGGGCGGCACGCCGGGCTGCCACGACCCGGGAACACGATTACGTTACCCCCTTTGTCGAAGATCTCCGGAATGTCATCGATATGGAGGCCATCGCCGGCGCCGGCCTCAGGATCGGCGCCGACCCCATGGGGGGAGCGGGCAT
Source organism: uncultured Nitrospirota bacterium (assembly GCA_945786985.1). Lineage (GTDB taxonomy): Bacteria > CG2-30-53-67 > CG2-30-53-67 > CG2-30-53-67 > CG2-30-53-67 > CALZGC01. The sequence goes on along the minus strand of CALZGC010000169.1, from coordinate 3,060 downwards.
CGGATTCTGGGACCCCATTGCCGACCGGTACGGCCTCTCCATCGAGGTGGTCAACCGCGCGGTGGACCCCACCTTCTCCTTCATGACGGTGGACAAAGACGGCAAGATCCGCATGGACTGCTCTTCACCCTATGCCATGGCGGGGCTCATCGGTCTGAAGGAGCAATTCGACATTGCCTTCGGCAATGACACCGACTTCGACCGGCACGGCATCGTGACACGGCAGGCCGGGCTGCTCAACCCCAACCATTATCTGTCAGCCGCCGTCTGGTACCTTTTTCAGAACCGTCCAGGCTGGCGACCGGACGCGGTGGTGGGCAAAACGCTGGTCTCCAGTTCCATGATCGACCGCGTGGCGACGCACCTGGGCCGAAAACTCTCGGAGGTGCCCGTCGGCTTCAAATGGTTTGTGCCCGCTCTTCTCAATGGCTCCTGCGGATTCGGCGGGGAGGAGAGCGCGGGTGCGTCGTTCCTGCGCAAAGACGGCACCGTCTGGACCACCGACAAGGATGGAATAATCATGGATCTGCTGGCCGCGGAGATCACTGCGAAGACCGGCCGGGACCCGGGAGCGCTCTACGGGGAGCTGACGGAGCAGTTCGGCAGTCCCGTGTATGAACGTCTCGACGCGCCAGCGACAGCTGCGCAGAAGGCGGCTCTGAAAAACCTTTCGGCCGGTGCCGTTGGCGCAAAGGAACTGGCCGGGGATCCCATCGTGGCCAAGCTGACCCGCGCACCGGGGAATGATGCCCCCATCGGCGGCCTCAAGGTCGTCACCGAACATGGCTGGTTCGCGGCCCGTCCCTCGGGGACGGAAGATATCTACAAGATCTATGCCGAGAGCTTCAAGGGGAAAGAGCATCTTCGCCGCATTCAGGAAGAAGCCCGGGCCATCGTGAAAGCGACCTTTGAAGACCTGGGCGTTTAGCGCGCACTGACCGAGACCATCTATTGTTCTCGCAGGCCCGCCCCGGGGGGCGGTCCCCCATTTGGCAGAGAGGCCTACCATGGACGTGCTGCTGCTCTCCCGTCTCCAGTTCTCCCTGACCATCATGTTTCACTACATCTTTCCCACCCTGACGATCGGGCTGTCGGTGGTCCTGGTTTTTCTCGAGTGGCGGTGGCTCCGAAGCCGGGATCCCATCTATCTGACCGCAGTGAAGTTCTGGGCGAGTCTCTTCGGGCTCGGTTTTGCCATGGGAGTGGTCACCGGAATCGTCATGGAGTTCCAGTTCGGAACGAACTGGGCCGTCTATTCGCGCTTCGTGGGCGACGTCTTCGGCTCGGCTCTGGCCGCCGAGGGGATTTTCGCCTTCTTCCTGGAATCGGGATTTCTGGCGGTCATGCTCTTTGGTTGGGACCGGGTCTCCCCGGGCTTCCATTTCTTCTCGACCTGCATGGTCGCCTTGGGGAGCATCTTCTCCTCTGTCTGGATCGTCGTCGCCAACTCGTGGCAGCAGACGCCGGCAGGGTTCCACCTGGTGGAGCGGACGCTCCACGGCGTGGTGCGGCAACGGGCCGAAATCGTTGATTTCTGGGCCATGGTCTTCAACCCCTCCTCCATGGACCGTCTGGTTCACGTCTTGCTCGGTTGTTTTCTGGTGGGGGCGTTTTTTGTCATGAGCGTCTCCGCCTGGTACCTGCTTCAGGGGAAGCACGGCGAATTTGCCCGGCGCTCCTTTACCGACGCACTTCTCCTGGCCACGCTCCTCTCACTGGCGCAGCTGGTGTCGGGTCACTCTAATGCCGACATGGTGGCTGCCCATCAGCCCGCTAAGCTGGCGGCCCTGGAAGGGCACTTTATAACCGGAACGGGCGCCGCGCCGCTCTATCTTTTCGGCTGGCCCGACGAGGAGGAGAAGCGGGTCCGGTGGGGCGTGGCCGTTCCCGGCCTGCTCAGCTTCCTGATCCACGGAGACTTCAACACGCCGGTGCCGGGGCTCGACGAGCTGGCGCCCCGTTACGGGAGCCCACCGGTCTGGGTGACCTTTCAAACGTACCATCTCATGGTCGGCATCGGGATGCTCTTCATCGCCAGCACCCTCTATGCCAACTGGTGCCGCTGGCGGGGGACGTTGTTTCAGAAACGATGGCTCCTCTGGTTCTTCGTTTTCGCCGTCGGTCTTGCCTTCGCCGCCAACGAACTGGGTTGGGCCGCGGCCGAGATCGGGCGGCAGCCGTGGCTGGTCTATCCGGTGGTCGGGGAGGGGGGGGAGCTGGTCGGAGGGCTCAGAACGGCCGACGGGATTTCCGAGTCGGTTCGCGCGGGCCAGGTCCTCGGGTCGATCGTGACCTTCGGCTTGATCTATGCACTTCTCTTCGCGCTGTGGAACTTCGTGTTTAACCGGAAAATCCAGCACGGGCCCGAGCCATGGAGATAAATGGATGGATCTGAATATCCTCTGGTTTTGCCTGCTGGGTGCGCTGCTCGCGGGGTATGCGGTTCTCGACGGGTTCGACCTGGGTGCAGGAATACTCCATTTCCAGGCCAGGAGCGATGCCGAACGGCGGGTCGTCATGAATGCCATCGGTCCCATCTGGGACGGCAACGAAGTCTGGCTCGTCGCGTTCGGCGGCGCGACCTTTGCGGCCTTTCCCGACGCGTACGCAACCATCTTCTCTGGGTTCTACGAATTGGTCATGCTCGTCCTGCTCGCGCTGATCTGCCGGGCGGTATCGCTGGAGTTCCGTAGCAAGGTGGCATCTCGGGGGTGGCGGCATGCATGGGATGTCGTTTTTTTCGGATCGAGCCTGGCCGCCGCTTTCCTTTACGGAACGGGCGTGGGCAATGCCATGTTCGGCATTCCGCTGGATGCACGCGGGGTATTTGCGGGGACGGCCCTGAGTTTCCTCAACCCCTACGGTATCATGGTCGGACTCCTGACCACATCCATTTTCAGCCTTCACGGCGGGGCGTTTCTTTACCTCAAGACCGAGGGCGACTTGCAGGCGCGCGTTCACGGCTGCATGAAATGGGCCTATCTCTTCTTTCTGCTCACCTTCCTCATCACCACGGCGCTGACCTTTACGGTGCTTCCCCGGGCGACGGCCAACTTCGGG
>CALZGC010000168.1 GCA_945786985.1 uncultured Nitrospirota bacterium | reverse complement strand
GGACCGTTTCGAGGTTGTGATTGTAGATATCCGGACCCGCGGCAACCACCCGCCCGATGGCCTCGGACCGCCCGCCGAAGTCCGGAGTCAGCACCTCGATGGTGACCGCCGGCACGGCCCGCCGGAGCCGCCGCACGGTCTCGGCAAAATGAGCGCTTCCACCGTCGGGCAGATCGTCCCGGGTAACCGACGTGATTACCACATGTTTTAGTCCGAGCTCACCAACGGCGTGCACGATCTTCGCGGGCTCCTCGCCGTCCACGGGAGCCGGGGCCTCATGGGATACCGCGCAGAAACCACAATGCCGCGTACAGGCGCCGCCCAGAATCAGGAAGGTGGCGGTGTCCCGCGCGAAACACTCCCCCAGGTTTGGGCAGCGAGCCGATTCGCAAACCGTATGCAGGCCCCGTTTTCGGAGCAGTCGTTTCATTCGGTGGGTCGCCTCGGCGCTGCCGGCGCGGTTGGTGACCCATGGGGGAAGCCGTTGGATCGTCATGGGCATTCGGATTCAGGAGCGCACCGCCATGCACCGCCGTAAGCCCGGGCACACCGCTAACTCCTCTTATTTTCAATCTTTTTCGGTCACTCACCGAGGTTGTGTAATATACCACCTATTTTTTTTGCAAGTCAATTTATTTGTGTAAGACGGCGAGAGGCCAGGGGGATTCCGGCACGTGCGCTGGTGAGAAGTCGGACGGCAAGGAGAGGGATTAGCGATCCAGCGCGCGCCGGACGGCGACCGCAATCGTGTGAAAGCCGACCGGTTTCCGGATGAATACGCCGGCCCCCATCCGCTGTGCCTCCGCGACCCGTTCCGACTCGGCATAACCGGAGAAGAGCAGCGCCTTCTGTTCCGGGTAGATCTCCTTGATGCGCCGGTAGGTTTCCGCACCGTCGATCCCGTCCATGATCATGTCGAGCATGAGAAGATCCTGTGGGTTTTCCGACACATGGGCAACGGCTCCCTCCCCGCTTGTCGCGGTCTGAACGTCGTAGCCGAGCTTTGCCAACAGATGCGTCAGCACCTCGCGCTGGAACGGATCGTCGTCCACCACGAGGATCCGCTCGGTGCCTACCGGGAGGTCCGCCGCGCCCTCCTTCGATTCCGATGGGCGCTCCCTCGTGATCGGAAAATAGAGGGAAAACGTGGTCCCTTCCCCGGGCCTGGTTGCGACATCCAGATAGCCGTCATGATCCTCGGTCACCGCTTGCACCACGCTGAGACCGAGGCCCGAGCCCCGTTTCCGGTCCGCTTTCTTGGTCGTGAAAAATGGATCAAAGATCCGATCCAGGATTTGCGGATCGATGCCGGTACCCGTGTCGATGACTTCAACCTTGACGTATTCCCCTCTGCGGATCGTTTCATAATTTCGCAGCGGTACATCGAGGTAGACGTTTCGAGCTGTGACGGTGACCTGCCCGATCTGGGACATGGCCTCCAGGGCGTTGGTCATCAGATTCGTGAAAGCACGGTCGAGTTGCGACGCCCCTCCCTGGATCGGCAGCAGATCTTGATCGAACGCCTTTTCGAGGACGACCGTCTCGGGAAAGACCATCGCATCGAGCAGCCTGTCCAGCAACTGCGCCACGGAGAGAGCTTCGAGATTGTAATGCCCCCGCCGGCCCAGCGTCAGAAGCTGCTGGTTGATGTCCGCCATCTGAATGGCTGCGGTCTGCATGGCGTCGAGCAACGGTAAGACGGCATCCCCTTCCCGGCATTCCAAACGAATTAGATCGGGATAGGCCGTGAGCGGGGAGAGGAGGTTGTTGAAGTCATGGGCGATCTGGCCGGCGACGCGCCCGGCGGCTTCGAGGCGCTGGGCCCGGGAGAGTTCATCCTTCAGCCGCTCACTTTCGGTCATGTCTTCGAAAACACCCATCCCGCCGATCAGGGTGCCGTCATCGGAGACGATAGGACTGAAATCGGCCCGAAGGACCCGTGTCTTCTTCCCTACCACCGAGGTGTATTCCCCTTCGAAATGCCCGATCTCTCCGGACAGTGCAACCTCCACGGCCTCTGTCATCCTGCCATCTTTCAGGGAGCGCAGCAGATTAAAGTCAAGCACCTTCTCTCTCGGAGCACCGATGATGTCCGCGAAATAGTCATTGCACGTGGTGCAGTTCCCTGCCGAGTCAAAGTGGAGAATCCCGAGCGGCGCGTTCTCGAAAATCAGCCGGTATTTCTCTTCCGATTCCCGCAGGATCCGTTCCGCGTTCTTTCGGTCGGTCACATCAGTGGCGATCTCCAATCGAACCAGCGTCCCGTCGACCCACCGGATGGCCCGATCCCTAACTTCGTACCATCTCTGGTTGACGGTGTTCCGAAAGTCCCAAAGCACGGTCCCCGTGGGCTCCCCCTCAGGTGTCAGCAATCGGTCGTTCGTACAGAACCTGCACGGACCCGTTTGCCCCGTCTGGATCGTCTGCCAGCAGCATCGCCCCAGGATATCTCCGAAGATGTTGCGCGCATAGTCGTTCACGAAGAGGACCGCATGGGTCTTCAGATCCGCGACATAAACAATCGCGTCCAGACTGTTGAGAACGACCAGCATTCTTTCATGGGACTCCTTAAGCGCCGCTTCCGCCTTTCTCTGATCGGTGATATCGATCCCCGTTGCAACCACATACTCCACGTCGCCCTTAGGTCCGACCAGGGCGGTGTTGGACCATGCGATGAGCCGCAACTCGCCGGCTTTGGTCACCCAATGGTTCTCATAGCGATTCGGGAAAAGACCCGCGGTGAGCGCATTGAACACTTCCCGCACCCCGTCGACCTGGGACGGCGGCAGCAGGAAGTCCCAAACGTAACGCCCCCGGACCTCCTCGAAACAGTAACCGGTCAGTGCCTCGCAGGCCGGGTTGAACTGAACGATCCGTCCCTCGCGATCAAGCACAGTGACCACGGCCCCCACCGTCGCGAGGACTGCCGAGGAAAAATCACTTTCCTGGCTGAAAAAGGATGGATCACGGTGACTGTCTGAATCGAAACCGGCGTTATTCTGCTTGGGTTGGTTTTGGGTCGGCGATGCGGGGCCGCCGGACATGCCTCGGGCGAAGTCCGGTTGGTTTTCGGAGGATGCCGTGGCCTTCTGCGGCGGCTTCATGACCAACGATCTCCGGGTGGGGCTGGATGAAAAAACGTTCCGGGTCGATATCTGGAAACCCGCAGGGAATCGTGCAATCCATGATACTTACGTATACCATGTGGACCTGCGCCTGTCAACACGCGGATCGGGCGGATGCGCTCTTTGCCGCACCCGCCCGAATGCAAATCCGCCACGGATCAATGAAATTCTAGGTGTATACTTACTCGCCGCTTACGCCGCTTCGTTTAACGCCACAAGCAGTGCTTCTACCTCAACGCCGTCTGCCTTGGCCGTCGCCTCAATGGACGAGCCGCCGCCGCAGCAGGCATCGACGTTGAACCGGTTGAATACCGCAATGGTTTCAGGGTACCGTTTGATCACGTCATTGATGATCATATCCTTCGTGATGGGTGTCATGCTATCTTCCTCCTGGTCTAGGCGCCACCACCGCCAGGACGGCCAGCCGAGTGACGGCCCGGATTCCGTGTGGCACATCGGGGTCGCAGGGAACAATCTGCCCGGCGGACGCCCGTGTCTTCTCTTGCCCCACGGAAAACTCACCCTCCCCTTCCAGCACCTGCATCATCACCGTCGACGGTGCCGTATGCGAGGTAATCTCCTGCCCTGCCTCCAGGCAGAGCAGGGCCATCCGCAGATGGTCCGAATCGTGCAGCAGTTGTTTCACCGGGTTGTCCGGCGAGAATTTCCGCAGCGCACCGGTATCGATAATCTCCGTCATCTCTGTATCCTCCCGCTTTCCCGCCATTCGGCGATCCATGCCATCTACTATTACGCCTTGGTCTTCAGCACCTCGTTGATCTCATCCACGATTGTATTGGGATCCAGATTGTGCATGGT
>CALZGC010000167.1 GCA_945786985.1 uncultured Nitrospirota bacterium | reverse complement strand
TTCGCTATCTTTACTGGATGACCTATCTTCCCCTTGATGTTAAGCAGGCACTGACGGAGTCCTCCGAGGGCCGGGTCGGACCGACAAATCGCCGGGCCATGCTCTTCTGCTTCAGCTATGATCCCGAGGGGCGAACCTATGTGTTCAACATTCTCAAGGTTACGGCTTCGGTGATTCTCTTTCTCGCCCTCGTCCTGCTGGCCGTGCTGGTGGGCAAAGGCAGACTGTCCAATCGGGAGGCGGGATGAACGACATGACGGCCGCGGCCCATGGATCCCATCCATCGGGACTAAGCTACCTGGAAGAGCCGGGGCGATACGGCGGGATCCGCTCCTGGCTTCTCACGACCGATCACAAGCGGATCGCGCTCCTCTATCTGACGTCGGTCCTGACGTTCTACGCGGTGGGGATCGCCCTCGGGGTCCTGATGCGCCTGGAGCTGCTCACCCCGGGGGAGACCATCGTAAAGCCCCAGACCTACAATGCCATCTTCACCCTGCACGGGGTGATCATGATCTTTCTGTTCGTGATTCCAGGGGTTCCGGCGATCTTCGGCAACTTCTTTCTCCCCCTTCTGATCGGGGCCAAGGATGTGGCTTTCCCCAGGATCAATCTCTTCTCCTGGTATCTCTACATCGCCGGGGCCTTCTTCGCCGTGACGTCCCTCTTTACCGGGGGCGGACCGCCCGATACGGGCTGGACCTTCTACGCCCCCTACAGCATCCGGACGGGAACCAATGTCTCCCTGGCCGTCTTTGCCGCGTTTGTGCTCGGCTTTTCCTCCATTCTGACGGGGCTGAATTTCGTGACCACCATTCACCGGCTCCGCGCGCCCGGTATGACGTGGACCCGCATGCCTCTGTTCGTCTGGGCAACCTACGCGACCGCCTGGGTGCAGGTCCTGGCGACGCCCATCATCGGGATCACCCTGCTGCTGGTGATTCTGGAGCGGTTCTTCGGTGTGGGCATCTTCGATCCTGAGAAGGGAGGCGATCCGATCCTCTTTCAGCATCTCTTCTGGATCTATTCCCACCCGGCGGTCTACATCATGATCCTTCCGGGCATGGGCGTGATCACCGAAATCATCCCCGTCTTTGCACGGCGTACGATTTTCGGCTACAAGGCCATTGCCTATTCCAGTGTGGCCATTGCCGCTCTGGGCTCCCTGGTGTGGGGGCACCACATGTTCGTCAGCGGCCAGAGCTATACGGCCAACGTCATCTTCTCCTTCATCACCTTTCTCGTGGCCATCCCGAGCGCCATCAAGGTTTTCAACTGGGTGGCGACGCTCTACAAAGGGTCGATTCTGATTGCCCCCCCCTTTCTTTTTGCCCTGTCGTTCATCTTTCTCTTTTCCATCGGGGGCCTCACGGGGCTCATGCAGGGAGCGCTGTCGGTGAATGTTCATATTCACGACACCTACTTTGTGGTGGGCCACTTCCATTACGTCATGTTCGGCGGGACGGCCTACGCCTTCTTTGCCGGGCTGCATTACTGGTACCCCAAAATGTTCGGCCGCATGTATTCCCAGCGGACGGCCACCCTGGCCTGTACCATCATGTTTATTGGCTTCAACATGCTCTATTTCACCATGCTCGTGCTCGGGCTGCAGGGGATGCCCCGCCGCTACTATGATTATCTGCCCCAATTTCACACGGGCCACGTCATCGCGACCGTGGGGTCGTGGATCCTGGTCTCCGGATTGATTGTCATGTTTGCCAATCTATTGATCGCTTTACGAAAAGGAGAGCGGGCCGCGGCCGACCCCTGGGGAGGCAAGACGCTCGAGTGGCAGGTCCCCTCGCCGCCGCCCCATGAGAACTTTGAGGAAATTCCGGTGATCGACCGGGGTGCCTACGATTACGATTAGGTCGGGATGATATGGACCAGACCCATACCGCCAGCGAGAGCAGCGCCGTACACCGGGACGACGTCGGAGCCCGGATCGGGATGTGGCTCTTTCTCTTCACCGAGCTCATCCTGTTCGGAGGTCTCTTTCTGCTCTACGCCGTCTACCGTTATCTCCATCCCCAGGAGTTCCACGAGGCGGCCAAAGAGCTCAATGTCGTCCTGGGAGCGGCGAACACCCTGATTCTCCTCACCAGCAGTTTCACCATGGTCATGTCCATCTCCTATATCGGCGAGGGGGAGAAGAAGAAGTCCATCGCAGCCCTGGGGCTCACCATTGCGCTGGCGCTGGCCTTTCTCGTGAACAAATATTTCGAATGGACGGCCAAGTTCCATCACGGTCTCTACCCGAATTCCCCGGAACTGGCGGCACGCAGTCACGGCGACAATCTCTTCTACGGACTCTATTACTCCATGACCGGGCTGCACGGCCTGCATGTCCTGGTGGGAGTTGTCCTGTTGTCGGTCGTGCTCGTCTATATCGTGAAAGACAAAGTGAACCCGGACAATTTCATCGTTCTGGACAATTCGGGGCTCTACTGGCACCTGGTGGATATCATCTGGATCTATCTGTTTCCCCTGTTCTATTTGATTACCTGATTGATGACCTGAGTGGAGGGACTTTTCGTGCAGCAGGGAGAGGAGCATACGCTGGTCAAGGCACGCACCTACGCCGCCGTTTACGCGGCGCTGCTGGTGCTCACCGCCGTCACCATCGCTGTGGCCCGAATGCATCTCGGCCAGTTCAGCGTCCTGGGAGCCCTGGTCATTGCCTCCATCAAGGCGAGCCTGGTGCTCCTCTGGTTCATGCATCTCAAATATGAAAATAAACTTTTTATGATCATGTTCGTCGTGGCTGTGGCGTTTCTGACCATTGCCATCGGCGTGACCTTTCTTGATATCGCCTATCGTTAACGAGGAAGTATGTTCTCCGGCGCCGCGAGCACCATCGCAACGAAAGTCGACTCGGCCTTTCTCTTTATCCTCGTCATCTGTGTGCTGATGCTCCTGCTCATCACGTTCCTGATGGTTTTCTTCGTGATTAAGTACCGTCGGGACAAAAACCCGATCCCGACCAATATCGAGGGAAACTTTCTTCTGGAGGTTGTCTGGACGGTTGTCCCGACGATCCTGGTAATTGCCATGTTCTATTACGGCTGGATCGGATACCGGGAGATGGAGACGATCCCGGAGGATGCCATGCCGGTGAAGGTCACGGCTCAGATGTGGTCGTGGTCCTTTGAGTACGAAAACGGCACCCGGAGCGATGAGCTGGTCGTGCCTATCAACCAGCCGGTAAAGCTTGAGCTTTTCTCCCGGGATGTGTTGCACAGTCTTTTTGTCCCCGCCTTCAGGATCAAGAAAGATGTGGTGCCGGGTATCCGGACCACCCTGTGGTTCACCGGGGACGAGGAGGGCACCTACGATCTGCTCTGCACCGAGTACTGCGGGCTGAGGCATTCGGACATGCTCTCCCGGGTGGTCGTGATGTCGCAGGATGCGTTTGCCTCCTGGATGGCCGGTAAAACCGCACACGAGGCCGCCGAGCCGGCCGGCCGCCAGCTGCTGGAGAGCCAAGGGTGTCTCGGCTGCCACAGTCTCGATGGCTCCCGGATCGTCGGTCCCACCCTCAAGGGAATTTTTGGGAGAAAGGGCCGCGTGCTCACCGACGGCGCCGAGCGGGACGTTGTCGCCGACGAAGACTATCTGCGCCGCTCGATTGTGAAACCCAATGCCGATGTGGTAGTGGGCTATCCCCCGATCATGCCGTCCCAGGAGGGCATCCTCAGCGACGAGCAGATCGATGCCATCATCGAGTATCTGAAGACATTGCAGTGATGGGTTCTTATTACAGACTCTTGAGAGTCCGAATTGCCGGGATGGTTTCACTGTCCGCAGCGATGGGGTATCTGCTGGCGGCAAGGGAGCCGGTTGCGGTGGACGCGGTCGCGCTGGCCGGGGTCTTTTTCCTCTCCGGCGGGGCCTCCGTTCTCAACCAGATTCAGGAGCGGCGCTACGATGCGCTGATGCGGCGAACCCGGTCCAGACCGATCCCCGCCGGGACGGTGTCGCTCACGCAGGCATCATGTGCGGCCGCCCTCCTGATCGCCGCCGGTGAAGCGGTGCTCGCCTTCTTTTCACTGCCCGCGGCGGTCCTCGGTCTGGTGACCCTCTTCTGGTACAACGGCGTCTATACCCCCCTGAAGCGGCTCACCCCCTTTGCGGTCCTTCCGGGAGCCTTGGTGGGCGCGGTGCCGCCCGTGATCGGCTGGGTCCTCGGAGGCGGGGCCCTCTTCGACCGGCAGATCGGGGCCATCGCGTTCTTCTTCTTCCTCTGGCAGATACCCCATTTCTGGTTGCTGCTGCTGGTCCATCCCGGTGATTATGAGCGGGCCGGGTTTCCCTCGCTGGCTTCCCTCTTTTCACGGCGGCAGCTCGTCCGTGTCGTCTCCATCTGGATGCTTGCCGCCGCGGTTTCCTGTCTCGTGCTGCCGATCTATGGTGCCATCCGATCTCCAATTCTCTACGGTGCCCTGGTGGCTGCAGCGGGCTGGTTGGTCTGGAATGCGGCCGCCCTGTGTCGGAGATCGGCGTTGTCTGTCGCGCCGTTGGCCTCCTTTCGGGCCATCAATCTCTACGCTGCCTGGGTGGCCGGGATGGTCGTGCTCGACAAACTGCTCGGTCCCTTCATCTCATAGGGGGTCGCATGACCCTCCACTACTTTATATCCGAATCCACCTCCGTTCGTACCATGGCACCGGCTGGAAAACTGCACAACATTTAGGCAGCTGCACGCGTTTTGTGCGATCGGCGAGCCGCCGTGCCCCGGTGTGGTCCGGCCGGCTCTATCTATTTTCCCCCTGATAAATCAATAAGATAGGTGGCACGGAGTCTCATCGAAAAGCGGCCTTCTCCTGTTGGCACCGGGATTGCTTTAACCCGATGGAGAGCGTTACATCCATACAACCACACGGGGAGAGCCTGTCATGCGTTTCATTCGAGTTGCTGCAATTGTTGGACTGCTGAGTCGCTTTCTGGGATCTGTGCCGGCCTGGGCGGCAGAGAGCCCGGCCGAGATCAACGGCGCCGACACGGCGTGGGTGCTGGTCTCGACGGCGCTGGTCTTGTTGATGATTCCCGGGCTGGCCCTCTTTTACGGCGGCATGGTCCGCAAGAAGAATGTGTTGTCCTCCATGATGCACAGCTTCGTGGCCATGGCCGTCATCGGGGTGCAGTGGGTCGTCATCGGTTATACCCTGGCTTTCGGTCCGGACGTGGGCCACTTCGTGGGGAGCCTGAAACATATGTTCCTCAACGGCATCGGACCCGAGTCGGTCTCGGGAACCATCCCGGAGTATGCCTTTATCATGTTCCAGGGGATGTTCGCCATCATCACGCCGGCCCTGATCAGTGGTGCCATCGCGGAGCGGATGAAGTTTTCCACCTACGTGGTGTTCATCGTGCTGTGGGCCACCCTCGTGTACGACCCCATCGCCCACTGGGTCTGGGGAGAAGGGGGATGGCTGCTGAACCTGGGCGCCCTCGACTTTGCAGGGGGCACGGTCGTGCACATCTCTTCGGGTGTCTCGGCGCTCGCGGCCATCACCGTGCTGGGCAAACGGAAAGGATTCCTGCAGGAGCCGATCCTGCCTCACAACCTGACCCTGACCCTGCTCGGTGCCGGGCTGCTCTGGTTCGGATGGTTCGGTTTCAACGCGGGCAGCGCGCTGGCCTCCGACGGGATTGCCGCCCTGGCGTTCACAAACACGCAGGTCTCGGCGGCGGCGGGCTGTCTATCGTGGCTCCTGGCCGAGTGGCGCTTCCAGAGACACCCCAGCGCCCTGGGGGCGGCTTCGGGTATTGTGGCCGGTCTCGTGGCGATCACGCCGGCCGCAGGTTTCGTAGCCCCCGTGTGGGCCCTGGTGATCGGTTTTGGTGCCGGTGTGGTCTGCTACTCTGCGGTGGTGTTGAAATCGCGTATCGGATACGACGACTCCCTCGATGCCTTCGGGATCCACGGTGTCGGCGGTGCCTTCGGCGCGCTGGCCACGGGACTCTTTGCCACCGTCAACGGGGCCGGCCTCATCGCCGGTGAGCCGAAACAGTTCATGGTGCAGATCATCGCCACGGTGGCGACCATCGTCTACGCATTCGGGATGACCTATGGGCTGGTCTGGATCCTGGACAAGGTGATGGGGCTTCGCGTGACCGATGATGAGGAACTCCAGGGACTCGATCAGGCGCACCACGGCGAAAAGGGGTACAACCTGTAGCTCCAGACGGACAACAACGGCCGGTAGGCGGGCCGGTGCGGCTTTCTGCAGGGCGCCGGCTCCGAACACGAAAAACTTTCAGAAAGAGGTGAAACCATGAAGAAGGTCGAGTGTATCATCCAGCCGGGCAAGCTGGACCCCGTGAGGGAAGGGCTGACAGAGATCGGAATTACGGGGCTGACGGTGACGGAGGTCAAGGGCTATGGGCGCCAGAAGGGTCACACCGAACTCTACCGCGGCGCCGAATACACCATCGACTTCGTGCCAAAGATCAAGCTCGACGTCGTGGTGACGGAAGAGCTGGTGAACCAGGTGATTGACGTGGTCATGGAGAGCGCCCGCTCCGGCCGGATCGGCGACGGCAAGATCTTCGTGACGCCCGTGGAGGAGACGGTGAGGATTCGGACCGGGGAGAGGGGCAAAGATGCGGTCTGATTTCGAAACGGCCCTTTTCCGCAATCTCGGCGTCAATCTTCGAAATTGCTTGTGCGGCGTACGGACAGAGTACGCCTCCGCACAATTTCTCGATTTCCTTGACCTTGCGAAAAATTGCTCGTTTCTCGGGAGGTACTGTACAGACGTCTTTTGTGTTAAGACGGCCCTTTTCCGCAATCTCGGCGTTGGGCTGGGCGATGGTTTGTGCGGCGTACAGACGGAGTACGCCTCCGCACCATTGCTTGCCCGCCTTGATCTTGCGAAAAATGGCTCGTTTCTCATGCGGTACTTTACAGGCGTCGTTCGTGTCAGACGGCCCTTGAACCCTTGGATCCGTGAAGCCTCGAATTTTGGGCTTTCGCGCCCTGTCCTGAAGGAGAAAGCAATGAGACGCACACTGTTACTGGTTTTGATGAGTTTGCTGTTCGGCCTGTCTGCGCTGCCCGCCGGCGCGGGCGAGATCACGGCCGATGTGAATGCCGATGTTTCCATACTGAGCGACTATGTCTGGCGGGGCCAGAACTACGGCGAGGGCGGGATCATCCAGCCCAATTTCTCCATCGGCTTTGCCTCCGGGCTCTCGCTGGGCGTGTGGGCGAACTACAACATCGATGATAACCGTTACGCGAGCCACCACCAGGTCAACGAGGTCGACTACACGGTGGATTATTCCCGGGACCTTGGTCCCGTGGGGATTTCGCTCGGCTGGATTTTCTACGACTTTCCCCGCACCGGCGGGCTCGACACCCAGGAGCTCTATGTGGGCGCATCGCTGGATGTGCCGTTGTCCCCGTCGATCACGGCCTATCGGGACATTCACGAAGTGGACGGCACCTACATCAACGCTTCCATCGGGCATGATTTTTCACTGAGTGACCTGGTGACGCTGTCCCTGGGCGCGTCGCTCGCGTGGGGCAGCGAATCGTACCACAACGGCTATTTCGGTGTGAAGGACGACTCGCTGAGCGATTACAACCTGAGTGCCGCCGTGGCCTTTGCGCTGAGCGACAAGATCACCGTGACGCCCATGATCGCCTACTCGGGCCTGGCCGACGATGACTTGGAGAAAGCCGCCGAGACCGGTTTTTATGAGGACGACTCCAACTTCTACGGCGGCGTCAATGTGAGTTATTCGTTCTGAGCTGTATCTCCCCCCCGGGGGGCCCCCCGGGGGTGGGGGGGGGGGGGGGGGGGGGGGG
>CALZGC010000166.1 GCA_945786985.1 uncultured Nitrospirota bacterium | reverse complement strand
GGTCTCCCCTTCGTCCGGCTCCGCACGCACGGTGACGGTCACCGTGCCGCCGTCCTGCATGGCCTGCATGGCGTTCAGGAACAGATTGAGAAAGACCTGTTGCATCCGCTGAACATCGACCAAGACATGGGGAACCTCGCGGTCAAAGAGCTCGCGAATGGTCACCCCCTGGGCCGACGCCTCCGGTTTGATGAAGAGCACCATCTCCTGAATCACCTTCCGGATGTCACAGGAGATCCGCTGCGGTCTCGCCGGCTTGGCAAAGGTCGAAAAAGTCTTGAAGAAACGGTTGAGCCGGTCGATTTCCTTCAGGATACGGTCGAGGAACTTCTGATGCTCACTCTCTTTGCCAAGCTTTTCGGCCAGGAGCTGAATATTGGTTTTCATGCTCGCCAGGGGGTTGCCGATCTCGTGGGCGATGCCCGCGGAAAGACCGCCGACGGCCGCCATCTTTTCCGCCTGAAAGAGCTGCTCCGTCCTTCTTTTCACCTCCTTCTGAAGCGCCTGGTTCAGGCGAGTCAGGCGCCGCTGGGACTTCTTCAGCCGGAAGGCCATCTGATTGAACTGCTCGGCCAACTCTTCAATTTCGTCCTTCGTATGGACCGTGATGCGGTGATCAAAGTCCTCGTTGGCGATGATCTGCGCGCCCCGGTGAAGCTGAAGCAAGGGGCGGGTGAAATGGTGGGACGCCGCAATACCGGCCAGGGAACCCAGAAGAATCAGTGCTACGAGAGTCGCCCCGAACACGATCAAGAACCTCTTAACCGGTGCCAGCACCACCGATCGAGAGAGTTCGCTGACCACAACCCAGAAGTTGTTCGGGCCGCCGAGACCGGGGTCAATGGGCGCGTACGAAATGAGCCGGCCCTTTTCGCTGGTGATCATGCCGGCCTCGCCGGAGAGGATCTCGTGGATGGCGTGCTCCTGGAACATCTCCATAAACCCGCTCTGCACAAGCCGGTGGCCCGCGGCATCGATGCTGTAGAGAAAGTCCCCGTCGGCATCGAGCAGATAGGTGTTGCCCATGGCGTATCCGTCCGTTCGGGCCAGCCCCGCTAGATCCCGGATCCATATCTGAATCGAGAGCACGGCCTTTCGTTTCTGGCCGCGGTCATAGACGGCCGTGGCGTACGTTAGGGTGACCTCGTCAGTCACGCCAGGCCGGCCTTCCGGGACCCGGGAGGTGACCACGACTTCTCCCCGGCGGCTGTCCATGGCCTTCCAGAAGAAGGTCTCATTGCTGAGATCCCGCGACGCGACCATACCCTCCATGATCAGCCGCCCCTCCTCCCGGCGCAGCTGCAGGATCTGCTCTCCCTTGTCCGTCACCAGCAGAATCCTGTGGTACAGGGGATGGCGCTCTGCGAAACTCTCCAGAGCACTGACCAGCATCCTGTTGAGATTGTTCTTCCCGATGACATTGTCGGGAAAGAATTCCGCGAAGGTGATGACCGACGGGGAATGGGTGAGGAGGCGAAGATCCTTCTCCGCGTGGCGCAGGGTGTCCTGGATACGCTCGACGGTCGCCGCCAGGGAGGCGTGAACCTGGATGATGGCTGAATCCTGGAGCGCTCTTCTGGAGCTGAGGAGACTGAAGCTTCCCAGCACGAGCACCGGGATCAGCGCAACGGCGACAAAGGCGAGAATCAGTTTTTTCCGGATGCTCAAGTGGGTGAAGATTTTCTTTTCACTTGAAGCCATGCCCATCTATATACCGGAATCTGCCGGAGAAGTCAAAGACGCTACAGGTTCAGAGACCCGCTTCTGGACGATTTCCGGCTCCTGGAGCGGCCAGGGGGCTGCTGTTCCGCAGGGGACGAGGGTCGGGGGAACCTGCATTCAAACCTTGGGGGTGCCTGTACGCCAGGTTCTCCCCGCCCTCCATCCGGCCGGCTAGCTGGGAACTGCCGTGTTGCGAGACTATTTCGTCGCGCTCTCGGTCTGCAGATAGGCGACGATATCTTTCATATCGCTCCCCTTCAGCACTGGCCATGAAAAACCGTAGTCCCGCATTCTCTGCATCATCTGGGGTCCGTGGGTCCAGATCGCCTGCGTCAACGTGATGGTGGAGACGTTCCGCAGCCGCCCCAGGTTGGGACCGACCGAGCCGTCCCGGCCGCCCGGCCCGACGGAATGGCAGATCACGCAATTCTTCTCCTCGAAGATCTTCGCGCCCTTCGCGGCATCGCCCGGTTCATCGAAATAACGGACGGCGAACAGGTACGCTAGGATGTCCGCCATTTCCTGCGGGTTGATGTCCTCCCGATCAATATGGCGCATCTTCATCATTTTCATCATGTCCGGCGAGTGGTTCCACATGAGGGCCGCCATGCCGCCGAGGGTTCTGGGAAAGTCGATCTTCCCGAAGTCGGGCCCCAGCTTGGCGCCGATGCCTTCGATGGTATGGCACTCGTGGCAGCGCTTTGTGTCAAAAAGGCCCTTTCCCCGCTCGGGGGAGCCGGGCTCCAGATGGTATTCGTCCCGGATCTTGCCGCCGATGCTCTGGATATAGGCCACCAGGTCGATCATCTCCTTGGCGTTCAGTATGGGCCAGGCCATCCCCTGTTCTTTCATCGCCGCTTCCATCTGGGGGGCATGGGTCCACATTTTCTGGGCCCAGACGATGGGATTGATGTAGACGCCCCAGTTCGTGAGGTCGGGTCCGATCTTGCCGCCCTCACCGAGGATGGAGTGACAATTGGTGCATCCCTTTACGGAGAGCAGGCTCTTCCCTGCCGCCGGGTCTCCCGGTTCATCGACGTAGCGGATGAAATAGAGGAAAGAGAAAAGCTGCCCCATCTCCTCCGGGGTGATGGTCGGATAGCGGACCCCCTCCTCCTGCATCTTCTCCCACATGGTCGGGAGGTGGTTCACGATGTTCGTGGCCAGCTGACCTTCCGAGAGGTGAGCGATGTGAATGCGGCCCAGGTCCGGCCCGATGGAGGCATCACCCTGACCCCAGATCGTATGGCAGCGGATGCAGTTCTTGGAAAGGAACAGCTTCCAGCCCTTGCTCGCATCCTGCGGAAAAAGGAAGGAAGCCTCCCCGTTGGCGGACTGGGCCAGGGATGCCACCGCAACCCCCGCCACCATCAAGAGCAGCGCCGTGAATGCCAGTCCATTGCGAATCTTGTTCCCGATCGTGAACACATCTTGCTTTTTCATGATATGACCTCCCTGCGCGATGGTTGAAAAATGCATTTCAAGAACGCGCTGATTCCATCTGTTCGGTCGGGAAAGGCTGCGTCTCCCCGCCATCGGTGTGATCGTCGGGCAGATAAGTCCGCACCCGCTCCGACACTTCGCTGACCGCGTGCTGTCTTCCCTCCTGGATCTCCCAGATGGAGACGATGGGGAAGAACTTGGTAAACAGAACATACAGAAGAATGAAGAAGGCAAAACATCCAGCGAGCAGGGAGAGTTCCACCCAACTCGGATGGTACGCGCCCCGTTCGTAGGGCAGACGGGGGTTGGCCAGTGTCGGGACGACAATGATGAAGCGCTCCAGCCACATACCGATGGTAATTGCAATGGATGAGATCATCATGCCGGTCATGGTGCGCAGCTTCCGGTTGCTCAGAAAGATGACGGGAATCACAAAGCAACAAACGATCATGCCCCAGAACTCCACCATGTACTCGCCGCTGAATTTGGACCAGAAAACCGCCATGTGGGTCGGCTCGGCCCCGTAAAAGGTCGTGAGGTATTCGGAAAACGTAAAGTAAGTCCAGAGCAGCGTCATGACAAACAGCAGCAGTCCCAGGTTCTGGAAATGAATATCCTTCAAATAGTTATCCAGCTTGTAGACCCATCGGATGAGGGCCATGGCGATAATCAATGCAGCGATGCCGGAATAGATGGCGCCGACCACGAAGTATGGTCCGAAAATGGCCGAGTGCCACATAGGCTGCACGGTCATGGCGAAGACGAAGGAGACCACGGTGTGGACCGACACGGCCACCGGAATGACGAGGATGGCCATGACCGAGATGACCAGTTCAAGACGCTTGAATTGTTTCGGCGTGCCCGTCCATCCAAGCGATAGAACGTTGTAGAGCCACTTTCGTTTGTTGACCTTGTCCCGCATGATAGCGATGTCCGGGATGAGGGGAAGGTAGAGGTAGACCGTGCTGGCCGTCAGATAGCAGGTAATACTGGTCACGTCCCAGAGAAGCGGCGACTGGAAGCGCCCGCTCTCAATGATATTGAAAATCCGGTCCGGTCGTCCCAGGTCCATGAGGATGCTGGCCACACCGAAAAAGATCACCATGACCGTAATGACCTCTGCCGACCTGGTGATGGCCCGCCGCCATTCGGCTTGGGCAATGCGGAGGATGGCCGAAATCAGCGTGCCCGCGTGGCTGATGCCGATGAAGAAGACGAAGTTGGTAATATAGAAACCCCAGTAGACCGGGCGGTTCAGGCCGGTCACACCGAGCCCCCACTTGAACTGGTAAAAATAGGCGAAGAAGGCCCACGCCACGATGAGTGAAAGGACCGCCACCGTAATGTAGTAGTTTCGGTTGACTTCCCGTATCGGCCTCAGCAGAACCTCTTCATCGTGTTCAAAGGTCTTTTTCAGGTCCATCTCACACTCCTTCGCTCAAGTAGGTGACTTTCGGATGGGTACCCAGATCTTCCAGCAAGTGGAAGGCGCGTTTGCTCTTTGACAGGATGGCTACCGAGGACTTGGGGTTGTCCAGATCCCCGAAATACATGGCGTCCGCGGGACAGGTTTGCACGCAGGCCGGCATGTAATCGTCCGGCCCGAGTTCCCGGCCCTCATAACGGGCCAGGTCTCTGCCCTTCTGCAGGCGGTGGTGGCAGAAAGTGCATTTCTCCACGACGCCGATGTAGCGCACCTGCACGTCGGGGTTGAGTTGGTGCTCCATAACCTCCGGCCACTTCGGTTTGAACCAGTTGAAATACTTCACCGTGTAGGGACAAGCCGTGGTGCAGTACCGGCAGCCAATGCAGCGAGCGTTTATCTGGCCCACGATCCCCTCGGAGCTGATCTGGGTCGCATTCACCGGACAGACCTTGATGCAGGGAGGCTTTTCGCAGTGCATGCAGGGCCGCGGCATCAACCGCATTCGCAGGTGCGGATACTCCTCCTCCACCATGGGCAGCATTTCCATCCAGTGGATGTTGCGGCCGGTGCGGGCCGCTTCGGGGTCCGAGTTCGGAATGTTGTTCTCCGCTTGACAGGCGATGACGCAAGCCTGACAGGCCGTGCATTTGTCCAGGTCTATGACCATTCCCCATTTTGCCATCTTTGTGACTCCTTCAGTGCGTTTGCATGGTGCCGCGCTAAGTTTTGATCAGCCGCGCGCGGGCCGGCTTGAACTGCTCCTGCCCGGTAAAGGGCTCCTGCCTCGCCTGCAGCAGCTTGAGCACGTTCTCTCCAATCCCCGCCGTCCAGCGGCCCCCGGATGTGTGGCCCAGCCCCACCGGCAGATTGATCACGTGGGGCATGGCCCCCTCGTATGTTCGGACCCGGGCCTTGACCCTGCCGCCGGGGGACTCTACAAAGACCCAGTCGCCGTTGTGGACGCCGACCTGGTGAGCCGTCTCCGGATGGATTTCGACCCACGTGTGCCAGTTCTGGTAGACGTGAAAACCGGTGACATCCTGCAGCCATGGCTGATTGGTGTGGGTGATGCCGCTGAGGATCGGAATGAAATAAGGATTGACCTCGAGCGCGTAAAGGGTTTCGTTACCGCCAGCCCGTGCGCGGGACGCTGCCGGAAGGCAGGCCGCATCGGCCTGCTGGAGGTTCACCAGACGGGGGGTTTTCTGCAAGGCCATGTCCCGCTCCATCCCTGTCAGCTTCGCGAAGTAGTCCCGGGCGCCCAGGGAATAGAACTCAAAGCGCCCCGAGGGGGTC
Source organism: uncultured Nitrospirota bacterium (assembly GCA_945786985.1). GTDB lineage: Bacteria > CG2-30-53-67 > CG2-30-53-67 > CG2-30-53-67 > CG2-30-53-67 > CALZGC01. The sequence continues at coordinate 5,495 of CALZGC010000166.1, read as the reverse complement.
GCCAGGGCCCGCCGCCATTCCCAACGGTAATAGACGGGGTCCCACCATCCGCCCCGCTCGAGCAGGTCGGCCCAGAGTTTCTCGAAGTCGACCTCGGTGCGGACCTTCCAGCCGCTCTGTTCGAGCAGGCGTGTCCAGAGCTCTTCCATGGGGGCGCCGAAGGGCTCCCCGGAACCGCCCTTGCTCAGCGGCTGCAGGGAAAGCTTCGCGAGATCTTCGATCCGGGTGGACGGGAACGCGTTGGCCACCGGTTTGCCCATCGATGCAGCCACTGCGAGGAGCACCTCATTGGTGTCCCGGCCGTCGAAGGGTGCTTTCAGCACGGGCCGGCTCAGGTTCACCACCGGGTGTCCTTTCAGGGTGTACGTGGTGTCGAGCTGCCATTTCTCAAGATAAGTGGTATCGGGCAGCACCAGGTCGGCCCATTGCGTGGTTTCATCGTGAAAGGGGGAAAAGCTGACGATGGTGGGGATCTGTTTCAGGGCCTTCACCAATCGCTCGAAGTGAAGGCTCTCATAGAGCGGATTGGCGCCGTTGAGCATTAGTATTTCGATGGGGTAGGGCTTCTTTTCCAGCAGGTTGTCCGTCACACTGGCCGGCACGTCCGAGGCCACCGCGTAACGTTCCGCGCCTGCGCCATCGAGCCTCGGCCGGGACAGTCCCTGATCCGCGACGCGATCCCGGGAAACCGGGGGCAGCGACAGATCGGCAGGGCGGGCATTTGCCAGCACACCGCCGGGTTTCTGGATATTGCCCACCAGGGCATTGAGGGCATGGATGGCCATGCGGTTATAGATCCCCTGGTGCCTGACACCGGGTCCATCGTTTCCGATGGCCAGGGCCGGTTGAACCCGCGCGAACTCCCGGGCCGTGCGGATAATGATGTCCCGTGGCACGCCGGTGAGTTTGACGACGCGATCCATCGGATACTCCTGAATGACAAGCGTTCTGAAGCCGGGACGGAGGGTTCCGCTCTCGTCGGTCCAGTCGTCGAAGCCGAAGCAGCGCTCGGTCACGAAGTTCTCGTCGTAGCGTTTCTCCACGATCAGGATAGAGGCAATCCCCATGGCCAGGATGCCTTCACTGCCCGGTTTGATGGGGATCCATTCGTCGGCTTTGGCCCCGGTGACCGAAAGTCGCGGTTCGGCGTGCACCAGTTTTCCGCGGTTTTCTTTCCGTCCTCGGCGAAAATTGCCGTAGGCCCGGAACAGCTGGACCGGCGACCAGTGATCTTCCAGCAGGGCACTGTTGAAGGAGAGAATATGCGCGGCGTTCTCTATATCGTAAGTGAAGCCCGCGGCCTGGCCCTGCATCAGGTTGAGCGCCGGGTTCATCCCGAGGGAGCGGTCCGGTTCGTACCGCACCAGATTGGGCGAGCCGTAGGCCGCCATGAACCGCTCGGACACCGTGCGTTCCAGACCGCGCTGTGCCCCGGTGAGCATGGCCAGTTCGTGGGGCCTGCCCTGTTTGCGCAAGGCTTTCAGCTTCTCCCCCACCGTTCCCAAGGCTTCGTCCCACGAAACGGGTTTCCACTTCCCTTCGCCACGATTCCCGGCTCGAGCCAGGGGGGTTGCAATCCGGTCCGGATTGTACAGAAGCTGCAATCCCGCCTGCCCTCGGGCGCACAGGCGTCCGCCGTTGATCGGGTGCAGGGGGTTGCCGTCGAGTTTGACGGCCCGCTCACCGTAGACGCGCACCAGCACTCCGCATCCCCCCGCACACTGCCGACAAATCGACGGGAGCCACTTCTCTTCCACCGGCCGGAGAGAGACGTCCTCCAGCTGTTTTGCCAGCGCCTCACTTCCGGATATTCCGGGAAGACGGGAGAAGAGGCCGTATCCGTACGCCAGCCCGAAAGTGGTGGAGCTGCTCAGGAGCTTAATAAAATCTCTTCGCTGCATTTTCATAATTCGTGTCCTCTCCGGTCAGCGGTGGCAGGAAACACAATCGATCTGGGCCTGCAGCTTTCTGTGGCAGGACATGCAGGCCTTCATAGAGATGGCCATGGGGGCCTTCTTGGGTGGTTTCTTTTGGGTCGCCATGTTGCCGTGACATTTGGCGCAGTCAAGCCCCGCCACCGTCACGTGGCGGCGGTGCGAGAAGAAGACATGCTCGGGAACTTGGAAGAGCCTTTTCCAAGGGATCTCTTCATTCTGTGCGTAGTACTGCCGGATCTTCTCCTCCTCGGCGCTATCCGTGACCGGCTCTTCGTGGCAACTGATGCAGATCTCAGCGCTCGGCAGCGTTGCACGGATCTGGGTGCTCACGCCGGTATGGCACATGGTGCATTCCAGTTCCAGCTCCTGGGTGTGTTTGTAGTGGTTGTAGGCGATGGGCTGATCCACAGCACTCGCTGAGCCGCTGCAGACGAGAGCGAACGCAGCCGAGAGAGACAGAGCGAAGAGGCGCATCGTGATAGGGGGCTCTTTTTTCATGGGAGTTTCCCTCGTTGGTTGATGACTGGTTTTGAGGTTTGGAAAGCCTTGTATGTCAACATGACGTAGAGCAAATCATGTGCCAAGGGTCGTTTGCCCTCGGCCGGCCGCGTTGAATATCCTGTAACTGATTGGTTTATAAGTAAATATACATCGTACAAATCGCTCGTCATCGGGCTCGCGCACCCGGCAGGCAACTGTCCTGAATCCGGTCACACTCACGTACCTTTGGACTTCATTGTATTGGAACATATTGAAAAACAAGGAGAAAACATTCGACGGTGTTTTTCGGACAGTGTACGATTTCCGGACAACCGGTGCTTGAGCGGCTCTCTAGGAAAAACCCTAGGGAAAACAGAGGCTTGCCGCTTTATTGGGCCTTTTCCCGGACATGGCATCGCCGTTGCAACATACATTGAAGGCGGGGCCGCTGTATCGGTCACGGGAGGAAATCATGCATGCCGAACAAGCGCTCCTTCATTTCAGCAATACGCGGCAGAGGGTGGTGCCGGCCGGGTGAGGGCACCGCGGCTTCTCTGGTGGGCCGGTTCGGAAGCCGCAGCTGCGGGCCGGTGCGGATCGTGCTCGTTATCCTCGTGGCTCTGCTGCTGAGCGGGCGTGCGTGGGGGGCCGCGGCCGAAAACAGCTTTGTCTCCGCCCGGGTGTGCGGTGAGTGCCATCCCGAGCAGTATCGCATGTGGCAGGAGTCGATGCATGCCCATGCCATGGATGATCCGATTTTCCAGGCGACCTATGCCCTGGCCTATATGAAGACGGGTGGCGAGGCCAAGGAACTCTGTCTCAGATGCCACGCGCCCACGACCGCTCTGACCGGAGATTTTGATCAGAAACTGGCGATCACCGGGGAGGGGGTGACGTGTGATTTCTGTCATTCGGTCTCGGCGGTGGACCTGACAAAAGGGGCCGACCCCTTTCAGTTGCGCCCCGGTTTCGCAGTAAATGAGGGCAGCGGTCCTGCGCATTCGCGCAAGCGAAGTCCCGTGATGGGTGCTTCAGAATTCTGCGCGGGGTGCCACGAGTATACCGAGGAAAACGGCGTGGCCCTTCTGGGGACCTATTCGGAGTGGCGAGAAAGCCTCCACCGCCTGCAACAGGTGCAGTGTCAGGACTGCCACATGCGCATCACCCCCGAGCGGGTCACGGATCACAGGATGTTGCGGTTTCCCGGACCGCTATTGGAGAGCAAACCGGCCGCGGCGGGAGAGTCGTTGGATGGAAACGACGGGACCCTGCGCACCCGCGTCGCCCGGGTGGAGCGAAAAGGGGGCAGTCTCTCCGTCTTTGTGGAGGTCACCAATGGAAGTGCGGCGCACATGATTCCCACAGGGATGCCTTCGAGAAGTCTCGTCCTGACCTGCGAAGTCGAGACAACGCCCGACGGCCAGATCATGACCCGCCAGAAGCTCTACCGCAGGCGGCTGGAGGACTTGCAGACAGGCCGGAAATTCCCGGACGACTCGGATCTCATGCTCAAGCCGTGCCGCGTGGTCGACGACAACCGTCTGATGCCACAGGAAAGCCGGCTGGAGGAGTTCAAGTTTCTCGTTTCGCCCAATCGGGCGCTAACGGTACGGGCCTACGCCAAGTATCTTTACTATCCGCTGCTGATTCAACGTACGGAGATGACCATACAGCTCAGCGGGGACGAAAAAAGAGTTCCCGCCGGCCCTGAACACTCAAAAAGGGAGGAATGACGATGGCCTACGTGCACAAAAAAAGCGTCTTTATGGTACAGATCCTGATGGTCTTATTTTTCAACGTTTTTATTCTGGGGTTCTTCAGCTGGTTTTTCTACCTCATCTATACGGCGCGATCTTTGCACCAATCGACCGGCCCGGGCACGGGGATTGCGACCGTGGCCATTCCGATTGTCGGGATCCTGCTGTGGGTGGTGAATTACACGGCCTGGGGTCTGCTGCGCGATGAGGGCCATTCCCTCTTCGACAGGGGTCAACGGTCGAAAGCGGAGCACGGCGGCGGGGTCGACGCGGCTTCGTAATCCGGGGTCGACGCGGATAGGCGTTTCGCGCAAGCTGTCATGTCTGTATGGGGCTCCCGGCACCGGGGGGCTCTTGTCACGAATCTATCCAAGTATTGGATGGCCTCAAGGCGGGAGGGTTGTTATGGCGAAGACGGATGAATTGGCTCAGACCAGTATGTTTCACGGAATTCCATTGAACGGGCTGGAACGGGTCGCCCTCCTGGCGAAGGAGGTGTCCTCTCCGGCGGAAGCTCACCTCTTCCGGGAAGGAGAGAAGGCCGATCGAGTCTATCTGATTCGAGACGGCCATCTCGATCTGACTTTCTCGCTGACTCTGGCCGAGGCGGAGAATGAGCTGACCATTGATCACAAGGGCCGGGGAGACGCGGTGGGGTGGTCCGCGGTGATTGCGCCGCACGTGTACACCCTCTCGGCGGTGTGCCGTAATGCTGTCAGCCTTTATGCCTTCGAGGGTTCGGCGCTGATAGAGCTCTGCGAAGAGGACCCCCGGTTCGGATCGGTCTTCATGCGAAACGTCACCGGCATCGTGGGCGCCCGTGTGACACAGCTGCAGCAGATGTTCATTAAGGAAGTTCAGCGGGGGATGTCCTCCATGTGATCCCCGCGTTCCCCCTTTGGTGCGCGGCCGTCCGGGCCCATTGGCCCCGCTGCTTTCTTATCTCATTGAAAACGAGCCGGAATCTATTCTGGATGTCTTTCGATGGATCCCACCACCAGGCTCGAGCCATTCGGCCGGGATCGGGGGCCAATTTTTTGCTTCACTTTTTAACAGGGATTTGATAAGATTTTTCCTCCAATTTTCCGTCTTCGTTATATCCGACGCACCTCATTGGGGGGAGCGGGTCCAGCCTTTGCCGCAGATCGGGTCGACGTTTTTCACCTCAACTCCGGCTGTCGCAAGGCGTTCAGCGGAAACAAAAGGAGCCATCTATGTCCACAAAGATGACGATTATTGCAACCAAGGGAACGCTGGATTGGGCCTATCCGCCGTTTATTCTTGCCTCCACCGCTGCATCGCTGGACTTTGACGTCAGCAT